>CAYNVP010000022.1:0-22279 GCA_964400665.1 uncultured Pirellulales bacterium | reverse complement strand
CTGCGATGACGGCCAGTGCAAGGCCTGCGGCGGCGACCCGAACAAGGCATGCTGTAGCGGCGAATGCTATGACGTTAGAACCCAGCAGTGTTGTGGGGATACTGTGAATGGTTATATATGCGGCGTCAGCGAATCCTGCTGTGAGGGCAATTGCTGTCCGGATGGATGCTGTGAGGGTGAGACAGATGAGATTCTTTGTAATAAGAGTAATGGTTGTGGCTGTGACCCGGCGGTCGGCGGCAGTTGTAGCGACCACAAAGAGAGGGAAGCATCATGGAGTAATTTTTACTATACATATGGAACCGGCAGCAAGTGTCGAGTCAATGAAGGGATTGTCCCATGCTATAGGTGGAGATATTGCACAGAGGCAGGAACTCATTACTTGGAGATATGCGGTGGTTCTAGCCCGGAAGGTTATTGTCACGCGTGGACGTGGCCTTATTGCCAGGACTGTATAGGAGAAGGTGAGTGGGAGATTAATGAAGGGGCCAGTTGGAGATGTGTATCACCATGAAATTATTACAATTGAAAGGAATAATGATAATGGACACTAAGAAAAATCTGATACCGCGGGCAATGGTTACATTGGTTTTTTTAATGTTTACTTATAGCGTCAGTTTTGGACAATCGCTTCAACCAGTGCCGGAGTCGGAGTATGTAGGGTTTCTGGATAGAGCAGCGGTCTTAATGAAAGCCAATTACGAGAAAATCAATACCTGGCAGGGAGAATTCAGCATACAAGAAGACAATTATTACTATGGTGAACAGTGCCGCTCGTTTAATATTGATGCGAACGACCCTGCCGCTCGTTCCGATGCTCTTCGTAGAAATATATCTATATTGCAGGAATTTGCGATAGACATTAAAAACAACAAGCTGTATTGTTCAAAATCTATGCCGAAATATAAGTTCAAAGCTTTGGATTTGGATAGGGATATTGTTTTAGAGCGACGATATACGCCGATGGTATCAATAGTTACTTCGGACGCATACCTGAGTTTTATGCCAAACCTTAATTATGGTTATGGCGGCAAGAAGGTAAATGGTAAATGGTCAGGCAAGAAGGCATTTAGGCTTCCGGTGGAAAAAACCAAAAATGAACAATGGGGTGATGTAAGAGACCCGAGGAAATATTTTTCTGAAGGTCATAAGATGATATGGGAAGACCTTGAGGTGCTGCGTAATCATATAGCAAATCCCTCACCCGATATCCCGGAAGGAAAAGTCCCTCGAATCAGCATTATGACAGAGGGCACGAAAACTTATATAAAGACTCGATTTTACAGAAGTGAGGATTGTAAAGGCTGTAACCCTCGCCTTGAGTTCGTAAACATAAACATAATATTAGATAGTTCGGTGGAATACAATTTAGTCCATCGTGAGGCACTGGATACAAACAATGAGATATTACAGACTTTGGATATTACATATGAAAGTATCGATGGAATATGTGTTCCCAAGATTGTTCATTATGTAACATTTCGTTCTTCCGATCGTAAAAAAAGCTTTGATTCTAAAATTACATTCACAAAATCTATATTAAATGTGCCTATTCCAGAAGAGACATTTACTTGTAAAAATCTTGGCCTGGAAGATGGCGATATGTTCGAAGACAAGGTTGAGGGCAAGGAATATAAATACGAAAATGCCAATCTTGTCCTGATTTCAGAGCCGAACAATCCGCAATAAAATTAGACACGGATTAACACTGTTTTTATTTTAAACTTTGCTTTTTTACTACGTAATCTCTGTGTCCTCTGTGTGCTCTGTGGCTAAAAACTCTTTGGCTAACTTTTTTTATGCCCTTTCACAAGTAAGAAATTTGCCTCGTCGATGGTGGGCAAACTTCGGCGGATAAAAGCGATTTGAATTTCGAGCACGCCTGCGGATAATTGTGTCAAAGCCATTATTTTATGGCGGAGTCCTTTTTAGCGACATCTTTTGCCTGGGTGGTTTTAAGCCGGGCAAGCTTGTCTGCGAGAGTTTTGTCCGACAACGCAAGGATTTGAACGGCCAGAATAGCCGCGTTCTTTGCACCGGCCTTGCCGATTGCGACCGTCGCAACAGGGACTCCCGACGGCATCTGAACCGTGCTCAAAAGGGCATCCAGCCCTGCCGGCCCATCCTTGGCGGCAAGCGGCACACCAATTACCGGCAGCGTTGTCCAACCGGCTATCGAACCCGCCAGATGGGCGGCCATACCGGCGGCGGCGATTATGACCTTTATCCCGCTTCTGGCCGCCGACTGGGCAAACTGCGAGGCAACTTTAGGCGTGCGGTGAGCGGAAATTATCCGCACTACCGGCTGTATACCAAAATCCCTGAGCGTATCGATACAGGTCTGCATAACGCCCAAATCGCTGTCCGAGCCCATTACCACCGCTACTGCTCGTTTGCCGCCCTTTTCAGATGTCATCTGCTTCCTCGCCTTTCTTATTTACAGTATATTGGCTTTGGAGATAATGGTATAATCATACCGACCGGGAGCCGCAAACGCAAGTAACGGATGCATAATATGCAAAAGAGAAAACCCATTGTGGCTGGCCAGTTCTATCCAGACGGGCACGACCAGTGCGTTGATGAGATAAATCAGTGCCTCGAAGAGGCGACCGAAAACCAGCCGTCTCGCCTCGGCGTAGCCGAAGGCAAAGCCAAGGTGCCCGATACAATAGTCGCAGGCATCGTCCCGCACGCCGGCTGGACCTTCAGCGGCGCTACCGCAGCGATGGTGTTTTCCGCAATCAAACAGCAGCACCCAACCGTTCATGCTTTCGTAATATTCGGCGCAGCGCACAGCTATATGGGACAACCACCGGCGGTTTACGACACAGGCATCTGGGTCACCCCGCTGGGTGAAATCGCCATCGACGAAGAGCTTGCCAGCGCAATACTCGAAAGCAAAACCGCAATCAGCGACCGCGACGCCCACAACAGCGAGCACAGTATGGAGGTCCAAGTCCCGTTCATACAACACTTTTTCCCCGGTGCCAAGATACTGCCGATTCTCACGCCGCCTTCTAAACAGGCGATTCACCTCGGCGAAATCGTCGCCAGCATTATAAGCAGCGACGACGAAAGGAAAATCGTCTGCCTCGGCTCTACCGACCTGACCCACTACGGGCCTCGCTACGGCTTTACACCAATGGGTGCAGGCAAGGAAGGACTCAAATGGGCAACCGAGGTCAATGACAAACAATTCATTGATTTCGCTCTCAGCTTGCAGCCCGACAAGATGCTCGAAAGTGCAGCCGAGAACTACAACGCCTGTGGCGCGGGCGCCGCTGCTGCCGCCGTCGCCGTCGCTAAGGCGCTCGGCAAAACAAAAGGCGTCCTGCTCGCTCATACCAACAGCAACGAAATAATGCTCCGCAAAATGGGCGCCACCAGCCGCGAATCCGTCGGCTACGCCGCAATCGTGTTCTGAATTCCGTCAACAACTGCTTTATCCACCTTCTTCACAAACCTGTCAGCGTGGCAGGGGCGGCGCGTTTGGGGTGAATTTTGGCAGGTAATCAACTTACAGGTGGTGTTTCATAATATCTTTTTGCACAAGGACTTACGCAAAAAGGCAATCGTATCCCCCTGTTGGCACAGTGTTTGCTATTTTTATTGTGGCTATGGTTATGGACATGCTACAATCTGATGAAGTAAACGTATTGGCCAGCCGGGCTGACTGGGATTGGCCTGGGGCCATGCGCGACATATTCAGTCCCAGGGGCGTGAATCTGCTGGTGGCCGAGAGCACCAATGATTTAGTTGATGTGTTGCGGCATCGCCGGATTCGCACAACAATCGTCGATACCGACCCGCCTCGCCCGACTCGCGGGCGAGTCGAGGCGGGCTGTGGACAGGGAGGCCTGTGGACATTAAAAATTATCAGATTGGAGTGTCCAACGATACCCTGCATATTGCTGGCGAGCAATGCAACCAAGTCAATGCTCGACGAAGCGCTGCGGCTTGACGTTTTCAGCGTGATTGACAAGCCGGTTGATATGAAAATCCTGAAAGACCAGTTGAATCGGCTGTTCGTCAAAAAATACAGAAGCCATATTTTTTCGGTCTGAACTCAATAAATCAAATAATCAGTTAGAAGTTTTGAAAGGAGTAGTGAGAAAATGAAGATAAGACCATTGGCCGACAAGGTGCTTGTAAGCCGAGTGGAAGCAGAGAACAAAACGGCAGGCGGAATAGTCCTGCCCGACAGCGCAAAGGAAAAGCCCCAGCGGGGCAAGGTTGTGGCGGTCGGCACAGGTAAAATCATGGATGACGGCTCTCGCCGGAAACCTCAGGTAAAAAAAGGCGACCTGGTTCTGTTTACCAGCTACGCCGGCAGCGAGATAAAGATAGACGGTAAAGAGTATCTGATTATGAATGAATCGGATATTATGGCGGTGATAGAAACCTAATCCTTAATGCACTACCGGTAATTAAATTATTCGAGATTCGCCTATAAAGATGAGAAGGAGAAAATTATGGCAGCAAAAATGATAGCATTCGGCACTGACGCACGGGCGGCGATTCAAAAAGGCGTCAAGAAGCTCGCCGACGCTGTAAAGATAACCTTAGGCCCCTGCGGCAGAGTAGTCGTTCTTGAAAAGTCATACGGCTCGCCCACCGTTACAAAAGACGGCGTAACGGTCGCCAAGGAAATCGAGCTTGAAGACCCATACGAGAATATGGGCGCACAAATGGTCAAGGAAGTCGCCTCCAAGACATCCACTGTGGCAGGCGACGGAACCACTACCGCGACAATCCTGGCCGAATCCATCTTCGATGAAGGGCTTAAAAATATCACAGCAGGCGCAAATCCGCTGCATGTAAAACGCGGCATCGATACGGCGGTCGATACAATCGTCCAGCAACTGCAGAAAATGAGCATCCCCGTCGCCTCCAGCAAACAGATTGAGCAGGTTGCCACCTGTTCGGCGAATCAGGACGCTGAAATCGGCAAAAAACTCGCAGAGGCGATGGACAAGGTCGGCAAAGACGGTGTCATTACCGTCGAAGAAGGCCAGTCGCTCGAGACCGTCGTCGAGCTGGTCGAGGGCATGCAGTTCGACAAGGGCTATTTAAGTCCTCACTTTATCAACAAGCTTGAAAATATGACCGTCGTGCTCGACAAGCCGTATATCCTCATCCACGAGAAAAAGATAAGCTCGATAAAATCGCTCGTGCCGCTGCTGGAGAAGGTTGCCAGACAGGGCAAACCTCTGTTAGTCATCGCCGAGGACATCGAAGGCGAAGCATTGGCAACGCTGGTTGTCAACAAACTTCGCGGCGTGCTGCAGTGCGCCGCAGTCAAGGCCCCCGGATTCGGCGACAGACGAAAGTCGCTGTTGAGCGACATCGCCGTGCTCACCGGCGGGCAGGCCATATTTGAGGACCTCGGTATCGACCTCGAAAATCTCGAACTAAGTATGCTCGGCAGGGCAAAGCAGGTCACCATCGACAAGGACACTACAACAATTATCGAAGGAGCCGGCAAAACGGAGGAAATCAAAGGCAGAATCGAACAGATAAAGACGGAAATCGAAAAATCCACCAGTGATTACGACATCGAAAAACTCCAGGAGCGGTTAGCCAAACTATCCGGCGGTGTCGCCCAGATAAAAGTCGGCGCCGCTACCGAGGCCGAGATGAAAGAGAAAAAGGCGCGCGTCGAGGACGCACTTCACGCCTGCAGGGCCGCTATCGAGGAAGGAATCCTTGCCGGGGGCGGCGTTGCTATGCTGCGAGCGCTTCCGGCACTGGACAAAATCAAAGCACAGGGCGATGAGAAGGTCGGCGTCGATATAGTGCGGCGTGCGGTCGTCGCACCAATAAAGCAAATCGCCGTGAATGCAGGTCTTGACGGCTCAATTGTGGCGCATAAGGTGATGGACAGCTCAGACAAAAACTTCGGCTACGACGCCCTGAGGAAAGAATACGGCAATATGATAGACTTTGGCGTAATTGTCCCCACCAAGGTCGAAAGAATAGCACTGCAAAACGGCGCTTCCATCGCCTCGCTGCTGCTGACAACCGATGCAGTGGTAAGCGAAATACCGGAGAAAAAAGAGACGCCGCCCGGCCCGCCTCCCGGTGGTATGTACTAATGAGACACTAATCAGGGGCGGGCGTCAGGCCCGCCCCTGAAGTTTATTGAAAGGGTCTTTCAGATGCCGTTTCGATTTTACAGCAGCTTACTCTCACAGGCGTCACGGCGCCTGGCAGGCGGGTTATTAACAACGGGACTTGCTCTCATCGGATTCGGATTATTGATTTACATGCTGCCTAAATTATTTGCCACGCTTGCGGCAATTTTTTTCTTTATCGCGGGGGCCGGCGCCTGTATCACTGCTATAAATATATTCGCTGCACAACGCCGGATTGACAAAGAAATTAACAAAGCGCCGAACGAATACCGTGAGAACGTTCGAATCAAAATTGAGCAGTGACAATCAGTTCTTAAAGCCCCTGAGCATATTCACGGCGGTTTTGATATCGCCGAGGCGATTATCTCCCGTTTCTCGTTCAACCGCCAACGCCCCTTTAAAACCTGCTTGTTTCAATGCCTTCAAAAACTTCCCGGCATTAACCTCACCCGTCCCCCATACAACTTCGCTTCCCCAAGTGCCCGGTGTTTTGGTTTTCAGAGCGTCTTTTATATGAACGTGTTTTATCCAAGGGCCGAGAACACTAACCGCCTCGACGGGATTACCTTTGCCATATAAAATCATATTTGCCGGGTCGAAGTTCACACCCAAGGCAGGATGACGCACCATTTCAAGAAACTCTCGAAGCTCATCAGCCGACTCCTGCCCGGTCTCCATTAACAGCATAACATTGTGCTCTCCTGCCTTGTCTGCAAGCATTTTCACCCTGTCTAAAAGTTTTTTCGACTTAATCTCGATGAAGCCGAAATGCAGCGACAGATACGGCACCTTAAGCTCAGCAGTGAGCTTGATTGCCCCAAAAGTCATATCGCGATTCGTCTGCCAGCAATCGTCGGGCACAATCCCGCCGGTAGCTTTTATTGATTCGAGCGTCGAGTAATCCTCCTGCGGGAAGTTAGTCATCGTCGCCGTAATCGTCAGATTATTCTCTGCAATTTTCGCAAGGTAAATATCGTCCTCGGCGCCCATCGTCGGGAAAATTGCGAGATGAACACAGTCAAGCCCGGTCTGCCCGGCAAGGGCCGCGATTTCGTCAAAGTCATTGCCGAGCGACCAGCTGCAAACTCCAATCGGCCAATCGAGGCATTTAATCATCGAAGCTTGACCTCTTTTCCTGCCCGGGCCGATTGCTTTTCGGCCAAAACTATTTTTACGGCGTTAAGCGAATCGAGAGGACTGATAATCTGCGGCACTTTTTCACCGGTGATTTTCTTTATGAAATGGGCAATCTCCCGCGACCAGCCGTCGCCCGGCTCGACCTTTGGAATAATTCTTTTGCCCCTCGCCGGATAAATACAGAAAGCCGGCATTCGCGTGCAATCGTAAACAATCGTCGCCTTTTCCAATACTATGTTGAAACTCATCTCGAACTTGAAGCTCTTCGAGGCGACAAAGCCCCCTTCGGCAACAACAGCTTTCTGGCCCTTATAAACATACTGCGTTGCGACATAATCGAACCCGCCGCTTGGCCCGACAACCGCCTGTGATTTCACCGCCGCGGGCAAACCAAACAGATACTGAATATAATCGGCGTCGTGTATGTGCATATCCATAATCGCCCCGCCGCTTTTGCTGGCGTTGATAAGCCAGTTTTTCCAGCTCCATCCCGGCACAGGGCTGATGCGCCTAAAAGACGCCGCTAACACCCTGCCGTATTTGCCCGATTTAACAATCTTTAGAGCCGCAGCATATTCAGGCCAGAAGCGGATGCAGTGCCCGATTTGCAGAACCTTTCGACCGGCCTTCGCCGCCTCAATCATTTCTTTGCAATGGTCCACACGCATCGCCATCGGTTTCTCGCACAAAACGTGCAAACCCGCTTCAAGAGCTTCAATCGTAAAATCCCTGTGCATATACGTCGGCAGTGTAATCGATACGGCATCGAGTTCTTGCTCAGCTAACATTTTCTCGAAATCCGTATAGAGCGCAACGCCCTTTAGGTCCGAAGCCGCTTCATCTCCTGCGATATTGCCCGTGATTTTATCACTGCCTTTAAGGCGTGCTTTGTCGCTATCGCAAATCGAAACTACCCGGACGCCGCGCAGCTTTCGATAGCAGCCAAGATGCGTCCTGCCCATAAAGCCGAATCCCACTATGCCAACACGCACCATATTAATTTCCCTCTCTTGTTCTCAACCTTTGAACAATGCAACTATTACGACGATTGATATGAGCATAATCACTGCCGGCACTAAGAAAATTGCCCGCCAGTTGAACTTGTCCTGCCGTTTGCAAGCGTCCATCACAACGCCCGCAAACTGGGTTCCGACGAATAATCCTACTCCCGTCGTCGCGGCAAAGACAAGCGCCTGCATAGATTTCAGGATTTCCGCCGATGCGACGCTGCCGGCATAGACCTGGCCTGCGATTATAAATAACACGTATGCAATTCCGTGCAGCGACTGGGCTGCTATCACCGGCAGCCGTGACTTCGAGAAGATATAAACCATATACAACAACAGCCAGCAGCCGGCCCCGGTAACAAGCGTCCATTTGAAACCAAAACTGGAAATCAATCTGTCCAATAAATAAAAAGTAGCGACTGCCTGCACCGCCTGAGCAATTGCCATTAAGGCCGGGACATTTTTCGCGGGTATGCCAATGTCGGTCATAAACCGAGCGCTTCCCAGAAAATAAAACTGCATAAGACCCGTCACAATTAGCGATGCGACCATAAAGACCAGAAAATTGGTCTCACGCAGCATAGCCATCGCTTTGAAAATCGGCGCCTCTCCCGCACCTCCCGGCGGCGTCGCGGGCAGCACCAGGGAACTTGCCGCCATAATCAGCGATAGCGCTGCTGCGAGAAACAGGCAATCCCGCCCTTTTTCAGCGGTCTTGAATACCCACCGCCAGCCGGTCAGAAAATATCCCGCAATCGCCCACGCGATAGGCGCCCACATAAAGACCCTGCCCGGCGAGCCGACCTGAGCGACGTTGGCAAAAAGCACCGCGTTAACCAAAGGAAGCGTCGCCGCATAAAACACCGAATACAAAAACATAATTATAAACAGCGGGGTAAATCTGGTCTGCACAGCCGCCAAACATAACAACACCGCGCCGGCCAAATGCGCCGCCGCGAGAATCCATTCGGCATTAAGCCATTTATCCGCAAATTGGCCTGCAATCAAAGGCGAGACAATGCACGCGAGCGGCAATGTGGCGTATATCCAGCCCGTCTGTTTGCCGCTGAACTTCAACGGCCCCAACAGCCGTGCCGCAAGCACCGGCATCCATGCACCCCACACCGCATATTCCAATCCCATCACCGCGCTCAACTTTATGTAAAGTGACGTATTCATTTTCTTCTCCAAAAATTCCAGACGGCCATATTGTCGATGTTCGCAAGCGTAGAATCCAGAATATTCTGAAAAAGTCACAGGGAAAAAATCCGTGTAATCTTTGAAATCTGTGGTTAAAATATATTCCTATGAAACTGCCAAAACTTCAAAAGCCGGATAGGTACGTAGGGTTGTATGTGGTCGACTTTGGCGACCATACAGGGGTGGGATTCACCGCAGAGGAGGCGGCGGAGCTTTTCGAAAGCGAAAGATACAAGGACTGCAAGGCATACAAGATACACAAAGCGTACCCTGACGGCCGGCTGGAGTTGAAGGGTGTCCGCCGGGAGATTTTTCAGCTCGAAGCTGGTATGTTTTTTTACTCCGCCGACGTTGAGACCGCCCGAGACGATTATAAACGATTAGTCAAATCAGGCATCGAAACGAACGTGCCGTGCAAGGCAAAGATTCATCTGGCCAAATACAGCCCGGACAGATTCGCAGTGGCTCTTATTTACCCCGCCGAATACGACGAGGAGATGAGCGACTGGTTGCTTGAGCACGCGTATAAAACAGCGGGCCCTGCCGAGGGTGGAATGACTGCTGTTACGAGATACTATGATGCTAAGCCGGAAATCCTCGAAAGACATCAACTGTGGAGCCGGTCTTCGGTTGAAAGCCGGACCGGTGAAGAACTGCTGGCAGCGATTAAAACAGCGGTTCAAAGATAATTAAAAAATGACCTCTCATCGTAAAACAAACATTGTTCTGGGCTTCATAACGGGCATATTAGCCAAGGTGTCCGGGACCAAACCTGCAAAGCCATCTGCCGAAAATCTCAAAGAAGCGGAGTTTGGCGCCAGCACACAACGGCTTGGCATTCGATTCACGGAACGTATACGCGACGTTTTCAGATTCAAATGGCTCAAAAAGTCATAAGTGTCTGCGGGGAAAGACCCTCGGCTTCGCCGAGAGGCGAGCGAGGGGAATAAGATGCGGGATACGAATCACCAGATAGTTCAGCCGCCGGGGCCTGAGCCGGCACTTAGTGAAAACGCCGTTACAGTGCTCGAAAATCGCTACCTTATTAAGGATGAGCAGGGCAAAATTATCGAGACGCCGGGACAGCTTTTCAGCAGGGTGGCTTATCTTGTCGCATCGACGGAGGCAAATTACGGGGCTGGCGAAAACGAAGTAACCCAGTGGCACAGAAAATTTTATGACCTCTTGTCCTCGCTTAAGTTTCTGCCTAATTCGCCTACTCTTATGAATGCGGGCAGACCATCGGGAATGCTCAGCGCCTGTTTTGTTTTGCCGATTGAGGACAGTATCGAAGGGATATTCGAAACGATAAAAGATGCCGCCCTCATCCAGAAAGCAGGCGGAGGCACGGGATTTTCATTAGACCGCCTGCGCCCGACGGGCGATCGGGTCGCATCGAGCGGCGGAACAACATCGGGCCCGATTTCCTTCTGGCGGGTATTTTCCCAGACCACCGATGCGATTCAGCAGGGCGCTTTTCGCAGAGGCGCGAATATGGGTATGATGAGCGTGACACACCCTGACATTCTGAGATTCCTTCACGCCAAGCAGGACTTGAAAGCTTTCACGAATTTTAACATCTCAGTAAAAGTCACCGACAAGTGGATGGACGCACTCGAAAAAACGCCCGATGCCCTGCATATAGTTGAAAACCCACGAACGGGCCAAAAATACCTGCTCCCCAAAAAAATCGATTTCAACAATTATACGATACAGGATTTATTTAAGATTGGTGACGATAATGCAACGCCTCCCGATGCAATGCAGCTTTTCTATACAATCGGCGATTTATGGAAAATGATAATCACCTGTGCGCACAAAACGGGCGACCCGGGTCTGGCGTTCATCGACCGAATTAACTCCGACAATCCGACGCCTGCTGTGGGTGCCATAGAGGCAACAAATCCCTGCGGCGAACAGCCATTGCTGCCTTACGAGGCCTGTACCTTAGGCAGCATCAACCTCGCAAAATTCGTAATCCACAAAGGCGCAGGGCCTGAAATCGACTGGACAGCACTTGGCGAGACGGTAAAACTCAGCCTGCGGTTCCTCGACAACATTCTCGACGCCTGTAACTATCCAGTCACCAAAACAGCCGAAATCGCCAAGGCTAACCGCAAAATCGGACTGGGCGTGATGGGCTTCGCGGATTGTCTTTTTATGCTCGGCATCCCTTACGACAGCCGAGAGGGTATCAAGCTCGGCGAATCAGTAATGAAGTTCATCAACGAGACAGCCCGTCAGGCGAGCAGCGAGCAGGCCGAAAAGCGGGGCCCTTTCCCGAACTGGGTCAACAGCACCTGGCACAGTAAGAACCTGAAGATGCGAAATGCTACCGTTACCTGCGTGGCCCCCACAGGCACAATTAGCATCATAGCCGACTGCTCAGGCGGTATCGAGCCGCTTTATTCGCTGGCATTTATGCGGCAGGTCCTGTCAGGCAAAAAGCTATTGCAAATAAACCCGGTTTTCAGGGAAATCGCCGAAAAACAGGGCTTTTACAGCGATGACCTTGCCCGTCAGATACTTAAAACGGGCAGCATACAGAAGATAACCCAAATCCCCGCCGAAATCCGCAAAGTCTTCAAGTGCGCCTACGATATCACGCCTGAACGGCACATCCGTATGCAGGCGGCCTTTCAAAGGCACTGTGATGCTGCCGTCAGCAAGACGATAAACTTCACCGAAAGGGCCAAAAAATCGAGCGTGGACAAGGCATTTCGGCTTGCGTATCACCTTGGCTGTAAAGGGATTACGATTTACCGTCGAAAAAGCCGGCTCGACGAGCCAATGACGCTTTGCCAGTAACGAATTGGCATCGGCCGTATATTCCCCTTATGTCGCGTAAGTCCTCTTTCTGCTCAAAATGAGAACCTGTTTCTGCCGGCAGGCGTATTTATTATAGGACGAAACGAAAGGTATCATTTGAGTTAAAGTAACAATTAGTTGTTAGCCGATAAGCGGGGAAAAGCAGAACAGAGTTTTTCTCCCCTCCGGAAAACATCGGGTAGCGAGGCGTTACTCGATGTTTTCTTTTTTATTAACAAAACTTTTACCGCAGAGACCGCAGAGGAAATAAGATAAAAAAAATCTCTGCGTCCTCCGCGTGCTCGGCGGTGGGCATCCTTATGCGTTTTTGCCGTGGCATTTTTTGTATTTTTTACCTGAGCCGCAGGGGCAGGGGTCATTTCGGCCGACCTTCGGCCCCTCGAGTTTAATCTGTTTGACCTTTACCTCTCCCTGAGGCGCCTGGGCGGCTGCCCGCTGACGCTCCGCCATTGCAAACTGCCCCACCTGGTCGTGGGCGGTCTGGCTGACACGCCAGACGCTCCGTGCCCTGGCACCCGCTTCGAGATGGACCTTGAAGACAATGTCCGTGACGCGTTCTTCGATGTTGGCCAGCATTTCACTGAACATCCGGTGGCCTTCCCGCTTGTATTCAACCTTGGGGTCCTTCTCTGCGAAAGAGCGCATCCAGATGCTGTCCTTGAGGTGGTCCATATTGTAGAGGTGGTCCTTCCAGGCACTGTCATAGACCTGGAGCAGAACGTATCTTTCAAGCTCGCTTAGCTCTTTGCGCAGGAATTCCCTGCCGGCCCGAAGGATTACCTCCCTGCGCTTCTCGCCATCACCAAGCTGCTCAGCGGTTATCGTCGTCCCGAAACGATTGCTCGCCCATTCGGCAACCTCCGGGGTATCGAGTCGGCTAATCGTATTATCGACTTCCTCAATCAGCCGGCCGTTGCTGTAGGCCTCGCTCATTTCCAGAAGCTGCCCGTGCAAATCTCTCGGCTTTAGCTGCTGCAGGCCATCTGCGGAAAATTCCGCGTTGTATTTTCTATTCGCCCAGTCGGCAAGCGCCTCGAAGCCGTAAACGTTAGGGCCCTGAGGCCCATATACCATATTCATCGCGAACTCGACGGGGTATTCGATTTCTCGTCTTCTGTATTTGGCCTTGGTCTTGCCGCTGAGCAGAGACTGTATTTCCTGCGACTTGGTCCCCTTCAGCTCGTTAATATCCAACTTTATGTCGAACTTTGCACGCGCCCATTCCAACAGACGACTAATCGCAAAGTCGGGTTTCAAAAAATCCACAAGAATGGAGCAGTCCTTTTTCTCAATTTGCTGTGCCGCAGCAGCAGTCAACTGCTCTTCTATCTGCTCCGGACTAAGCTCCTTGACCTTGTTGGGACTTAAACTGACCTTAAAACTGCTCATCGCCCATTTGCACAGGCTTGTTACGTCCCAGGTACTGCTGTCTTGGTAATCCTCAAGATACTCGCCCAATGACAAGGATATATCGTTACCAACGTTACCGCTTGCACGGTCCTTGATTAGCCGTTCAATCTCATCAGCCGACAGGTCCCTGATTTCGGAGGGTTTCAACTCTACGCCGAAGTTGCTCGCCGCCCATTCAGCGACGCATTTGACCGGATAGTCCGGGTCTAAAAATGCCTGACAGCTTTTGGCTGTTGCGTTTTCTATCATTTCATCGATGATTTCCTTTAGCCCCCTGCCGGCAAGGATTTTGCGCCTGCGGGAGTAAAAAATCTTCCGCTGGTAATCCATCACCTCGTCGTATTCGAGAAGTGATTTGCGAATCTCGAAGTTCCTCTCCTCGACTTTTTTTTGCGCCTTTGCGATGCCTTTGCTTATCTGCTTGTGGTAAATCGGCTCTCCCTCCTGCCAGCCAATCCACGACAGTGCCTTCACCGTCCATTCCGGCGCAAATATCTTCATAAGGTCATCGTCAAAGCAAAGAAAAAACTGGCTCGACCCTTTGTCACCCTGTCTGCCGCAGCGTCCGCGAAGCTGGTTATCGATGCGCCTTGCCTCGTGGCGTTCGGTGCCCAAAACGTGCAGTCCGCCGATATCAGCCACGCCGGGGCCAAGCTTTATATCTGTTCCGCGACCCGCCATATTTGTGGCGATTGTTATATTGCCGTGCATCTTCCCGTCGCGGCCCTGGTGCTGCTGGCCCGCCTTGGCGACGATTTGCGCCTCTCGCTCGTGATGCTTGGCATTAAGCACTTCGTGCTCCAGACCGAATTTCCTGTCCAAAGCCGCGGATAGCGCCTCATTTTTTTCGACGCTTACGGTGCCGACCAGAATCGGTCTGCCGGCGCTGCTGATTTCGTTGAGCTCATCAAGAATCGCGTTGAGCTTCTCAGGTATCGTCTTATATATTACGTCGTCGGAGTCCTCCCTGATGCAGGGAGCATTGGTCGGTATCACAACCACTTCGAGCTTGTATATTCTCATAAACTCTTCTGCCTCGGTGGCGGCGGTGCCGGTCATACCCGCTATCTGGCCATAGAGCTTGAAAAAGTTTTGCAGAGTAATTGTGGCAAGCGTCTGGGTCTCTTCTTTGACCTGGACGGCCTCTTTGGCCTCGACCGCCTGATGGAGACCATCCGACCACTGTCTGCCGTGCATCAGCCGGCCGGTAAATTCATCGACGATGACGACCTTGCCTTCCATCACAACGTAGTCCCTTTCCCTTTCGAATACGACGTGCGCCCGCAGCGACTGCTCCAGAAGGTGGGGCCATTCCATATTTGAACCGGTGAAAAACGACCCCACGCCCGCCGCTTCCTGTGCAGCCCCGATACCCTCGTGTGTAAGGTGCACGGCCTTGCGGTCATACTCCACCTCGTAGAACTGCACTGCGCTGCCGAGTCTGGATTGCGATTCGGCAAGTTCAACTTCGAGTTTTTCTATTGTGCTTTGCGCCTTTTCGATGCGTTTATCGTCTTTTGCTTTTTTCGCCTCACTCAATTCACCGCGGGCATTGGCCTGCGCCCTTTCCGCCGAATCGATTTGTCTCTTTATCCGGTCATACCCCCCCTGCAGCGAGATAAGTTTTCTCGCGACGTCATCTGCCTTTTGATACCTGCTTACGTCATCGAAGGCAGGCCCCGATATAATCAATGGCGTCCTCGCCTCGTCAATCAGGATTGAATCGACCTCGTCGACTATCCCGTATTGCAGCTCGCCCTGGACCATATGCTCAATCGAGAGCTTCATATTGTCGCGCAGATAATCGAAGCCGAACTCGTTGTTGGTGCCGTATGTTATGTCGCAGCCGTATTGATTTTTTCTTTCCTCGCCCGCGGTATCCATATCGGCCTGTATCGCCCCGACGGATAGCCCAAGTGAGTTATAAATAGGCCCCATCCATTCAGCGTCTCGCTTTGCGAGATAATCGTTGACGGTAACAACGTGAACGTGCCTGCCGGTAAGATAAACCAGGTATGCTGCTAAAGTAGCGACAAGTGTCTTTCCTTCGCCGGTCGCCATTTCGGCGATTTTACCCTCGTAGAGGACGTTTCCGCCTACCAATTGAACGTCGAAATGCCGCATATCAACGTTTCGCCGTGCCGCCTCGCGAACGACTGCAAAGGCCTCGGGCAGCAAATCCGCCGGGCTGCGACCCTCATTTATCGCCTGCTTGAATTCGGCGGTCCTAGCCTTTAGCTGGTCGTCGCTAAGCTGCTTGATTTGCTCTTCAAAAACGCCCGCCTGGCGAGCGACCGTCATATATACCTTGACCAATCGTTCGCTGCGTGAGCCGAAGAGCTTTACGAGGGCTTTACTTATCTTTTCGAACATCGTTGTTGAAGTATGATAAAACTCGGTTATTTTGTCAAGAACGGGGTGAAAACGGAAGGCGAAAAGAGGTGAGACAGAAGAACCCATAAGGATGCGTTTTTCAATATCCGAATTTAATATCAGGCGGAGGGGCTATCTTTAAGGACTTCTTTCCAATCGGGCAGAAGGTCAGCAAATGGGAAATACCCATCGCAGTCCTTACAGTAATAACAAGCATTACCACTATCTAATTGTTTTGGTTCCATTTTCTTACGGCACTCAGGACAAGGAGGGGGAGGCAATAATCTAAACTCAGCCATAGAAAATAGGTTATCTTCGACACATTCCGGTTCCGAGCATTTGGCTTTTATAAATCCTCTATCATTATATTGGTATAGCTCTGCTGATTCTTCTTCGCATTTCCTACAAAGAATAACCACACGAATTGGATTGAATTGCTTTCCATCGCGGGCCTTCTTGCCACATTCAAACCTTCGCATATTCTCCTCCCTAAAAAAGACGTTAGTGTTTTCGTCTCAGCATCACCACATTGAGGTCGAGCAATAAGTGTCATTTTTTCGCAACCGGCTGTTGCCCTTTTTCTTTTGCAAAACAATCCCTGCAAACGATTTTTTCATCGACCGCAAAGTGCTGCTCTAATTTAGGTATGGTTCTTCCGCAGATACTACACTTCTCTTTATGGCCGCTGTATCGACCAAGATTTTCAACAGGTGCTTCTTCGGGCGTTTTATTGGTAGAAACCTTCTGATTGGTTTTTGTCGGCTCATAGTTACTTTGTTTTTCAGATTGATTTGTTACTGAGCTTCCCTGGTCTTTCTGCTGCTTCATATCTTCCGACACCTTTTTTGTTTCTTCGGACGACAAAATCCTGTCGGGCACGGCCGTTCTTCCACAGCCACAACCCTTTTGAGCGGCGTAACCGAGAATACTATTATTTCTATTTCTCCAGTTTGAATACCCGAATACTTCCAAGAATGGACAGTTGTTGCCGCTCCATTCCCACCTAACAACGCATCCTCTCTGGTCAACTTCCAATATCCTTGTGCAACTACCGTGCATCGTATAACCGCCGCTATATGATGTTCGAGCATAAAGAGAATTGCCGTATATGCTGCCCGTTGTCGTTGAGCTTTGTGGTATGTAAAATGATTTGTTATGCTGCCATATATAAAGCGTTCGACCTCGCAAATCTCTTTGCTCATCAGGGTATCCCCACTGTGAAATTACGGAGTCAATATGCTGGCCTTCCCAAGATGACACAATTCCGTTCATAGTAGAGCATCCAGATATGAACCCGATTGCAAAAAGCAAAGTTAAGATAATAAGAATGGATGGTCGAAAAAAATGCAGTGTGTTCATAGTTAATCCTCCTGAAAATCCCTACCCTGAAAACCTTATTATTTTTCGGCTTTTCGACAGCCGGTCATAACCAAATCGCTCCTCTCCTCGTCCTATAAATTGGCTGTTCTGAACGCTGTCTTTATCTTCTACTTTTGCCTTTTTTACTTCGTCGGCCGGTGAACCGTCCGCTGTATTTGGCGCGTTTGCCCTTTGCTTTAGAACGAAGTTTTTCTCTGCGAGGGTGAATTGCGGGTTCGTGAATGGCTTCGACGGGCGTGACGTTTAACTGTCTGGCAGGGACGTTGACCGAGACGATGCGGACTCTCATCGGCTGGCCCAGAGAGATAAGCTTGCCGGAGTGTCTGCCGATGATGCAGCCGGCCTTCGGATTGTATTTCCACTGGTCGGGGCCGAGGTCGGTAAGCTGGACAAGACCTTCGATACCGAGCTTTTTCGACTTCACAAAAACTCCGAAATTGGTAAGCCCCGTAACGACGCAATCAAGCTCATCACCAATCTTTTTTTCGAGCATCTGCAGAATCAGGACGGTCTTCAATTCGTTTTCCGCGTCGTCGGCCCGTTCTTCTGTAAATGTGATGTGCCTGCCGATATCCGCCAACTGCTGATTGTCCAACTGAACGCTGTCCGCTGAACACTGTCCGCTGAGCCAACAATCCAGCGCGCGGTGAACGAGCAAATCGGCGTATCTGCGTATGGGACTTGTGAAATGACAATAAAGATTCGAGGCCAGTGCGTAATGACCTATGTGCAGCGGCGAATACACCGCCCGCTCCAAACTTCGCAGGACGACGAGATTTATAGCCAGTGAACTATCGGTTCCCTTGACCGCATTTAGAAGATTTTGCAGGGCGAACCTGTCCGGCTGGCGGGGCAGATGAAGCCCCAGCGCCTTTACAAGCTCCGACAAATTCTGCATCGCCAGCACATTCGGCTCGGGATGAATACGCCGCATAAAGGGGATATTGTGCCGGTCCAATAGGGCCGCCACTGCCTCGTTGGCCTCGACCATAAACATCTCTATTATCGTATGCGGATAGCTCGCGTCAGCCGGCTGGGCGTCGGCGACCCTGCCCGACTCGTCTAAGATAATATCAATCTCAGGCAAATCGAGATGAAGCATCCCGGCCTTGTCACGTCTTTTCTCGATTATGCGCGCCAATGTCTCCATATTCTTTAACAGCGGCGCGACTTCCGGCTTGATGTCTTTGGTATGGCCCTTGAGGAATCGGTCAACCTGCTGGTAAGTCAGCCGTTGCGTCGAACGTATGACGCTGTTGCGATAGCGGCGCGCCAGGATTTTGCCCTCGTCATCGTATGTAATATACGCGCTTTTAACGAACCGCGGCTGGTCGGGCTGCAAGCTGCACACGCCGTTGCTTAGCATCTCCGGAAGCATCGGCAGGACCTTACCCGGCAGATACACTGAGTTACCACGTTCTTTGGCCTCCTTGTCGAGGGCCGTTTCGGGCGGCACAAAGTGCGTAACGTCGGCAATGTGAACGCCCAGTACCCAGTTACCGTGCTCGTCTTTTTCCAAACTAATCGCGTCGTCGAAATCTTTGGCGTCCGGCGGGTCGATGGTCACTATCACCTTGCCGGTTATATCGTCCCTGCCCTCGATATCAGCGGGGGCGAATTCGGTTGCTGCCTTGTGCGCCTGAAAGATGCAGGAATCGTTGAATTCGTCCGGCAAATGAAACTGGCGGATTATCGAATTGATTTCGCTTTCGTATCGCCCGGCCTTGCCCAGCACCTCGACAATCACCCCGCGTGCCAGATACCTTTCGGTGGGGTATGAAAGTATTTCGACGACCACCTTGTCCTTGTCTTTGGCTGACTTGGCGGTTACGTCGTCAACGGTCACGAATTCGACAAAACCGGAGCCATCCGGCTGGACAATCCAGCCCTCCGGTTTTCTCAACAGCGTGCCGACGAACCTGTTGTGCCCTCGCTCGAGGATTTCGATTACCCTGCCGCTGTAGCGCATCTGAGTGCCGCGTCTCGATTTCTCGACGACCTTTGCGGCCACGACGTCGCCGGTCATCGCTTCGAGAGTGTCACCCGGCGGGATAAATAAATCCACGTGGACGGCCGGCTCCAAAGGCGTAACGAAACCAAAGCCCCGCGGGTTTGCCCTGAACGTCCCGGTGATTCGACCCGAAAGGCCCGGAAGCCCGACCAGATTGCCTTCATCTAATACGATGTGACCGGCGTGGTGAAGCTCGTCAAATGCCCGTTTGAACTCGGGGTAATCCTTCGATTCGACGCCCAATGCCTTGGCAAGCTGCCCGACCTTGACCGGCTCATAATCGGCGTGCTTCAACAGCTTTAGTATCTTGCCTTTGTAAACTTCTCGCATGACTCGTCGCTCGTTACTCGTCGCTCGTGACTCGGTGCACGAGTCACGGGTCACGGGTCACGAGTCACGCCTTCGCTTTCAGTGCGTTCAGCCGTTTGGCAAGACGCGATTTCTTGCGGGCGGCGGTCCTTTTATGCATTGTGCTGGTGCTCGATACCTTGTCGAGCCGTTTAGCAACCAGCCGGAACTGTTCGCTTGCCGCCTTTACATCTCCGCCCGCAAGCGCCTTCTCAAAACTCTTTATCTGGGTCTTGACCCTGCTCTTACGTGAACGGTTAATCGTTCTTCTTTTTAAGTTTTGTCTTATTCTCTTTTTTGCCGACAACGAATGTGCCACTTCGAACTCCTAAAAACTCTGCTGTTAAAAATCGCTATTCTTTAATATTCATTAAAACGTTAATTACTTCACTTCTTTTCTCAGCCGGTCAACACGCTGGGAGACATCCTTGTAGCCGAAATCGAGCTGGGCGATTTTGCGATAGACATCGAGGGCCTTTTTCTTGTCGCCCTGCTCCTCGTAGGACCTGGCAAGATTATACCGCAATTCCTTTGCAATGTCGTCATCTTTTATTTCGTATGAGTCGATTGCCCGGAGGAAAATATCCGCCGCGTCCGAGAACCACCCTTTCATAAAAAAGCAAAGCCCTATTTTATCCATAGCGGTTATCTTGTGCCTTGGGTCTCTCTGGGCCTCTTGAAGCTGCGGGATTGCCTCATCGTACCTTTTGTTTCGTATCAGGCGAACACCGTATTCGTATTTGGCGTTCAGGTTCGTAGGATAGTTTTTGACACAAAGCCCGTAGTGCTCCATCTCCGTCCTGTTCAATTGAGACATCAAACCCGCACGCTGAGACTTGATGACACTGTTCTCAGGACCGGCCTCGATTGCCGCTTCTGCCTCCCTTATCTTGCGTTTCAACTGGCTGATACGAATCAGTCCCGCGCGTTCCTTGAAGCTGAAGTCCTGCCTTTTCCTGAAGGCATCCTCCAGCAGCTTTATCGCTTCCTCATCGGCCTGGTCGGTGTGCAAGTCCGCCAAAGCCGCGGCCAGACCAAAAATACTCACTGCCGACTCCGGCGACTCCTCATAGACCTTTCTGGCCGCTTCGACAGCCGATACTCGATAGTCCTCGGTCTTGACAACCGCCTGCTGAGAATGAAGTTTATCCTGGGCCTCGCGGTCTTTGATGGACTTGCGGAAATCGCCTGCCTGGTCGTACCTGCCGCGGGAAACCGTCATCTCGGCGGACAACCTCTGAACCTCGTCGGCAATCTCGGCATCATCGGGCTTCAATCTTGCCGCATGCTGACAGGCAGCAACCGCCCTGTCCCATTGCTTTATAGCTGCGTATGAATCCTTCAGCAGCAAATACGTCTGAACGGACGGAGATTCCTTGGCGTTGTTGGCCGCAAAAATCAAGTCCGCTATCCACTTTACGGTCTCTACGAAGCCGCCGGCTACCGCCGCCTTAAGCATCGCCTCGGCGTATGGTAAATGGTCCGGGTCCTTGGCAAGAAGATATTCGGCGTTGAGCATCTGCTCGACGGGCGTCTTGCCGCGAAGGTACTTCATCCGCTCCAGCATCGACGGCTTTTTGCCGCCTTTTACCTGACGACTAAGGGCAAGCTCCCGCAGCGGCAGATGACCTTCCATTAGCGCATCGGGGCTGCAATGCAGACCTTCGATATACATATCTATCGCGTAGTCGAAGTTGTCGCTGACAGCCACCTCTCTGGCACGGTCAAAAAACAACTTGGCCTTTGCGAAATTCTCGTTTTCCTGCGGCATAAATTTCCTAAAAAATCATTATTAGAACACTCCCGCCCGAATATCCTAATCTTCGGCCAAAAACTGTCAACAAATAAATGCTTGTGTCGAGGTGCGGATTTTGCTATAAACCGAAGGCGTCCCGAACCATTTTTTGGAGAAAAAATATGCTTACGGCCCTTGAACAGTATGACCCGCAGATTTATGAACTGGTAAGACAGGAAGGCGCCCGCCAAAGCGCCTGCGTCCGGCTGATACCATCCGAAAACTACGTCTCGAGAGCCGTTATGCTCGCCAGCGGAAGCTGCCTGACAAACAAATACGCCGAGGGATATCCCGGCAAAAGATACTACGAAGGCCAGCAGGTTACCGACCTCATCGAGACGGTCGCCCGGCAGCGGGCAAAGAAGGTATTCAAAGCCGACCACGCCAACGTGCAGCCCTATTCCGGCTCGGTTGCGAACCTGGCGGCCTATTTAGCGCTCGCCCAGCCCGGCGATATTATTATGGGACTTGCACTGCCGCACGGCGGCCATCTTACCCACGGCTGGAAGGTCAGCGTTACGGGCAAAATCTTCAAATCAATGCAGTATGGCGTTAGCCCGGACACGGGCAGGTTCGATTACGACCAGATTAGGGACCTCGCAAAAAAGAACAAACCGAAAATCATAATCTCCGGCTGCACCGCCTACCCGAGAGA
>CAYNVP010000021.1:0-22285 GCA_964400665.1 uncultured Pirellulales bacterium | reverse complement strand
CGGGGGTTCGAATCCCTCCTGCTCCGGTGTGAGCCCGGCGAACAACGGGGCAGAGCAGCACAACTGCTGGTGCTGCGCGGGGGATTCGAAGGGTTTGCGATGTGCGAAGCACCGCAAACCCCTGGCCCGAAGGGGAATCCCTCCTGCTCCGTTAGGTAAGCTCCTTTGGGTAGGAGGGATGAGAACACCCGCGACGCGAAGCGTCGCCACGGGGGTTCGACACGCAGCGCAGCGGAGGGCCCGATGTCGTTTCGGAATCCCTCCTGCTCCGTTAGGTTAGCTCCCTTTGTAGGAGGAATTCGAACCCGAGGGGGTTTGGGGGAGAAGCTCCCCCAAGTCGTCGGGGTGACAGGAGTGAGCTTGCGAGCGACACCAGAGGGGCAAAGCCCCTTATGGAAATTTGCGGAGCAAATTTGGGTTCAAGGCCGAAGGCCGGAATCCCTCCTGCTCCGGTTGGCCCTTGGCCAACAGAGCAGTTGAACATTTGAACAGCCGAACAGGTAAAAATGTGAAACTGCGGTCTCTGTTCCACTGTTCACCTTTCTACTGCTCAAAAATGACCGGTACAGCTATTTGTCCTTACCAGCTTCGAGACTTTTCTGCAGATCCTCGATTGCTATGACCCTGCCCGCTCCAATATTTACATATCTCTGGCCAAAATGCTCTGCAAAAAGTGCTCTTGCATTATCGCCTGTACAATGACAAGGCGCAACGTACTTCACATTAAGCTCTTTTAAGGCCATTATGATGTTTTCGATCTTGCCCTTAGTCGCCCATTCCAGATGAAATCCTCCCATAACGAGTAAGATGTCCTCATTAATCAAATCCTTAGCCGTCTTTGCTATCTTTACAATACCGGGATGAGCACAACCTGTGATTATCACCAGGCCCTTCTCTGTCCTCACAAACAAGCCCTGCTCTTTTATCAATGTCCCGAGCTGACCGGTCGAATAAACTTTGTCGCAGATTTCTGTGTGTTTATCTATCTCAGTAATCTTAGCTCCATAGGAACTCACTATCTCCTTAAATTTCTTTGGAAACGACTTAAGAAGATAAACGGTTACATTAGAATTCTTCTGGAGAAACATCTCCAGCCCGCCGGTATGATCGCCGTGTATATGGGACAAAACAACAATCTCAATACCGTTAGGGTCAATACCTAATTTAGACATATTCTCAAGCAATAAATTGCCGTCGCCGCCGGTGTCGAAAAGAATTGTCTTCCCTGTGCCGGTTATAACGCATGAGAATCCCCAGGAGGTTCCAAGGCCCTCCTTGTAGGGATTGTTATCGTATGTGACCGTAATGGTAATATTATTAATGTCACTAATCGGCCCGTTCATTTTTGGCTCCTGCACAATTTGTTTCTCATTTAGACTGGGTATCTGGGCTGCATCGGCGTTAAGCCATGCCTGTATGACTATGGCAGCAAGGACAAATATCCAGAGGCCCCTATGCACTGGAATCAGCCCCTTGCAGCCCGAGCTGGTCCGCTACTTGTCTCATGCCCATAATTGTATCAGTGAAAAGCTCATCTAATTCTATGTCGAGCATCTCAGCGCCTTTTTGGATAACGGCACGGTCCACGCCGGCCGCAAAGGATTTGTCCTTCCATTTCTTCTTTACAGATTTTGCTTCCATATCCAGTATGCTCTTAGAGGGTCTGACAAGGGCAGTTGCCACAATCAGGCCGGTCAATTCATCGATTGCATAAAGAACTTTCTCCATTTTGTTTTTCGGCTCCACATCGGTACATATGCCCCAGCCATGTGACAACACTGCTCTGATATAATCTTCGGGCCAGTTGTGGTCTTTTAGAATCTCTTCTGTCTTCCCGCAGTGTTGCTCAGGAAATTTTTCGTAATCCAGGTCATGTATCAGACCGATGACACCCCATTTCCCCTTATCCTCGCCGCACTTGTCGGCAAAGTAGCGCATTACAGCTTCGACCGCGAGGGCGTGTTTGATTAGGCCGTCATCCCGGGTGTATTCTTTCAGCAAATCAAATGCCTCCGCCCTGGTTGGTATATGTGTATCCATAACACATCACTCTATCGAGTAACCCTCGGCAAAATTCTATATGCACAGTTTAAGATTGCAGCAAATGAAGTCAACTACTTAATCGACCGCCGAATAACACCCGCAGACATGAAGCGGATATCGCTGGTGGTTGACACGGAGCGCAGTGGAGGGTCCGATGTCGTTTCGGAATCCCTCCTGCTCCGGTGGCGGGTAGTCAACTGTTCATCTTCCTACGGCTGGTACAGTCCCAATTTCCCTGGCAGCCATAGTGACAAGGACGGCACATAGGTGCAAAGCAGCAGCACGGCAATCATTGCAGCGAAGAAGACAAGCATCTGCCTGATGATTTTTGCGACCGTTGTTTTGCCGATTGCACAACCCAAAAACAGGCACGTCCCGACCGGCGGCGTGCAAAGCCCGATACAAAGGTTCATAATCATAATTATGCCGAGGTGGAGCGGCGTAACGCCGATTTTTGCCGCAATCGGCAGAAAGACCGGCGTAAATATCAGGACGGCCGGTGTCATATCCAGAAAAGTGCCCGCCGACAACAGAATTAAATTGACCAACAGCATCAGTATTATGCCGTTACTCGTCAGGCCAAGAAGAGTAGAACTGACGTTTTGCGGAACCTGCTCGGCGGCAAGGACCCAGCTCATCGCCATACTCGTTCCGATGAGCAAAAACACAACCGCCGTTGTCTCGCCTGCCTGCAGGAGTATTTTGGGAATGTCTTCAAACCTGACCTCTCGGTAAATGAAAACCGCGAGTATAAACGAATACAGCACGGCCACAGCCGAGGCCTCCGTCGGCGTGAAGATACCCTTTAAGATTCCGCCGATGACTATGATTATCAGCAACAAGGCCGGCAATGCAATCACGAATCGTATTACAAGAAGAAACGGAAGCGACAACCAGGGACGCCTTTCGGCGACGGGCGTGATTACACCAGCTAATTTTTGCGTAAAGAAACTGTTCCGCATAAAATCGAACTGGTGACCGTCAAATACGACGGCCTCTCCTTTGCCGTAGTTGCGTTTAAGAGAAATAATGCCGCTTACAACCATCAGGGCCAGGCCGACAAGTATCCCCGGTATGACGCCGGCCATAAACAAGGCCGCGATTGAGACCGCCCCGCCGGTAGCCAGGGAATAGACAATCATAATGTTGCTCGGTGGTATAAGCAAGCCCGTGGTCGCGGCGGTTATGGTAACAGAGGTGTTAAAGCTCCTCGCGTAACCTTTCTTGTTCATCAGCGGAATCATAAAGCCGCCCACGCTTGATATCGCCGCCGTCGCGGAGCCGGAAATGGCCCCGAAAATCATACAGGTCAGGACGTTCACAAGCGCCAGTCCGCCCCGCCACCACCCGACAATGAGGTTTGCAAAATCGATGAGCCGCCTGGCAATGCCGCCGTGGCCCATAAGCAGACCCGACAAAACAAAAAATGGTATGGCCAGCAGTGCGAAACTGTCGATACCGGTGGCGAGCTTATGGGCAACCGCCGTAAAGGCAGGCAGCCCACCCATAGAACCAATCGCCAGCATCGAGGCAATCCCCATACAGAACGCCACGGGGACATTAAGCGCCAGCAGGATGAGAAACGAAACGACCAGCACGAGAATCGGAAAATTCATATCAAGCTCCGCCAGCGCAGCATAAATAAAAACATCCTAATCTATCTCCTCTAACTGCTCACGCCTGGTGAAAATGCCTTCAATTGCGTCACGGCCCTTAACGCAGGCAATCAGCCGCTCGAAAAAAGCTATCGCGCTGTAAAGCACCATAAAGCACCCGCTGATTGGGACCGCCAGATAAACGTATCCCATCTGCAAACCGAGAGCGGGCGATTTTTGTTCGAGTGAAAGCGTGGTCTGCACGAGGTCGATGCCCCCAATCACCATTACAGTCACCGAGAACGCGGCGATACAGAAAAACACGAACATCTCGACATAAACCTGCGTCACACGGTCCAGCTTGCCCACGAAATAATCGATTCCGAGGTGTGCTCCCCTGTTAAGCGCAACCGCCGCCCCGAGAAGCGCTACCCAGATAAGCAGAAACGTGGCCAGCTCCTCCGTCCAGGTGCTCGGGTTTTTTAAGACATAGCGTGTGAATACCTGCCACAAAACATCAACGACCAGGACGCCCATTACAATTATCACAAGAAGTTCGAGTGCTCTATCCAGCAGCTTTTTGAGGGCTCTCACGATTATTCAATCCCCTGGATTTCCTCGATGAGACCGCCGAGCTCGGAGTTCCTGTACTCGTCCCACATCGGCCTGACCGATTCCTTAAATGGTTTTTTGTCCGGGTGAATGATTTTAACTCCGGCGGCCTTAACTTTTTCCAGAGACGCCTCTTCTGCCTCCTTCCAAAGCTTGCGATTGTAAACCACCGACTCATCCACCGCCTCCTGCAAAATCCGCTGAAACTCAGGCGAAAGATTCTCCCATACGCGGTTGCTGATGACCAGCACGTCGGGCACGCGAACGTGCTCATCGAGCGTGTAATATTTGCAGACCTCGTAATGACGTGATGTCTCAAATGACGGGGGATTATTTTCTGCCGCGTCCACGACGCCCTGCTCAAGCGAAGTATATAACTCGCCCCAGGCCATCGGCGTCGGCGAGCCGCCCATTGTCTTAACCATCTCCATCAGCATAATGCTCTTCATTACGCGGATTTTCATCCCCTCGAGGTCTTTGGGCGAGTCAATCTCTTTTTTCGAGTAGAAGCTCCTCGCACCCGCGTCGTAATAACACAGGCCTTTTAATCCTTTGGAGGCGCCTGCATCGAGAAGTTTTTTGCCGATGGGGCCGGCCGCCACTTTCCAGAAATGCTCCGAATCCCGAAACAAATACGGCATATCGAAAACCCGCATTTTAGGGACGAAACTTTCCATCACCGCCGACGATATTTTCGTCATACCCATATACCCGAGCTGCAGCGCCTCGATGCACTCCTTTTCCGTGCCGAGCTGCTCGCTGGGGAATATCTCGATAATCAGCCGGCCTCCGGACTTTTCCTTCACAAGCCGGGCCATATACTCCATCGTCTTGTGAACGGGATGCTCGGTATTCAGCGAGTGCGCCAGCTTCAGCACCCTCACATCTCCAGGCCGGCTCTTTGCTGAAATACCGTAACCCACGACCAGTACCACCAGCAGAAAAACGACAAACAGGAGTAATCCTTTTTTCATATCTGATCTCTGTGGTTATTCAACCTTCTGCATCGGGAAGTAATTACGTGCATTGTTGTAGCAGATGTCCTGCACAGCCCGGCCAAGCCATTTCGTATCATTAGGCAGCTCCCCGTTTTCGACGTCCCGGCCGATAAGGTTACATAATATGCGCCTGAAATACTCGTGCCGGGGATACGATAGAAAGCTTCTCGAATCCGTCACCATGCCCACGAACCGCGAAAGCATTCCCATATTGGAAAGCGCCCTCAACTGTGCCTCGATGCCGTCTTTGTTGTCGAGGAACCACCAGGCGGGACCGAATTGTATCTTACCCGCAACTGAGCCGTCCTGGAAGCTGCCTATCATTGTCGCCATAAGCTCATTGTCTCTCGGATTGAGGTTGTAAAGGATTGTTTTCGGCAGTTTGTTGTCGGTATCGAGCTTATCAAGAAACTTCGCGAGGGGCCTTGCTATCTCGATATCGAGTATCGAATCAAATCCTGTATCGGGGCCGAGGGTCCGCAGCATTCTTGTGTTACTGTTTCGCAGCGCGCCGATGTGAAGCTGCCTGACCCAGCCCTTGTCAAAATCCATAAGGGCAAGTTCATACATCAGTGCGGACTTGAAACGCAACTGTTCAGCCGAATCAATATTTTTGTCGACCCTTATCTTTCGGAAGATGTCTTCGATTTGCGATGAGGTATAGTCCTCCGCGTATGCCGTCTCAACGCCCTGGTCCGACAGCCGGCATCCCATCTGATGAAAGAAGTCGTGCCGCTTTGAAATCGCCTCTAAATATGTCTTGAAGCCGTTGATTTCGATATCCGTCAGTTCCGCTAATTTGTCAATCCACCGGTTCAACTCACTGACATTTTCGACGGCCATTGCCTTGTCAGGCCGCCAGCACGTGTGCACCGCGATTTCAAAACCATCCTGTCTAATCTTCTGATGGTATTCGAGGCAATCCAGCGGGTCTTCGGTCGTGCAGACGAGCTTGACGTTCATCTTCCGCAGCAGATTACGAACGCTGAAATCGGACGCGTTAAGAAATTCACTGCATTTGTTATATATTTCTTCAGACGTCTCCTCGCTTAACGGCTTTTCAACGCCAAAGTACCGCTTTAATTCGAGATGCGTCCAGTGATAGAGAGGATTTCGTAAACAATAAGGAACCGTCTGTGCCCATTTTAGAAATTTTTCCCGGTCGCTTGCGTCGCCGGTGCAGTATTTTTCCGCCACCCCGTTGGTCCTCATCGCCCTCCATTTGTAATGGTCGCCGTAAAGCCAGGCCTGGGTTAGATTCTCGAACCGTTTGTCCTCGGCTATCTGCTGCGGGGGCAGGTGGCAGTGATAATCAAAGATTGGCATCTTCGCGGCGTATTCGTGATACAAAATCCGGGCCGACTCAGAGTGCAGCAGAAAATCTTCCGATAGAAACACTTTTGCCATATCAACTCTTTCCTGAAACAGGAGTATCAAATTTACACGCCGCTAAAGGCGCTGAATCCGCCGTCCACGGGAACGACGATTCCCGTAACAAACCTGGCCGCGTCACCCAACAGCCACAAAACCGTTCCAACCAGCTCTTCGGGGCTGCCGAATCTTGCCATCGGCGTATGTTCGATTATCGTTTCACCCCGTGCGGTGAGTTTGCCGCTCTTTTCATCGGTCAAAAGGAAGCGATTCTGCTCCGTCAGAAAAAAGCCGGGGGCAATTGCGTTGACCCTGATATTCTTCGAATAATTTTGGCACATGTGAACGGCCAGCCACTGTGTGAAATTGCTCACGGCCGCCTTTGCCGCGGAATAGGCCGCGATATTCGTAAGAGGCCTGAATGCATTCATACTCGATATATTTATAATCACCCCCTCGCCGGTTTTCGCCATAAATCTGCCGAAAACCTGAGAAGGCAAAAAGACACCCACAAAATTCAGCTCTAACACCGAACGGATTGCCTCAGCGGGAATATCAAAAAACGAAAGTGTGTCGCTGGTCGTGGCCTCTTTTTTATTTCCGCCCGCACCGTTGATAAGCACGTCCACCTTGCCCATCGTTTCAACAGCGCAGCTAAAGGCCTCCTCAACTTTCTTTTTGTCCGTTACGTCGGCCTGGACGGGTATCGCAAAATTCCCTTCTGCCTCTATCTGTTTGCAAAGCTCTTTGGCCCTGCGAACATCGTAGTCCACAATACATATCTTCGCACCGAGACGTGCAAGCTCCTTCGCCATCGCACCGCACAGCACTCCCGCCCCGCCGGTTATTACAATTGCCTTGTCTTTAACTGTAAATAGTCCGCTCATTTTATGTCCCGTTCATAAAGACGGCCTTTATATGCCTGTATATATTTTCCCGCACGGCCTTCGAAACCGTCTGTTCGTTTTCTTTCAGTGCATCAGTATATCTTTTTTTCATTTCCGCCGCGACCTTATATCCCACGTGAATAAGCTGTCGAAAGTCAGGATTATACCCGCCGCAATCGGTATTATGCCGCAGTGTTTCGGAAAATTGCTCGCCGCTCCATTTATTCACCGCCTGCGGGTCGGGCAGGCGCTCTCTTTTTATATCAATTACCTCCGCATACGGCTTACAAAGCTCATCCATCCGCTCGTATGCCCCGCAATAAACATCCTTCGCTATTTTTAAACCATCATCATCCGCCGTCGCAAGGGCTGCGATTTCCTCCAGCCACGTCGTGCCCGCGGTTTTCATATGAAGCCCGGCGTCGAATTTTTTTAACGCCCTGCTTATGGCTTCATAGATTGCAAACTTATCGCTTCCCGAATGCAAGCTCAGCTTAATCCCCGAAGGAAGACCGAACTCCCCTGCCGCAAAGGCCGCGACAGCGACGGACTGCTCGAACTCACTCGAAAACCTCGCAACGTCACCGACATAATCGACGCCTTTATTGAATCTGCCGACAAACCTCGGCGCTATGGTCTGCGCCGGTATGCCCTCGTCGACCAGCATACCCAGAATAAAAAAAAGCTCCGCGGGCGTCTGCGGTGTGTCCGTTTCGTCCATAGAAACTTCTATAACAATATCGTCTCCCTTGCGGGATTTGATATGACGATATATGCGCCCCGCCTGCTCAACCGCAGGGATATATTTTTGGCCGATTTGCAGAAGCTGCTCTTTAGTCACTTTTAGCGGCCCTTCGATTCGAGGAATTTCAAAAGATGGGACGTATTTGCCGTATCTGTCTGCAAAGCCGTTGAGCTTGTCTTGCGAGACGCCCCTGCCGATAAAATCCGCAACGTCGATGGTAAAGAAGTCGCTTGAGTCGATGAACAAATCCACGTTGTTCAGACCAATGTGGTCGGCGTCAACAAAGTATGGCGACTCGAAGCCGAGCATCTTTACCGCTTCATCCGCCTCGGCCCTGACACTGGCCGGCTGTGTCCCGATGATGGTGTGCTCGCGATTGGACTTGTTCCAGACGGGCGTAACTTCAACGCCCTGCTTTTTTGCCCGTATAACGGCCTGCAATTGCGCCCCGCCCGAAAGGCCGAACCTGTCGCCAACACCAACAGAGTATTTTCCTAACTGCAACATAAACTGCGTCTCCTTGAAAATTTGCTAATCCTTCGAATCATCCGGCCCTTCCTGCACCCTGCCGGTCATAGGGACAAAGCGAACCGGTAAAACATTCCTCTTTTGGATCGCGCCGTTTGGGTCCTTAGTGACTAAAACCAGGTACTGAAAGCCATTTTCGTTTTCATAAGGCAAAATCATCCGGCCTGTCGGCTTCAACTGCTCAATCAAGGGAGGCGGTATCTTCTCAGCGGCGGCCGTTCCTATAATCGCATCGAAAGGCCCCTTCTCCTCCCAGCCGAAGTAGCCGTCGCCGAACTTGACAAACACGTTTTGATAACCCAGCTCTTTTAACTTTGTCTCGGCCGACTTGGCAAGCTCCTCGACAATCTCAATCGTATAGACCTCTGCTGCGATTTCAGCACAGATAGCTGCCTGATAGCCGGAGCCGGTGCCTATCTCCAGAACCTTCGAATCGGGCGCCAATTGCAGTGCCTCCGTCATAAAACCAACGATATACGGCTGGCTGATGGTCTGTCCGGAACCGATGGGCAAAGGATAGTCGCCATAAGCCAACGGCTGCCTGGCCGCGGGGACTAAGAAATGACGCGGCACTATTCGCATCGCCCGCAGGACGTTCGGGTCGCAGATGTCCCTGGCCCGAATCTGCTCTGCGACCATCGCCATACGTTCCTCCGTCCGCTGACTAAAGGCAATATGCTTATGGTCGCACCGCAGCGGCTTGTTCTCATTCGGACCCGGCTGGTTCGTATCCGCCGAAAACACACATGCCTGCAAAAACAACGCGAGCAAAACCGCGGGCATGCAAATCGCTGCACTATTTTTATCCCGCGTCATATCAACTATCCCTTCTTATTAAGTGATACCACTTATAATTCATGGTTTTTGTGCGACTGAAGCCACCTGGTCGCCCAGTGTCTGGCCTGCTCGGCGGTCTGCAATTTACCTTCCAGTTGCGCGATATACATCTCTCGGCTTAATTGCCCCAGCAACGGGCCGGGAACGACACCCAGGGCCATCAAATCCCTGCCGTTCAATAAGGGCTTGGGCCTTAACTCAACGCCTTTTAACCGGTTTATCCTTCTTCGCAATTTAACCAAGGGACCGATTCCTTTGTTGCTCGCCCTTTGAATCGCCTTTTGCAGCGCAAACAGGTCCCCAAAATACGGCTTGGATAAAAGCAGTTTCAACTCCGCCACAGATATGTCCCTCAGCAGCTTGCCTCTGTGGTCGAGAAGAAATTTTATATGCTTGTTCTGGTTCCGACTGAGTTTGAGCAGTTTACATTTCTCAAGGGCGTAATCGGTCTCGTAACTGGTAAATAGTGTTGCAAGACCGAGAGGAAAATCTATTTTTGACGGCAGATGACTAAGCAGGCGAACGATGAATCCGGCACTCTGGCAGGCGCAGCTGGTGAAGATAAATCCAGCCAGGCCTGTTTCGATAAGAAGCTGCACGCCTTTTGCCCGGTTGGGGCTGACGAGAATGCCTTCGAGTTCGGCGGCAATGCGCTCGCCGGAGATTTTTGTTATCTTTTCTGCATGATTGCAAATGGCGGTTTTTGTCTGCGGCTCGATTGCAAAGTCGAGCTGCGCGGAGAAGCGAATTGCCCGCAGCATACGCAGGTAATCCTCGCTGAACCGCTCAGAGGGCTCTCCGACGGTGCGGATGATTTTATTTTTCAGGTCGCCTCCTCCCCCGTAATAGTCAATCACTTCTTTAGCGACGGGGTCGTAAAACATCGCGTTGATTGTAAAATCTCGTCGGGCAGCGTCTTCGGCTGCAGTCGCAAAGCGAACTTTCGAGGGATGTCGGCCGTCGGCGTAACCGGATTCGGTCCTGAAGGTCGCAACTTCGATTTGTGTCTTGTCAGTGAGGACGACGACTACACCGAATTTTGCGCCGACCTTGAGGGTCCGGCGGAAAAGCTTCACAACGTCGTTCGGTTTTGCTTTGGTGGCAACGTCGTAGTCGCTCGGTCGTCTCTTCAGGAGCATATCGCGGACACACCCCCCCGCCAGCAGCGCCTCGAAGCCCGCGCCGCGTAATCGTTTTACTATCTGGATTGCCGCCTGCCTGTTGGTCATTAAGTTTCGCCTTTTTTTAATATCGTCACCGCCATAGTGCCCCACTGCCGTCTTTCGATGATTTTAAGCGAACCGTATGCTTGCGACAAGGTTGTATCCTGATGCGTCCGGACTACAGCGTAACCACCGGCCGCAACGAAATCCGCCAAACGAGTCAAAAGCATCGCAAGAAGCGACCCCGCCTGCGTCTGAGCGGAATTAATATAAGGCGGGTCAACAAAAACAAGGTCGTATCGGCGATGCTGGGTATCGGCGGCAAGGTCGAGCTTGAACGCGTCGGCACGGATGACCTTCGATTGTTCGACAAAGCCGGCCTTTTCGATGTTTCGTTCGAGTATGGGGACGATTTTGGGATTGTGCTCAACGAAAGTGACAAAAGTCGCCCCCCTGCTAAGCGCCTCAAGACCTAATGAGCCGACACCTGCAAACAAATCTGCGACGGTTTTGCCCGCGGGAAGGTCGTATTTTTGCAAGACGCTGAATAGCGATTCCTTGACGCGGTCGGTGATGGGGCGTGAGTCGCGCCCCGGCGGGCTTAACAATTTCATTCCGCGTTTTGTCCCGGCGATGATTCTCATCTTGCCCAGTAATCGACAACGAGAACCTTTTCAAGGCAACTCCATAGCAACTTGCCGAATCCTTTAAAGTCGGGATGAATCAGGTATGCGTCGCGGTCGGCTTCATTCCGGAATGTAAGCAAAAAACAATGCGTGAAGCCCTCGGTCCGGTCATCAGGGCTGACGTTGGCGCCCCCCTCGAAACACTTTATTTCACTGATTTTGCCCGGCAAAGACGCAAATGCACTTTCCACTTCCCTGATTTTCTCGGGCGTCGTCCCTTCCTTGAATCTGAACAAAACGACGTGGCGAAGCAGCCGGGCGTCCTTTTTACATTCGGGCTTCGACAATACTCCGTGTTTTTCGGTATGGACGCTAATGCAGCCGGCACAGACAACCGCTAATACAATCCAGCACAAAATGTTCTTTAGCATTTGCGATTATCTCCTTTTTGATTGTTTTTTCAAATCCGCATACCGGACAGGGATTTTATCAGCAGCCGGCAGCCGGGTCTATCGCAAAATTGTTACAAACCATCCAACCCGCAGCGACGTATCTATTAGAAATAGAAAAATTATTGAAAGGAGCGAATTATGAACAGGACAATTGTTGCACTAACGGCAGCGGCAGTCCTGGCGGTCCCGATACTCCTCACTGCGGGCGATAAACCCGCCAAAGCGCCGGACTTCACGCTGAAAAACTACGACGGCACGGAGGTGAAGCTGGCGAATTATAAAGGCAAAATCGTCGTCCTCGAATGGTTCAATTACGAATGTCCTTTCTCGCGATACAACCACGAAAAAACAACGGCCGTTAACGACCTCGTTAACAAGTACAAGGACAAAAACGTCGTGTGGCTCGCGATAAACAGCACCGGCCATCAGCAAACGGAGAAAAACAAAGAATTCGCCGAAAAGAACAATATCGAGTTTCCCATACTCGACGACAGCTCCGGAACAACCGGCAAGGCCTACGGCGCAAAAACAACGCCCCACATCTTCATCGTCGATGCCGAGGGTAACATCGCCTACAACGGGGCGTTTGACAACGCACCGCTGGGAGATGTGCCGAAAGACGAAAAACCGGTCAACTACGTTGATAAGGCGCTCGGTGAGCTGACGGCAGGCAAAACAGTGAGCACGGCAACAACCAAGCCATACGGCTGTTCGGTGAAATATGGAAAATAGGAAGACGTCGAAGTGGCCGTTAATTATTGTGGCCGGCTTTGTCGCTGCGATGGTAATCGGCGTATCGGCGCAAAGGCGGGCCGGAACGGGCATCTCAACGTGCCCGATACTTTGTATGTTCAAAAAAGGAAACTCTGGTCAAATGACTGAAAAAACAAAAAACGATAAAGAGAGCTTGAAAGCCAAGCTTACCCCGCTTCAATACAGGGTCACACAGCGTAAAGGAACCGAAGTCCCCTTCACCGGTAAGTTCTATGACTTCCACGGCAAGGGCAAATACGTCTGCATCGTATGCGGCAACGAGCTGTTCAGCTCGGACGCTAAGTTCGATTCCGGCACCGGCTGGCCAAGCTTCTGGACGCCCGTATCAAAAGAAAACATCCGCGAGCAAACCGACAACAGCTTCTTGATGACGAGAACTGAAGTAGTATGCAGCCGGTGCGGTGCGCATTTGGGACATGTATTTAACGATGGGCCCAAGCCGACCGGATTACGCTACTGCATTAACTCGGCCTCGTTGAATTTCATCCACGCCGACCCAAACGACAAAAGTCCCGATGCCAGCAAGACCTCTTCAGATAAATAATTGCCTAACCGGCCGGGCGCACAAACGAAACTTCTCCGCAGCCAGCGGAAAAACAAAACCGGATGACTTGACATATCGAGGGAAACTCGGTAAAAATGCGTAAAACTACATCAGGGGCTGTTCTCTCATTAGAACAAAAACAAGGATACCGAGTGGAGGAATCGAATTGTGGAAGAATTCAACTTCTCAGAGGAGGTAATTCGCTTACGAATGCGATGGATGATATTGGTCTTTCCAATCATTGTTATAGGAGTAAACGCATTTCTGCTTTTGAAAGGTGTGGTTAAGCCATCAATGCTATGGCCCCTGGCTGTGAGCGGAATTATAATTTTAGCTGTTATCTTGCCGCTTACTTTTTTCTCCACGGCAAAGCGTCTGCGAGAGATGAAGGTTTTAGTAAACGAAGAAAGAATTATCAAGCAGGTTCGTGACGTTGAAGAAAGTGTTCTTTGGCCCGAAGTTGTAAAGGCCCGAATAACATTAAACCCAAGAGGCGATGTTGAAGAGATTAGGATTATTTCCAGCGACAAACAAACACTCCATATCAACGGCTTTGAAGGAATGGATAAGATACAGGACTTTGTGAAGCAGAACGTCAAGGCAAATACAAAAATAGAGATAAGACAACAAAAAATAGACTGGTTTAATCCACTTACTGGAATTGCGGTTGCAGTGACTATGGTCATCGTTTTTGGAGCGATTTATTCGGGCGATATAACACGTCACCTTTTTGACATGTTATTTCCTTTGTGTGCCGGATGTTATGTTCTCACTTTCAGACCGCTTACCAAAATGAATCTCAAGATGCGCCGCTTAGAGATATTGTTTGGCATTGCGTTATTGCTAATGGCGATATCAGAGTTTGTGCAATAAGTGAATATTTGGCTATACACCCCATTTATGCCAATATCTGTTTCACCGGCCGGGCACAAAGTCGAAACTTGTCAGCAGGCAGAGTTACAGTTCTCCACTTTGGGCTCCGCTGCTTCATATACTTGATATAATCAGCCAAACTAACCGCCAAAAACAGGTAAAGGTCTCCGTAGAAATCGAACATCTCTCTACCGTCGTAATCCACGTCAACGTTCTGCACCCTGTAGGCGAAGATAAAATTCGCTTCATAATCTGGCCCCAGGGTCTTCTGCCACGCGGCCAACCCATCGACATCATCAGTCGTTACCCAGCATTCCAGACACGATAGATTCGCCAGTGTTGTGCCTTTGAAACGTCTGCCCTTTACCTCGGCGATTATCTTTTTGCCCGCAGGAGTGCAAAGCAGAAAATCGAAGCTTTTCAAGTCGGACTTTTCAAAAACGGGCTTGTGCTGGTCCGCAGTAGAGATAAACTCCACCTGGTTCTCAATCAGCCAGCCCGCAAATGCCTTCTCGTAATGGTTGGGTGCGGCGTCTTTCACTATCAACCCGATTTTAGCTCTTCGAGAAACTTGTCTTTATTTACAAGTTTCTGTTCACCTGTCTTCATATCCTTCACAACAAGGTCGCCGGTCTTGAACTCATCGCCGATGATAATACAATATTTCGCGTTTTGCTCCGAGGCGAGTTTAAGCTGCCTGGATAAACTCGCGGACTTATATGTAAACACCGATTTGAAGCCGCGAGTCCTTAATCGTGCGGTAAGTTTGACTGCCTCATTCAAAAACGCGTCGCCCAGAGGCACAACAAAATAATCAACCGCTCCGGCGGTGACTTTTTTATCGAGCAAACCTTTATCACGCAGCAGTATTTCAAGAACACAGTCGCCCATCCCCATTCCCGTTGCGGAAATTTTCGGCCCACCGAAATCGTGCAGCAAATTATCGAACCTTCCTCCTCCACCAATAGCGCGAAGTTCGCCGACTACATCCTGAACCTCAAAAACAATACCGGTATAGTACGCCAGTCCGCGAACTATGCCGGGGTCAAATACGCAGTAGTCACTTATACCCATCTGGCCCAGCCAGATAACACAATCCTCAATTTCTTTGATTGCAGTATCGACGTCTTGGCCTTTCTTATCGCTGAATTTTTCAACGTCGCTGACATTTCTGGACTCCATAAAAGCGATAATCTGCCCCGCAGGTTTGTCGCCGACCTGCTCTGTCAGCGTAGCCGAGAATGCCTCCGGCGGCAGCTTTGCCTTCTTATCCAAAAGCGTATAAAGGGAATTCAGCTTTTGTTCTGCGACGCCGATTTTCTTCAAAACCGCCGAAAGAAGTTTCCTGCTCGATATTTTTACCTGTATATCCTTCGGTGTCAGCCCAACCTCGCGAAGGTAATCGACCGTCGTAAAAATTACCTCCGCGTCAGCCAGCACGCTGTCCTCGCCGATGATGTCGATGTTCCACTGGAAAAATTCCCGCAGCCGCCCTTTCTGCGGCCGCTCCGCCCGGCAAAGCCGCGGAACAGAAAACCACTTTATTGGCTTGGGCAGTGAATTGATTTTCTGATTGACCATTCGGGCTAATGTCGGCGTGATTTCAGGCCTGATGGCAAGGTCCCTCTCGCCGCGGTCCTTGAAAGAAAAAAGCTGCTCGGCGATTTCGTCGCCGCTTTTCAACTGGTACATCTGGAGGTGCTCGAATATGGGCCCGTCGTATTCCTCGAAGCCGCTGCGTATGGAGGCCTTCTTCCACCCATCGACAATCCAGTTGTGGATGGCCATATCCTCAGGATAAAAATCACGCGTCCCTTTTACAGCCGGCATCTTCATCTGGCTTCGCCGTCTCCTTTCAATATTAGACATTCGAACGGGAATACTATAAGCTACGCTAAATCCACCGTCAAGAAAGCTTGTCCGCCGCAGGCGGAGCAGAAAAACAATGCGAAAAGAGACAATCGAAATAATCTACGAAGATAGCGACATAATCGTCGTCAATAAGCCCGCCGGCGTCTCGGTGACAAAAGACCGGGCCGGACAGCCGCAGCTCGTGGACTTCCTGGCAAAGCAATTAGGCGACGAGGCCGCGGCAAAACTGCGCCTCGTTCACCGGCTCGACAAGGACACAAGCGGTGTGATGATTCTGGCAAAAAACCGCACAACGCAACGAAATTTCGCAGATTACTTCTTCGGCAGAAAAGTCAAAAAGACATACCTTGCCATCGTCAGAGGCGCTTTGATTGAAAAACAGGGCGTTATAGATGCCCCGATTGCACGCAGCAGAAAAAATCCTGAGCTTATGGTGATTGACAGACGCAAAGGCAAGCAATCTGTAACCGAATGGCGGTTGCTGGCGGATTTCGGACTCGCCTCGCTTTTGGCCGTAAATCCCCTCACAGGCCGAACGCATCAGATTCGCGTCCATCTGGCAAGTATCGGCCTGCCTCTGGCCATCGACCCACTGTATGCCGGCGACAGGCCCATTATGCTCTCGGAATTCAAAAAGAATTATCGCCTTGGATTTAATCAGGAAGAAAAACCGCTAATCGACCGCCTCACACTCCACGCATATCAGATTATCATTCCCGACTCCTATGTCATTGCGAGCGCAGCGAAGCAATCTAACTGTTTCATCGCCCACCTCGACAAAAAATTCGCCGCCACAATCAAGATGCTCACAAAGCACAACCCCGATGGCTCCGCCGCCTTCTTCAACCTCGGCGATTACGAAAAAATCATCGCCGCCCAGCCAATTACTTAAATCTCACGCTGGGCTGCCAAAATTGACGCAAAGGCAATCGCCGCCGTCTCCGTGCGAAGAATCGTCTCGCCCAGCCGAACAAACCGAACACTTTTGTTTTTCAAAAGCATCTCCTCATTTTCCGTAATCCCTCCTTCCGGCCCGATGAAGGCGGCAACGTCGTCCTCACCGAATGACTGCCCTGCCAACGGCACGCAATCGCCGGATATGCCCCCCGCTAGCAACCGGCAATTGGGACTATCTCTCTGTATCGATTCGATAGCGTCCTGCAAAGACATCGGCGGGTCAATCTGCGGCAAAAATAACCTCTTGCACTGCTTCGCCGCCGATACCGCCAGTTTCATCCACCGCTCCATCGCCTTCGGATTCCCCGGCTGTCTCACCGTCCGCTCAAAAATAACGGGACTTATCCGCTCAACGCCAAGCTCCGTGCATTTCTCAATCAGCCAGTCAAACCGCTCCCCCTTCGGAACACTTACCGCAATGATTATTCGCCGCGACCTTTTCGGCTCAATGCGCCGAACGTCTTCGACCTGAAGCGTAACCTTGTTCTTCCTTATTTCCGAAATAACCGCCGTCGCCAGCCCGCCCAGGCCGTCGAAAAGCTCGACCTTGTCTCCCGCCCCAAGCCGTAAAACTGCCAGATGGTGCGCCTCCGTCCCAGCCAGCTCAATCGCCGATCCACCTATCGAATCACTGTAAAACCGATGCATTCCCATTATCAAAACACGCCTGCAAATAACACAATTGACTATTCCCAACGAAATTCATAAACTACGGTCTTTAAGGCACAATTGCAATATGCAATTGTGGTCATTCCCGCGCGAGCGGGAATCCAGGTTTGTAGGTTGTAGAAGATGCAGGAAAAAATCGTAAAAGTCGGTCTCGTCGGCTTCGGCACCGTCGGCTCAGGTGTCGCCAAAATAATTCTCGAAAACTCCGACTCTATCGCCGCCAAAACCGGCCTGCGCCTCCGCCTCGCCTGCGTCGTCGATATCGACCTCAAACGTCCTCGGCCTGTAAAATTACCGGATGGTGTCCTCACCGCCGATTTGAACAAGCTAATCAATGACAAGAATATTCGAATAGCCGTCGAGCTCGTAGGCGGAACCGGCATCGCCAAAGACATTCAATTGAATTTGCTCTCAGCCGGCAAAGACGTCGTCACCGCCAATAAGGCCCTGTTAGCCGAACACGCTGGCGAACTTTACCAGGCCGCGCAAAAAGCAGGCCGATGTATCGCCTTCGAGGCAAGCTGCGCAGGTGGAATTCCGATTATTTCCGCCATAAGGACCGGCCTTGCCGCTAACAACATCACTGCAATGTATGGAATCGTCAACGGCACCTGCAACTATATCCTCTCCAATATGACCGCCAAAGGTGAGGACTTCGCCGCCGCGCTTTCGCAGGCGCAACAGAAGGGCTACGCCGAAGCTGACCCCACCCTCGATATCTCAGGCGGCGACAGCGCCCACAAACTGGCGATACTTTCCTCAATCGCCTTCGGCTGTCAAATCTCCCTCGATGATATTTACGTCGAGGGTATAGACCATATCTCCAGAGACGACGTCCGATTCGGCGGCGAAATGGGCTACTGCCTCAAGCTCCTCGCCATAGCGGAAAAAGACAAGGACAACCGCGTCTCACTGCGCGTCCACCCCTCCTTTATTGACAAGGACAATCGACTCGCCCAAATCAACGGCTCATTCAACGCAATCAGCATCTTCGGCCACGCCGTCGGTGAGGTCGTCTTCATCGGCAGAGGCGCAGGTATGCTCCCCACCGCCAGCGCGGTCGTCGCCGATATCATCGAGGTCGCACTCGGCAATTCCGCCGTCACCTTCAAAAACCTGAACCTCAAACCGCACGCCGAAATCGCCCCAATGATTGACAAAATCGACAATCTTGTAACTCGTTTCTATATCCGCCTGATGGTCAAAGACCAGCCCGGCGTCTTCGCGCAAATCGGAAAGGTCCTCGCCGACAACGCCATCAGCATTTCAGGCGTCCTCCAGCACGAAGGCCGAGGCCCTGACAATACCGTCCCCGTCGTAATCACCACCCACCCCAACCGTCAGGACAAAATCACCGCCGCCGTAAATGCCCTTGGCCAATTGGATACCGTCTGCGCAAAACCTGTCTGCATCCGTATCGTAAACATCCCCGAGGACAAGGAATAATCCCGGATTGTTTTATTGGTCCTGCTCCGGATTATATTCGTGGAATAACGGGTGCGAACTAAGTTTATCAAGAATTAACTGCTGCAAATCAGATTCGTTTAGTGGTTTTTCAATAAGATATCTATATGAGGACAGCAGGGACAATATAATATCCTTGGTCTTTTCAGGCGAATCTGATTTAACAATAATCTCCTGACTAATAGCTGAATCTGCTGAATATAAGTCGATAACCATTTTATTCGGCGATTGCACTTCACCGAATTCGATAAGCCCTTTTATCTTATCTGTCTCAAAAATTCCGATTCCGTTTTGGTTATTGATGAACATCGTTTTAAGCATGCATAGATACATAAATTCAGCAAATTCATACCCTGACATAAAGAAGATTTGAAAGTAGGTCTTTGGGCAAGCATACGCTGCTTTAACCTGGGCTTGATAAAAATCTTTAGGCGGAAATTCCGGCGTTAACTGTGATTGATTATTGTTGTCAGGCGATAAATCAATGGGTTCGGTCGGAGGCAGAAAGCCTATAAAATATGTATCGCATTTGATAGATACTATTTGCTCATTAACAATTGTTATTTCGCAAACGTCATTTTGGTCCAGATAAAATTCGGCGTATCCCAGCGAAAAATTGTTCTTCGCATAAGATGGTTTAATTTCAAATTTAACAGCTTTTTGGGCAAGTGTGTCAAGGGTAGAAACTTCCCATATTTTACCCTCAGAATTTCCGTAACGAGTTGAATGACCGGCTATGAACCTGTGATAAAAATAACAACGCGATAGACCCGGCCAAACGCAGATAATCAAAACCAGTGATGCCGCGATGCCTGCCAGGATTTTAGCTCGAATGCTCATTAGTATTTTTAATTAGATATATAAATTCTGCTATTGAACTCCTACTGTACAATTGCCCGAAATTCAAGAAAAAAGTCATTCGACAAATTGTAATAGCTAATTTCCTAACACCCCGACAACGAATACCTAACCATTGACTCCCCGCCCAAAAACCCATAAACTACTTTGTTCGATTAGATATGTAATTCTCTTATTGTTTAGCCCCCCAATTTATTGGGGGGTTTATCCGCCGAAGGCGGGATGGTTTGTAAATGGACACAAAATACGCAATCATAATCCCCGACGGCGCTGCCGACGAGCCGATTGAGCAGTTCGCAAATAAGACCGCTCTCGAAGCTGCCGACAAGCCCAATATGGACAAAATCAGCCAAACCGGACGGCTCGGCCTTGTCCGCACCGTCCCCGACGGTATGGAGCCGGGAAGCGACGTCGCACAGATGTCCCTTTTGGGTTACGACCCGAAACAGTATTACACCGGCAGAGCGCCCATCGAGGCCGTCGCGCGAAACGTCCAGCTCGCCCCCGACGATTGGGTCTTCCGATGCAACCTCGTTACCATCGCCGACGGCAAAATGGCCGACCACAGCGCTGGCCACATCTCAACCGAAGAAGCAACCCAGCTCATAAATGAGCTTAATGAGCAGCTCGCCAGCGACAAGGTTCGTTTCTATCCGGGCGTAAGTTATCGTCACCTCCTTGTTCTAAAGGGCTTCGATATGGATGTCAGGACCTCACCGCCGCACGATAACATAGGCAGGCCGGTCGAAAAAATCCTCCCGCGAGGAAAAGGCGCCGATTTCCTAAACGACCTTATGGCTCGCTCACAGCAGTTCTTCTACAACCACGACATAAACAAGGTCAAAACCGACCTCGGCGAAAACCAGGTAAGCTCCATTTGGCTCTGGGGACAGGGCAAAAAACTTGCGCTGGAGAGTTTCCAGAAGCGATATGGAATAAAAGGTGCCGCCATTACTGCTGTTGACCTCGTCAGAGGATTGGCAAAGCTCATCGGCTTCGACCTCATAGAGGTCCCCGGCGCTACCGGCTTTATCGATACTAATTTCATTGGCAAAGGTGAAGCAGCCATAAAGGCCCTCGATAAATACGACCTTGTCTTCGTCCACGTAGAAGCCCCCGACGAGGCCTCGCATAACGGCAACGCCGAACAAAAGAAAAAAGCCATCGAGCAAATCGACAAATTCGTAGTCGGCCCGGTTTACGAGGCAATTCAGCATTACAAATCCTGGCGAATTATGGTCCTACCCGACCATCCCACCCCCGTAAAGACCGCCGCTCACTCCGGCGACCCCGTGCCTTTCGCTATCGCCGGGTCAAACGTCGAGGGCGTCTTTAATGCCCCCTTCACTGAACCAAACGCCGAAAAATCAGGCCTGAAGATTGACAACGGCTTCGAACTTATGGAATACTTCCTCAAAAGTTAATTATTGTAGGGGCGGGCCTGCGTCCCCGCCCAAATTTAGCCCCCCAATTTATTGGGGGGTTGCTTGGTTCTTGATGGAGTAAATATGCCCATTATCGTTCAAAAATTCGGCGGAACCTCGGTCGCCGACGCCGCCAAAATTCGTAAGGCCGCACAGCGCGTTATCAACGCCGTTAAAGCCGGCTACAAGGTCGTGGTCGTCGCCTCGGCTCGAGGTCAGCAGACCGACCAGCTTGTTGCCGATGCGTTGGAGCTTAATCCCAACCCGCCGAAACGCGAAATGGACCAGTTATTGAGCACAGGCGAGCAGCAGACGGTGTCGCTTTTCGCTATGGCCCTCGACGCGATGGGCCATAAGGCCATCAGCTTCACCGGCTTTCAGGTCGGAATGCTCACCGACAGCGTCCACACAAAAGCACGTATTAAAAGCATCGACGCCCCGCGTATCCACAAACAGCTCGACGCCGGCAATATCGTAATCGTCGCCGGCTTTCAGGGAATAGATGAAAGCGGCCACATCACAACCCTCGGCCGAGGCGGCTCCGATACCACCGCCGTGGCGCTGGCCGCCGTCGTCGGTGCCGAAACCTGCGAAATATACACAGATGTTGACGGGGTTTATACCACGGACCCGAGAATTTATAAAAAAGCCGCCAAAATCAAGGAAATCAGCTATGACGAAATGCTCGAGCTCGCCAGCTTAGGCGCAGGCGTTATGCACAGTAGATCCATCGAATTCGGAAAAAAATACGACGTAAAAATCCACGTCAGAAGCAGTAGCTCTGATGTCGACGGAACAATTATTACTCACGAGGTGCCGGAAATGGAAGGTATAGTGGTTTCGGGAGCGACGATACAAAAAGATTTGGCCAAAATCAGTTTGGTGGGGGTGGACAACCAGCCGGGCAACGCGGCTCTAGTTTTTCACCGCCTCGCCGAGGCCAAGGTCGTCGTCAACGATTACGGCGTCAGCGTCGACGGGCGCGAGCCGACC
>CAYNVP010000020.1:0-22318 GCA_964400665.1 uncultured Pirellulales bacterium | reverse complement strand
ATGAAGGCCAGCGTCATCTGCGAAAAGGCAGAACGCATAATCGCAAGATAATCCTCACAGCAAAGAACATTACCGGAAAAGGCCTCGACTAATTCGTCAAAGACGTCGACGAGGCGGTCATAAAGCTGGCGATGCTCGTCAGCGGCGGCGAAATCGCCCTGCCGCAGTGCCTGCTCGACCCAAAGGGACAGCCGGCTGGGAACGCCGGTCGCTTCGAGAAAATCGAAGATAATTTTCGTGAACTGTTCCGGCGATAACATCTTCGATTTGCCGTCGCCATCAAAAAGCTGTTTTCGAAATTCCAATAAAGGTTCGATTGCCTTTTTGCGGATTCGGTCGACGTGCTGCTCATTGAATTGTTGGGCCTTATTGCCCGCATATCGCCAGGATTTGTCTGCGGCCCAGTCGAAGGCGTTAATCCCAAAGGCGATGCAATAATTTTCGAGCAGGTCAATGTCGCTGCGCTCGAAACGAGTGAGGTCGGTTTTGAGGTATGCGAATATCTCGTTGGCGGGGAAATCATTTGTGACCGCGGCCAGGGCCGAGGCGATCAACTCGATTACAGGATGCTGATTGAGGGGTCTGCGCTTATCTATGAAGACAGGAATGTTATAATCCTTGAAAGAGGCCTTGATATAGTTTTCGTAGGAGTCGATATCGGAGGCGATGACGGCGATGTCGTGGTATCTGAAGCCGGCGCGTCTGACCAATTTTGTTATTTGCTGCGCCACGAACTGCACCTCGGCACGGGCATTAGGGACCGAGACAATACGAATTTTGCCGTTAGCGGGATTTTTTTTGGGCTTATTAACGAAAATATTACGTTCTATGTGGCCCAGTGGAGGGCTGCCGGAGAAGCGGTGCGGTTTATCAAGAATCATAGGTTTGGCCAGTTTAAGTTTGCATTTTTTTATCCGCTCGACAAGCTCGGCGTAAGTCTGAACGGTCTTGCCAAACAAATCGGCTGGGTCGATTTTGGTTTTGTCGGGATTGGCAAGGTCGGCAGTTGTCGGGTCGAGGCAAAGGGCGATTTGAGCGTCTCCGACGGCTTTAAGCAGCTCGGTCAACAGGGCAAGCTCGCTGCCTGTAAAACCGGCGAAGCCATCGACCCAGAGGTTTGCACGCTGGACGAAATCAGCGCCTGCGACGGCTTTACAGGCGGCGGTCAACTGTATATCCGGGTCGAGGAACCTGCCTTCGATAAATTTGAGATACTCCTCGAAGACAATTGCTATGTCGGCGAATTTTGCCGTTGTAAGGTTATCGGCGGGTTGTTTTTGCAGTTTGCTGACAAGGTCTTTAACATCATCAGGGCTGTTTGCATACTGCTGCAACTGGGTAATCGTATCGGCAAGTCGTTTTCCGAGGCCGGGGTGCCTGGCGGAGCCGCCGAAGATATTGAGTTTGTCAGCGCAATCCCGGAGAATTCTCTGGATGACCATAGTCCTGCCGATGCGGGAAATGGCAGGCCTGGCGACATTTTTGCCCAGAAGAAGATAGACAAGCCGGTCGAACGAAAGGACTTGGAGGCGATTGTAGCCTGGTGGCACGGCCATCTTGGCCGTGTTTTCACGGGCTGGCAGCCCGTGCCACTGTTCGCTTAGGATTACCCTGCTTGCCTGATAGGTCGCCTGCTCAGGGACCAAAAGCAACAATGGCTGGTTATCCTCCCGCAAGAGGGCCTCTGCTATTGCGCGAACGCAATAGTGGGTCTTGCCCGTGCCGCTTCGTCCAAGTATAAACTGAACCGCCATATCAGAATCCCGAGAAAAACAGGTGAATCGTCCGGCTACGGCTCTGCGCCACTATCGCTTCCGTAACCATAGCGATGCCTTCGCCGAGACGAGAGGCATTGATTCTTTTACCAAAGAACAGGTTTTTTTCAAGTCCCTGTGACTTAATATAAATCCGCCCGAGTCGGATAAATCACGCCGGCGGCGAATGAATTTTACGACCAAACAACTAAAATTATCGTATGGTTTTTATGTCTCCAGAGTTGTATAATATCCGTCAGTGGACAAAATGAGGAAGATTACGATGATGAGAAAGCCCATATTGGTTTTTACGTTAGCTCTGGTGCAAATATGCGTTTTTGAGGGTGTTTGTCTTTCAGACGCAAATGTTGTCGAACCTGTGCAATCCGTTGACAGCGGAAGCAGCAAGGTGCTGGTTGTGCCCGTCGAAGGCCCCATATTGTATGAGATAGAGACGGCCGCCTTCGAAGAGGTTATGTCGGCTGCAGCAGAGGAGAAGCCGGCGTTGATATTAGTTGAAATAGACACGCCGGGCGGCAGGGTGGATTTCGCCCAGCGGATGTGCACGGCCATTACAAAGACGACGGACTGCAACGTAATTGCTTTCGTCAAGGGTGGGCAATACGGCGGGGCAATATCGGCCGGGGCGGCGGTGGCGCTTTCCTGCAACAAGATTTATATGGCCAAAAACACCGTTATAGGCGCAGCTACCTTGGTGACCCTTTCAAAAGCCAAGACACAAGACCGCGGCGGCAGGGAAAAAAGTTACAAAGAGGTAGTGGATGAAAAGTCGAGCTCAATATGGCGTGCGTATCTTGCCTCTCTGGCGCAGCAGAACAACCGGCCGGGACTTTTGGCCAGGGCAATGGTCGATAGCTCTATCGAGGTCATCGAGGTAAACGAGGCGTCAAAACGGCTGTTCGTCGAGCCGGTAAACAAAAAACCCGACCAGCAAGTCGTCCGCACGTGGAACAAATCGGGGTCGCTGGTGACATTGACAGCCGAAGAAGCCGTCGATTGCGGAATCGCCGACGGCCTGGCAAGCTCGCAGCAGGCACTTCTGCAGCAGTTTCAGGCCGGCAAAGCGAACATCGTGGTTGACAAGAAAATAGCAAGCGCCCGCAGAGAGATGCAAATAGTGCAGCGCCGGGTGGACCAGATCGAAAAATCCCTCGACCTGAAAGCCAAACAGTTTCAATACCCGCAGCCAGCGGGCAAGGCCCTGAGCATTATGCGGGGCGCCAGAAACGACTTCGAAACCCTAAAAACACTGGCGGAAAAGTATCCGGACCTGAACATTGACATTAAGGAGGTTGAGGAGATACTGAATTCCATCAACGCTGCTTACGACGACGCATTAAGACAAACAAGGAGGCGCAGGTAGCCCTTTCGGCGTTTGTTTCCCTCGGCAAGCCCAGGTCAGGCAGCGGAGCCCATAGCGCCAATGTTCGGTACTCGACGCTCGACGATTATCGAGGGATGAAAATCAAGTATCACTATGAAAGTTCTCGGAATATCAACCAGCCCAAGAGAAGCAGCCAACAGTGACACGCTTTTGCGCAAGGCGCTGGCCGGGGCAAAATCCGCCGGCGCCGAGGTGGAATACCTGCGATTGTGCAAATTCGGTATCTCGCCCTGCTCGGCGTGCGGGGCGTGTTACGCAACGGGCGAGTGCCCGATTCAGGACGACTTTCGGGTGTTGCTGCCCAAGATGCTTCAGGCGGACCGGCTGGTTTTTGCCACGCCTATATTTTTTATGAGCGTCTGCGCACAGGCAAAGATTCTCATCGACCGCTGCCAGTGCATGTGGGCGCGCAAATACCTGCTCAAACGCCCGATTTCTCCTACGCAAGGCAAGAACCGGCTCGCTATGGTTATCGCCGTAGGCGGGACAAAGAGTAAAAAGATGTTTGACGGCGTCCGGCTGATAATGAAATATTACCTTGACGCCCTTGACATGGGCTATTTCGCCAACCTGTTTGTCGGCAACGTTGACGAGGCGGGGCGAATCGCCGACAATGCCGAGGCGCTTGCAGAGGCGTTTCGGCTCGGCACGGAACTTGCGAGTGCACCAGGCGCGGCAGAAAAACCAATCGAGGTTGAACTGACAGGACCTTGAATCAATTAAGGAGATACAAAATGAAAACAGGGCGCCCGAGGATGACAACCCTGCTTTTGGCGTCGCTCATCGCCGTGGCCTGGAGTTCATTGTTTAATACGGCTGTATATGGCGAGCCGAACGAAGCCAAAAAAGCCCCTAAAGCCGGCAATCCCAAAACCGAAGAATTGAGGGCTGGCATAAACTATATTGCAACAAAGGTTTACAGCGCAGAAGAGGACGAAGAGACACTGAAGCTTTTCGAGGGATTGCGAGTAGCCGACGTTACGGACGGGATGGACAAGGCGGGCCTGAAAAATATCGGCCTGATGTCGCCCGATATTAAACCTTTGTGGAAAGACACGGAGCATTTTACGCATCGCATTATCGGTATTGCGGTAACGGCCAGATATGTCCCCACGAACAAGGCGCCGGCAGCGGTGATGGAGTCCAAGGCGTTCGATTCGTGGGTAAGCCAATGGTACAATAAAATTTCGCCTGAGCCGTTTACGCCCCTGATTCGTAAGGGCACGGTTCTGGTCATCGAAGAGGCCGGCGACGGAGACACGGGCAGCATAGGGTCGAATAATATTATGGTCTGGAAGTTGCTCGGGTGTTTAGGCGTGGTGACGAGCAATACCGCCCGCGACACCGATGAAATAATCACGGAAAAGATGCCGCTTTATTTAAAGAAGGTCGGCAGGGGAATCAGACCAGGCAGAAATGAAATTGAATCTGTCAATCGTCCGATTGTGTGCGGCGGGGCGCTTGTCGAGCCGGGCGACGTTATCGTCGCCGATGGAGATGGGGTAGTGGTTGTGCCGAGGGCAAAGGCGAAGGAAGTGGCCGTGTATGCGAGGGAGATAATAGAAATAGACAAAGCGGCCAGGCGCGACCTGTATAAAAAGCTCGGACTGCCAATGGACGACTCTGTAAAATAAACCTGGAAATCCCACCTGCGTTAATTCGAAATTATCGGCGGAGCAAATCCCGCCCTGCCTATCGTATTATTGCAGCGATACCGGTTTTCTCTGTTGTTTTATCTCGCCGCGGCGACGCTTGCTCTGAAGACGTTTTTGCTTTGCTGCGCGCGGGACGACAGTTTGTTTTCTCACGAGCTTATCTTTGAGAGCGGCAGTGAGTAATTCGGCGAGCCGCTTTAGAGCGGCCCGACGGTTGGCCTGCTGGGTCCTGTGCCGCTGCGAAACTACCTTCAAAAAACCGTCCGAAATCCGCGAGGAAAGACGGGTGAGCAGACGCTTTCTTTGCTCATTCGTAAATGCACGGCAAGCCCCGACTTTGAATAAAAGCGTGACGCGGGTGTTGAGCTTGTTGACGTTCTGGCCGCCGGGACCCCGACTGCGGGAGAATTTGTATACAATATCATTCTCGCTGATAACCAAACTATTGTTCAGTCGAATCATAGGGCGGGGCCGGGATTAGAAACCTCCGGTGCTTTCCTGCTGGATTTCTTTTTCGAGCTTGTCAAGCTCGGCCTGCATATTTTCAGAGTTGATGTCCCTTTCTGCCATCTCGTTGTAATCGGCCTGGCTTTTAACCTCTGTTTCGGGGGTTTCGGTCTGAGCAGGTTTTTTCCTGCAGCCGGAAACCATGACAATCGCAAGAGTTAATACAGCAACGGCGATTAACTTCTGTAACATCGTGTTATCTCCGCAAAACCATCGGTTTATTTTTATCGTTTTCGGCTTAAGGTTTATTCGTGTCTGCGTCATCGCCGCCCCTGGTTTTCTCCTCAGCGGCTTTTTCCTGGAACTTAATCATCGCGTTTTTCCTGCGTTCCATTCTCTGCGTCTTTGCCTCGTATCGCTGCTGGTCTTTCTCGATGAGCTTATCCACCCGTTCAACTGTTTTGGTGTCTCCCTGCTGCTGTGCCAGCTCACGGATTCTGGAAAGGCGTGCCAGACGTTCTCGGTGTTTGGCCTGTTCGGCCTGCATTTGCTTCTCTACAGCCATTAACTGCTGGTGATGCTGCTCGCCTGTGGCAACCGCTTTTTGTTTCATGGCATCCTTGCCTTTACCCCCCAGCTCACGTCTGCCTTTCGCACCCGGCGCATTTATATCCGCTGCCTCGTTCTGGTCGGCCTGCCGACGACGCTGGCTCGACCGCTGTTCGATTTGTTCCCGCATTTGCCGGCGCGCTCGCTCACGCTGGGCCAGCTCATTAGGGTCAACCTGCCGGCTCGCCCCTTGTCTCGGCGTTCTAACTGACGCCGGGATTTCCCGCCGGGGAGCATTTCTCTGTCCCTGGCCTCGACCCTGGGCCAAAACACCATCAACGGCAATAAACAGAATTATTACGCCCGCAACCGATAACATCACTCTTTTCATAAAATGCTCTCCTAAAAACGTATCGTCCAGTATAACGGACAATTATACGACTATCCCGAATTCACTGTTCGGCGTTTTTATACCAGCTTTAGCTCAGTTGGGCTACGGCATCCGCGACAAGCCGGGCTATCGGCATACGGTTGGGACATCGGGCTTCGGCCGCACTGTAATCCACGCTCAATAAGCGGTGTCTGGTTTCAACTGGAATCTCCGCGAAGACCGCTTTTGCCAGGGCCTTGTCGCCGTAACTATTGTGATACATCAATGCCCGCATAATGTCGCCGATGGGCACTCCGGCGGCCGCCTGCTCGCAAATATATGCGCAGCCGGCGCAATAACCGCTGCAGGTCTGCTGTGCGTAGCTTTTGAGCACGTCCATATCCTCGGCGGTGAGCTTTGTCTTGTCCAGCGCCGCGGCTATATTAGTCATCAGCATAGCGGTAGAGTTCATCGCCGAGCAAACCGAGCTTATGCGCTCATCCTGCATTACCGCTTTTATCTTTGCCTGTCCCTCGGTGAAGCCCTTTTCGATGAAATGAGCAAACATTTTCCTGTCGGCTTCGGCATCGGCAGCGGCGCCCCTCGGCCGCATACTCTGCGTCTTCATAGCAATAAGCCCGATACCGGCCTTGTGGCAGGCCTCGATCGCGTCCTGCATTGCGCTATCCTGCATCAGCCGGAAGTCGTATTTCGTTTGTATTGCGTCAATCCAGCCGAGCTTCGCCGCGGCAGACAGGCATTGCGGCATATTCTCATGAGTGCTGAAACCGAAGTATTTTATAACGCCGCGCTTCTTGGCATCCTCGGCCCATTTTCTCACGTCGTCGGTGAGCCGAGACATATCATTAACCATATAGACGCCGAAATACAGGTCTATGTAATCAGTATTCAGCCGTTTCAACGACGTCTGCAGACATTTTTCGATATCATCGGGCGACTTTGAATTCGCCTCTTTGGTGACTATGAATACTTCTTTTCGCAGGTCGGGGTTTTTGGCTAAAAATTGGCCTATGCTTATCTCGCTGTTTCCGCCCGCGGCCACCAGCGACGTGTCCCAGTGAAAGACGCCCCAGTCGAGGGCTTGTCTTAAGACAACCGACTCGCCGGGTCTGCCGAAGCCCAGCGACAATATCGGGACTTCGACGCCTGTCTTGCCGAGCTTTCGCCTCGGCACCTTCTGTATCTGCAGAGGGGCTGCTGTGTTCGGCTCATTGGCATCCGGTTTCGTCATATCCGCCGCGTGTGCGCCGGCCGCTGCAAACGCACCGCTTACTCCGGCAATCCCTGCCGACCTGAGAAAATTCCTCCTGTCGATTTTGTTATCATCTTTTTTCCACATAACATCAACACCTCCAATCCGCGGGTATGAAATTTTTAAACGTGTCGTCTAATAATACCCTATTTTCGTGTCAAAAGCCACTTGATTACTGCCGCGTTATGCAGTCATAGCGTTTTTCATTTGTGCGACGAAACCGGCGGCATCGACGCCCTTCAAGGCGGCCCTAATCATAAAATACCGGCTGATGCCGTCCAGGCCGATTATTCCTTTCAGCCGGCCGTCATCCACAACCGCAACAGCGGTCTTGTTGCCTGACAAGAATTTCCGGTAAACCTGGTCGAGACCCATTTTCGAGTCAACCGTGGCGAAGGTCTTGTCCATTACCTCGGCAACCGTCGCATTGAGGCCGTTGGTATGAATGGCCGCAAGAATCCGGTCTCTGGTGAGGATGCCCCGCAGCCCGGAATCGTCTATGATGGGAAAATCCTGCTGGCAGCCGTGATGAAAATGCTCAAGGGCATCGGTTAAGGTATTATCAGGTTTCAAGCTCATATATTCCGTGGTCATCGCCTCGCCGGCGGGCACATCGGCCAACAGCGACTGCAGGACGACCTGCTGCTTCTCGGAACCGGCGCCGAGATAGAGAAATATCCCTATCAGCGCCAGCCAGAGATTGAAGAAGACGCCGAAGAATATAAAGAAGGTGGCTATCGCCTGGCCGATGTTCGCAGCCCAAATAGTGGCCCGAACAGAATCCATTCTCATCGCCAGCAGACCCCGCAGCACCCTGCCTCCGTCCATCGGGAAGGCGGGTATCAGATTGAACACCGCCAGCATAATATTGACGCCGATAAGACCCGCAAGAAACGCCTTGCCTGATTCCGGGTACAAATTCGGCATAGCGACACCCGTTTTTGCCCCGACCAGAACATAAAGAATGCCGGCTATAGCAAGATTTATGAAGGGCCCTACCAGCGATACCGCTATTTCCTGCCCGGGTTTTGTGGGCATCTGGTCGATGGCGGCGATGCCGCCTATCGGCAAAAGGGTAATACTTTCGGCCTTTTTGCCGAACCGGCGGGCAATCAAGCTGTGGCCCACTTCGTGAATCACAACGCAGGTGAACAGCGCACATATAAAAAGGGCCGACATCCCTGCCGCCCTGACGCCATATTCACTCATAACCGAGGCGAACACAAACAACAGCAGCAGAAAAAACGTCAGATGAATGCGAAGTTTGATTCCGAATATACTGCCGGCATTTATTGACCATCTCATAGTTCTACGCTCCACTAATTTTGTGACAGCTCGCCAAACGTTCGCCCAGTTCGTATGCCTCCTTAAGTCTTTCGGGCTTTTTGAGGACGTCGCCTTTTGCACCAACCCCGCCGACAACAATCCTGCCAACCAGTTTCATTTCCAAATAGTCAAGACACTTTTCAAAGAACTCTATGACAGGCCTGGCCGTGTCTGGGTTTTCTTCTTCGAAAGGTATTGCTATCGCCGCATATTTACCCTTTATTTTGGCCCTGTTTTCGGGGCAGTTGAAATAAACGAAGCGGTCGATAAAACATTTCATCAGTGCGGTCGGCCCATACCAGTAAACGGGTGTGCCGAATATAATCGCGTCGCTTTCGGTAATTTTGGGGTAGATGGTGAGCATATCGTCGCGTTTGCAGCAGGATTTTTTCTGTCCGCCTCTGGCGAGACCTCGCCTTTTGGCGGGCCAGCAGATATGACAGCCGTCGCATTCGCGGATATTCAACTCGCCCAGCCAAAGCGTATCGACCTGCGCCCCTTTTGACACAGCCCCCTCGGCCACTTTTTGCACGAGTATATCGGTATTACCGCATTTGCGCGGGCTGCCGACAATGGCAAGAATCCTTTTCATAATCAACGTATTTATTATTTTCTATTTATGATTTATTATTTTTTATTCCGTCCCCGCGCACTGGAAATCCCAAAATAATAAATCATAAATGGTTAATCGCTTTCGCGGGTTATTTTGGCACCGACAGGGTTGAGGCGTTCTTCGATTTTCTCGTAGCCGCGGTCGATGTGATAAACCCTGTTGATGGTGGTTGTCCCTTCAGCTGCCATCGCCGCCAGGACAAGAGCGGCGGAGGCCCGCAGGTCGGATGCCATAACGGGCGCAGCGATGAGCTTATTGACACCTGAGACCGAAACAAGCGAACCTTCCTTTCGCAGGTCCGCGGCCATCCTGCTCAATTCGGCGACGTGCATAAACCTGTCGGGGAATATTTTTTCGATAATGATGCTGTTTCCCTCAGCCAGGGCCAGCAGGGCCATAAACTGGGCCTGGAGGTCTGTGGGGAAACCGGGATGCGGCTGAGTGGTGATGTCGGCGGGCCTGACTCGTCCCGAGCAGGCGACGATACAGTCCGCCGTCGGCTCTGCCGACGGCGAGACCTCGCCGCGAAGCGGCGGGCCTTCCGCTTCGACGGTAACGCCAATGCTGCGGAGCAAGGCGGCGACCGCCATAAGGTCGCCGAGCCGGCAGTTGTGTATATGGAGACAACCTTTTGTGATGGCGGCGGCGACCATAAAAGTTCCGGCCTCGATGCGGTCCGGTATCACCTCATACTCGAAGGGATGAAGCTCTTTGACGCCCTCGATTGTCAGACGCGGCGAGCCGATGCCGGTGATTTTCGCGCCCATTTTGTTGAGGCAGTTTGCCAGGTCGGCAATTTCCGGTTCGCAGGCGGCACACTCGATGACCGTTGTGCCTTTGGCAAGCGTGGCGGCCATCATCACATTGGCCGTTCCTAAAACGGTCGAGCCGAAGGGCCCGCCGAGAAATATCTCGTTGCCGCGGAGGCCGCGTGTGGCATCGGCAACGATGTAGCCGTTTTCGAGATTTATTTGTGCCCCCAGTTCACCCAGCCCCTTCAGATGAATATCGACGGGCCGATATCCAATTGCGCAGCCGCCCGGCATTGAGACCTCGGCCCTGCCGCAGCGAGCCAGAAGCGGTCCGAGGATACAAATCCCCGCCCGCATCCTGCGGACAATATCATATTCGCCTACGGGTTTACCTATTGAAGTCGAATCGATGCTGATATCGCCGTTTGGCTTGGAAGTAACCTTGCAGCCGATATCCGTGAGCAATTGCGAAAAGACGGATATATCCGAAAGTCGCGGTGCGCCTTTGAGGACGGATTTGCCGGGCGCGAGGATAGCCGCGGCCATAATCGGCAGAGAGGCGTTTTTCGAGCCATTCACGGTTACTGCCCCCGTTAGCCGAACCGGTCCTTCAATGCAGAATACATCCATGCTAATTTCCCTTGAAAACAACAGCCCAATTACGTTAATTTTATCAAGTTTACCACAAAGACAATGAGACACAAAGAAATTGATGGTTGATGATTGATTATTGATGATTACCGAGACCATTAAAGAACTTGTCGGCAAGACAAATGCCATTGACTTAATCATCTGCGTGGGGGGGGTGTCAGTGCTGGCGGTATGGTTGCTCAAGACATCTTTGGGCAAAAAGGCGCTGGTCAATTCCCCCCAACGGCGCAATGATATGCCGCCCTATCTGGCATTGATTCCGCTGATTTTCTGGATTTTCACGGTTTGGCTCCTTGGTTTGGTTAAGGAAAAGACCTTCCCGGAGCTTTCCGGCTGGCAGGACGCCTTCGCCGAAAACCTGGTGATGTTTATGGGGGCGGCCCCAATGGTCGTAACGGGTCTAATTATCGCAAGGAATCATTTTGCCCGCCAGCTCAAGGGGTTCGGATTTAATCCTAAAACAATTGTCCGCGATTTAGGCGCCGCATTTCTCAATCTGTTTGCGATTATGCCGGTTGTTCTGGCCGTAATTATTCTCGTAACTATTGTCGGGAAATTTTTTGTCGGCCCCGAATACCAGATGCCTCAGCACGAAGAACTGCAGGAAATTATGATGTATCCACAGTGGCGGGTAAGGGCACTGATAGTCGTTAACGCGATTATCATTGTGCCGTTTGCCGAAGAGTTGCTTTTCAGGGGTATATTTCAGACGCTTCTGCGGTCGTATATCAACAGGCCGTGGCCCGCCATAATCCTCGCCTCACTTATTTTTATCATATTCCACGCTAATGCGGAACACTGGCCCGCTTTGTTTGCGCTCTCTCTTTGCCTCGGCTACGCCTACGAGAAAAGCGGGTCGCTGTTCCGTTCGATATTCATCCACTCAATGTTCAACGCGCTGAGCGTCTTTGCCGCCTTAGGTCAGTAGTCCGGTCAGGCCGTTGTTGAAGTTCGCGGCGGGGAGTTGAGCCGACAGTATCTGATTTTTCCATTTTAACCATAGCGATAAATCGCCGGGGATTAATTATCTTTTCGCCGTTTTGACCGTTGGCGGCCGATTTGAAGAGCATCTCTTTCATCTGCCCGGGTCCAAGCTGTGGATTTAGCTGCCAGCCCATAGCAAGGACACCCGCGACGTATGGAATCGCCCAGCTTTGTCCACCCCTGGCGTTGTACTGATATGTGAATCGACCTTTTTGATATTGTTCCGCCGTTGTTCGAGGGCCGCTCGGAGCGAAAAGTATATCATTTCTCGAATCGAACTTTTGGCCCGGGCGTATGTCTGACGAACACTGAGAAGGATTTTCACGACCGGCTGCGTCAAGGAAGCAACGCCAAATAAATCCGTGATAATTTGTGCAGTCGAGGACAAGAATACCGGCGGCCTCGGCGCGTGTTACCGCATCATTCCACTTTTTCTGATTGGCTGCTGAAGGCGTTCCGGCAATACCCGGCGCAGCCGATACCGAAACAACCCGAATTTTCTCAGATTCGGGAAGCTTACTGTTCTGCTCGATTATCCAGTCAAGACCTTCGGCATAATCGACCTCATGAACTCCGCTGCGGGCCGCAACATAGTATATTTTCGCATCAGGGGCTATGCCGCAATTGTTTCCCACAAGCAAGCTTGCTACTGCCGGGCCGTGCATACTGCTCTTTTCGCCGGCTGCCAGGTCGTGATAAGCGACCACCTTGCCTGCAAATTCCGGGTGGTCTTGATAAAGCGCCTGGTCGATAATGGCAACACTGACACCTTTTCCTGTGATTCCCTGCTTATGAAGCTGCCGAACTCCCAGGCCGGGATTCATAGCATTTTCAAGTAGCTTTTCCGGGCGTTTTCCCGGAGGCAGATTCTTCTCAGGCCAGATAGTGTCCTTGTTGAAGTCCAGTGTGGCAATTATCGCCGCAACCTCAGCGGGGCTTATCTTGCTTAAGTCCTTGTCTCGAACGTCGTCAAATTCTTTCACGGAATTAACCGACTCTATCGGCCTGAAGGCGCCTCGCCCTGACCCTGCCGGAATTCCTGATTCTGAAGGCCCTGCGGATGCTTGAGAACCGTCATTATGCTTTTCGGTTCCGGAAATTTTTTTGAGGACATAATACCAGGGTTTTCGGCCTCTTTCGGTGACGTCGCCGCTCAACCAGGGCAGGAACAAATACGTGTCGTCGCCCATTTGCCTGATATAGAACCGGGCTTTTGTTTTACCGTCCTGGTGTAAAATCCAGCCGTTTTCCCAATTGAAAAACATTGAAGTCGTGCCGTCGCCGCGAAACTCGACTTCCTCGACAAAAAGCTCATGCCGCCAGCTTTTTTGACCAGGTTTGAAGTTTTCTGTCTTTTCGACATAATCAACACTCTGCCAGCGACCAGCCGGACTCTGATTAACCTGTTCTGATTTGGCCTGATGTACAATTGACAGAAAACCGGCAAATAATACAGAAAATAGAATTGTTGAAACTTTCATTTCAGGGCTCCTCGTTCAGCCCGATATAGATAGTATTCGTCGCCTGACCGTCGGCGATTATAGCAAAGGCGGTTCAATAAACAAGTCGCTTTTTAAGGCGTTTGACGGCGAAAAAACCGATGATGAGAATGAAGGCGATAACGTAAAGCAGGTCGAGCAGCAAACGCGGAGGGTATCGATGAACGCAAACGGCGCGGACGAGGCGCACCGAGTGCGTCAAGGGGACGATTTCAGCAAAAGGGCGGATAAAAGAGGGCAGATTTGAAATCGGAAAGACCACGCCCGAAAAGAAGAACATCGGCGATATGAAGCCGGTGAAAAAGAAATTGAAGTGGTTAATCGTTTTGACAAAGGACGTGACAAGCAGCGCCAGCGTCGAAAACATAAGGCCGGTGAGAAAACCCACAAGCGGCGCAAGCAGGCACTTCGGCAGCGACACAATGCCAAACAGAGCGAGGATGCACAGGACGGCAAAAGAGAAAAACAGCCCCTTCGTTCCCGCCCAAATCATCTCGCCTATAATCAGGTTATTGGCAGTGAGAGGCGCCGCTAACATCCCATCGTAAATCTTTTCAAATTCGAGACGAATAAACGTGCCGAATGAGCACTCAAAGGAGGCGGTGAACATCGCTGTAGTCACGAGAAGCCCCGTGCCCAGAAACTCGATATAGGCAAGCCCTTCCATAGATTCGGTTATGTATTTCCCCAGACCCAGTCCCACACCCGCCAGAAACAGCAGCGGCTCCAGGAAAGGCGGCAGCCCATTGCTGAAGATGTTTTTGGTATAGACGCGCATATGCCTGAACCAAACGCTGAAGAGGCGCTGAGTAAGCGGGGGATAGAGATATGCTTTACTGCCTTTCATTTAACGCCCTGCCCGTGGCCTTCAAAAATACGTCTTCGAGATTGGCCTGTCTCAAATAGTAGTGCACGCCCTGCCCGCCCATAGGCGAGGTCTCGCCAAGGGCGGAAAGCTGGCCCGCCAGACGTTTGAGTCGCTGGTCATCGTTACTATAAAGCCGAAGCGACTCCTGGCTGCGGTCCACTCGCACGGTTCGCAGAATGTCACTGTCGGCAATCGTCTCAAGCGACCGGCTGCCCGTGATTTCGAGAACGAACTTTTCGACGTTTCGTTCGAGCAGCTGGGCCGGGGAACCTCGCATTACTCCCCTGCCTTTGTCCATAATCAGAATCGTATCGCATAGGGCAAAGGCCTCTTCCATATAGTGGGTAGTGAGCAGAATCGTGGTTCCGTGTTTTTTGAGCTGGCGAAGCTTGTCCCATATCAGATGGCGGACCTGCGGGTCGAGGCCGGTCGTAGGCTCATCGAGAATCAGCAGTTTGGGGTTATTCATCAGCGCCCTTGCAATTATGAGCCGCCGCTGCATCCCGCCTGAAAGCTCCTTGATTTTGGCGGTGCGCTTGTCCGACAGCTCCAGAAAGCCCAGCAGATAATCAATCCGGCTTTTGGCGGCCCTGCGAGAAAGGGCGTAAAATCTGGAATAGACCATCAGGTTGCCGATGACATTCAGCTCCTCGTCGAGATTATTGTCCTGCGGCACGACGCCGGAAAGATACTTAATCGCCAGCTCGTCTTTGGCCGGGTCATATCCAAATACGTTTATCTCGCCGTCGCTGTTTGAGTCCTTCCCGTCTCGCCTCGGCGAGCCGAGGTCGGACGTGCATCTGCCATACAGCATCTTCAGCATTGTGGTCTTGCCTGCGCCGTTAGGACCCAGAAAGCCGAAGCAGGAATCACGCCCGACCTCGAAACTGAGGTCTTTCACCGCGCAGACCTTGCCGAAATACTTGCTGATATTTTTAACGCTAATCGCAACAAGGGACATAACCAAACCGCACAAAATAATATTGCAGCAACGACAGGTCGAGCTGTTCGCCTGTCAATTCCTCCGCAGGTTCGTTGACCAACGGTCTAAAACAGGAGAATCACCAGTCCAAGAATGATGGCCGCCGGGCCTAAAATCCTGAATATCTTGCCGAACTTGTCGTGCCATGCCTCTATATCGACGGTGCCGAAAATCGTCAGGGGCACAACTCTATATGCAACCAGCGACCCCGCTATCCCGCCCACTATTGCTATCAACGCCAATAACGTATTCATATCCAACTTCCTTTCCGGTTTTTTTTGAAATCGAATCCACAGTGCCTGATTACAACTCTGTTATCTTAATTCCTAATACGTCGGCTATTTTATAAAGGCCGGGTTTTTTATCAATGAGCCATTTTGCTGCCCGCAGCGCGCCGCGGGCAAAAGTATCCCTGCTGTGGGCGGTGTGATTCAAAGTTATCGTCTCTCCTGCGGTGCCGAAGATTACAGAGTGGATACCAGCGATGTCGCCCGCCCGAACGGAGTGTATGCCTATTTGGCCTTTTTGCCGCAGGGCATCTTTGCCTTGCCTGCCAAAGCTGAGGCAATCCGGGAATTTTTTGCCGGTCCCTTTGCAGATATTTTCGGCAAGCGTCAGGGCTGAACCACTGGGGGCGTCTTTCTTGAATCGATGGTGCTGTTCGACGATTTCGATATCATAGTCAGGTCCCAGCATAGAGGCCAATCTGCCCACAAGCGAAAAAAGGGTATTCATCCCGACGCTCATATTGGTGGCGCAAACAATCGGTATTTTTGAGGACGCGTTTTTGATTTTTTCACGGTGTTTATCGGTAAGGCCTGTCGTGCCCAATACGAGTGCGGCGTTATTTTGCTCGCAGTACTTGATAGTCGCTCCGGCGGCGTCCGGCAGGGAAAAATCAATCACGATATTCGCCCCACTTGGAAAACTATCGGCTATCTTCACATTTAGCTGTTGCACACCCGCGACGCCGCCGGCGTCTTTGCCGAGGTCGGGATGGCCTTGTTTCTCAACCGCCCCGACAATTTCAAAGCCGCCGTCTTCTACGGCCAGCGCGATTATCCGCCTGCCCATCCGCCCCGCGGCACCAGTTACTACCAGTTTTGGTCTAATTTGCGGTCTCCTTTAAATAAACGCAATAATTTTAACCCATCCAGCAGCCGCTTACAAGGGGCTTGATATTCAGGGGCAAACGTGGTAAAAGAACGGTCTGAAAAAAGTCGTTTTAATGAGGTGGTGAAATGGACAGAAGAGGTTTTATCGCAGCAGCCGTTGCCACCGGGGCAGCGGCAATATCGAGTTCTCTCGCACAAGATACCCCTCCCTCACCCGCAGGCAAATTCAAGCTCAAATACGCCCCTGGTTTCGGGCTTTTTGAAAATCACGCGGGCAAGGACCTCATTGACCAGTTGAAGTTTTTCGCCAACGAGGGCTTTTCGGCGATGTTCGACAACGACCTGCCAAGAAAGCCCGTCGAGCTGCAGGAAAAAATAGCAAAACAATGCCGGCAATCCGGCCTGACAATGGGGCCGTTTGTGGCCTACGCTGAATTTGGCAGACCTACGTTCGTCCAGAAAGATGATGCAATTCGCGACATGCTGGTAAAAAGAATAAAGGCAGCGATTGAAGTAGGCCAGCGGACCGGATGCATGAAGGGCATTGTTGTGCCGGGGGCATACGCAGTCAATCAGGAATGGGATTACCAGACAGCAAACACGATAGAAAACCTGAAGTTCTGCGCCGGGGTCTGCGAGCCGGCCGGCTTTGTTATGGTATTAGAGCCGCTTAACAACTGGCGGGACCACCCTGGAATGTTTCTTTCAAAAATGCCGCAGGCCTGGCAGATTTGCAAGGCGGTCAACAGTCCCTCCTGCAAAATGGTCGATGACCTGTATCATCAGCAAATTACCGAGGGCAATCTCATACCCAATATCGACAAGTGCTGGGATGAAATCGCCGCATTTCATATAGGCGACACCCCGGGGCGCAACGAGCCGACTACCGGCGAAATCAATTATCGAAACATCTTCAAGCACATCCACAACAAAGGATACAAGGGCGTGCTGTGTATGGAGCACGGTAAAAGCAAACCCGGCAAGGAAGGCGAACGAGCCGTTATCGAGGCCTATCGATGGTGCGATGATTTTTAATAATGATTCGGCGGGGCTGCCCCGGCAATGTTTTGAAAGGTGATGATAATGCAGGAAATGAATAGAAGAGCGTTTATGAAAACTTCGGCGGCAGTTTCTCTGGGAGCTATCGCGTCTGAACTAAGCAGCCGGGTTTACGCGGCGGGAAGCGACAAAATCCGTATCGGTGTGATTGGCTGCGGCGGACGGGGAACCGACGCCGTCAGGGATTGCATCCAGTCGTCGGAATCGATTGAGCTGGTCGCGATAGCAGATTTGTTCAAAGACCATATCGACCGGGCCATCAAGGACTTCAAAGAAGGTGACGCGGACAGAAAGAGAGCACCTCTGGGAGATGCCTTCAAGGTTAAACCCGAGATGTGTTTTGTCGGCTTCGATGCCTATCAAAAGCTGTTGGTCACCGATGTTGACCTGGTGCTTCTGACGGCCCCGCCATATACAAGGCCGGTGCATTTGAAGGCGGCGGTTGAGGCGGGAAAGCACGTCTTTATGGAAAAACCCGCAGGTGTTGACCCGGTCGGAATAAGGTCAGTGATTCAATCAGGAGAATTGGCGGAGCAAAAAAAGCTTGCAATCGTCGCGGGCACCCAGCGAAGACATCAGAAACACTACATCAAGCTTATGAACAGGGTAAACGACGGCGAGATTGGTGATATCGTCGCGGGACAGTGCTATTGGTGCGGCGGCGATATGCTGGGCTACTGGAAGTGGTTCGAGAGAGCCAAGATGCCAACGGATATGGAATGGCAGTGCAGGAACTGGCCCTGGTTTGTATGGACCTCGGGCGACCATATCGTCGAACAGCACGTGCACAATATCGACATTATGAACTGGGCGCTTGCCTCACATCCGGTCAAGGCGTTCGGAATGGGCGGAAGAGCAGCACGCAAGTACGGCAACATTTATGACCACTTCTCAGTCGAATTCGAATACGAAAATGGCGCAAGGGTGCAGAGTATGTGCCGGCAGATGCCCAGCTGCAGTGAGCGCGTATCGGAGCACGTTGTCGGGACAAAAGGGACCTGCTATACCGACGGCGCAACGGGCTATATCAAAGGCACAAATGCCTATAAATACGAAGACGCCAACCCGAATCCCTACGTCGAGGAGCACGCTGACCTTATTAAAAGCGTTCGCGAGGGCAAACCCTTAAACGAGGCAAAACGGGTGGCTGAAAGCACACTGACCGGAATTATGGGCAGAATCAGCGCATATACCGGCAGGGAAGTGTCGTGGAATTGGATAATGAAGGCCTCGAAGCTGGATTTGTCGCCCACAAAGCTCGAATTCGGTGATTTGCCCGCCGAACCGGTGGCGGTGCCGGGCAAGACGCAGCTTATTTAAACAATATCGGAACCATAACTGACTTTAAAGAAAAGGGGATGGCAATGAAGTCATTTGGATGGTGCTTGGTCGCACTGGCGCCAGCAGTAGTCCTCTTGACGGTAGCTGCAAATGCGATCAACGCAGCTGAAGCCGAAGTTGAACGATGGGGTATCTTTGAGGTTTCGTTTAACGGCCCAAAGGACGGAAATCCCTTCGTCGATGTTAATCTCTTAGCGGAGTTCAAATCCGGCGACAAGGTCGTTAAAGTAACTGGCTTCTATGATGGTAACGGCGTATATTGCATCCGCTTTATGCCGGATAGGACGGGCGAGTGGAGATATACTACAAAAAGCAATTCAAAAGAGCTTAACGGCAAAACGGGCATTTTTTTCTGCGGTAATCCATCGCCAAAGAATCACGGCCCGGTAGGAGTAAAAGACAAATATCATTTCGCTTATGCCGATGGGAAGCAGTATTACCCTTTCGGTACAACCTGCTACGCCTGGATTCACCAGACCGAAGAACTCCAGCATCAGACCTTGAAGACCCTGGCGACCGCGCCTTTTAACAAGTTGCGGATGTGTGTATTCCCCAAAAATTACACCTACAATAAAAATGAGCCGCTGCTTTATCCGTTTGAGAAAAATACAGAAGGCAAATTCGATTTTACGCGTTTCAATCCAGACTTCTTCCGTCACCTTGAGTGTCGCGTCAAAGACCTTATGGAGCTTAACATCGAGGCCGACCTGATTTTGTTTCACCCTTATGATGAGGGACGATGGGGATTTGACAGGATGAATTCAGAAAGCGACCGGCGATATCTGCGATATGTAGTTGCGCGCCTGTCTGCTTTTTGCAATGTCTGGTGGTCGATGGCAAACGAATATGACTTTATGAAGAAAAAACCAGCCGACTGGGATGACTTCTTCCAGATTGTCCAGCAGTCAGACCCATATAACCATCCCCGCAGTGTGCACAACGGCACGAAATGGTACGACCACAAAAAATCCTGGGTAACTCACGCCAGTATTCAGAGCGGCAATCTCAGCGAGGCAAAACAGTGGCGAAAAAGATATCAGAAACCCATTATAGACGATGAATGCCAGTATGAGGGTAACGTCCGTGAGCCCTGGGGCAACATCACCGCTCAGGAACTTGTGCACCGATTTTGGCTGGGCACAGTTGTCGGCTGCTATGTTGGACACGGTGAGACATATGTTGACCCCAATGACGTTTTATGGTGGTCCAAAGGAGGCGTCCTGCACGGTGAAAGCCCTCCTCGAATCGCCTTTTTGCGAAAACTCGCAGAAGAAGGGCCTCCTGTCGGCCTTGAGCCGATTGAAATCTCATGGGAATGGGATGTCTACGCCGGAGGCAAAAAGGGTAATGATTATTACCTGATTTATTTCGGAGTTCACCAACCAAGTTCCTTTTCATTTGGACTACCCACCGACAAAAAATACAAAGTTGAAATTATTGATACGTGGAATATGACAATAACGCCGATGGAAGGAACATTTACCGGTAAAAAGCCAATTAAACTGCCCGGCAAACCATACCTGGCGGTGAGAATTCGTAATGCCGAGACGTAGAGAAGAATAATTCGCACCTCGATTTCAGTGAATTCATAAAATGAGTTGATATACATAAAGGGCGGATAAACACCGCCTTGGGCTAAAACGTATAGTAATAAAGAAAAATATTCAAGTTGATGGAGGTGTAAAATGGCAAAGTATGTCGTTACAGTAGCGTCAGCACTGGTGATTGCAGCGGCAGGCGTCTTTATCGCTGGCTGCGAAACCAGTGCTCAGAATGACGCACTGCTCGGCGGAGCGATTGGCGCAGGCGCAGGGGCAATAATAGGCCATCAGTCAGGCCACGCCACCGAAGGCGCCTTGATCGGCGGCGCCGTGGGCGGCGGCACCGGCTATATCGTCGGCAACGAGGCCGACAAAAAGCAGCAAAAGCAGGAAATGGAGAATGTCCGGCAGGAAATGAACACCCAGATGATTAACATCCACAACAGCAACGGCTCCATCATCCAGGTCAAGGTTACCAGGTCAGGCACCGGCTGGGCCGGCCCGCGCGGCGAATGGTACGACCATTTGCCGACCGAAGACGAATTAAAACCCGTTTACGGCTTCTGACGGCCTAAGCCGCCATTCCTGCGACAAGAAGCGAAGCGGACAACCCGGAACGGAAAACGGGAACCCGGTGTACATCGCACTCAACAGGGGCGCTGTCCAACAGCGCCCTTTTCTTCGCGTTTATGACTTATTAGCCGTCTTCAACGGCCGGTTATTTGGAGAACAGTACGGCGGGGATTTGGAAGACGCAAAAATAAGCGAAGACAATAAAGGCGGCAGCCAGGCCGACGAGGAAAATCCGGTTCGGTTTCAAAATCCTCGCGGCATCGGCTGAAAGCATTTTAGGGAGGACGTAAAAAAGACCAATCGCAACGCAAACGGCCTGTAAAGGTGTGAGCAAAAGGCCGTCAAGAATCGAGCCGACCTTAACCAACAGCACGGGCTGAAAGCCAAGCGTGTAAATGATGACCATACTCGTAAAGAAAAATACGACGAGGAAAAACCTGTACTGGGTCTTCCAGGAAAATTTCCTGGAAATCGAGGGGATGCAGATTCGGCAGCAATCGGTCAATAGTCGCGGCCAGCCGGCCAATTGGCCTATCTGGGTGGATAGTAGTGCCGCCGCACCTGCCAGCAGGAACAAAAACGCGCCGATTTTACCCCAGTTGGCAGAGAAGATTTCAGAAAGTGTAACCGCCACGGTAGCTCCTTCCGGGGCGAGATGGCGAGGCCCGAGTATGCCGGCTCCGGCGATGAGAAATGCGCCGGTAACAACGATTCCAATTATCACGGCTATCGTGGCGTCGGTATAACAGACACGGCACCAGCCCTTGATTTTATGCGCGATATCGGCGTTCATATTTTTGAGCATCTCGACATCAGCGGACATTCCGTAGCCCCTGCCCTTAGTTGCGCCATAGCCGGCGCCGAGAACCCAGTATGTATACCAGACCTGTGAGGCGAAGCCGCCGGCGCCCCAGCCGATTAAGGGCAAAATCTCCTTCCAGGCATTGCTGTCAACGTCTTTGGTAAGCGCCCATTCCGGCACGGCGGGAACATTTGGAACAACCGAACGCAGGAATTGCCCTGCGCCGGGAAAAACCCGAATAGCCACGTATGCAGTCCCGATAACGACAATCAAAACGAGGACGCTCATAACCATTTTCAGCACATCGAATGCGCCCGACCAGACGATGGCGGCGGCGGTAAGCGACACCGCCCAGCCGCATAAGATTTGCACGGAGCGAGTATCGGCGCCAAAGACAGAGGCGAAGAATATGCCGGCCACGTTGGCCAGCGCCGCGATGGCGATAATGGCGGAGATTGCCTGAACGACCAGTATGACCCAAATGGTCCAGTGACGCGGACCTGGCACGCGGTCGAACATATCTATCATCGCCTCACCCGTGCAAACCGTGTAGCGGGCGCCGCTCATGCCAATCCAGTATTTGAGGAAAATGCCTGCGACGACCGCCCAGAGGATACCTGAACCGAGAATAGCGCCTGTGCGGGTAGCAAGGACAAGCTCGCCCGAGCCGATGTATTCGGCGCACCAGATAAACGACGGCCCGACCAGCGCCAGTACCATCAGCCCCTTCGGCGGTTTTGGGATTTCAATGTCACTCAT
>CAYNVP010000019.1:0-22507 GCA_964400665.1 uncultured Pirellulales bacterium | reverse complement strand
TTTTGCTTGGGGTCAGACGGCGTGATTTATGAAGAAGGCGAAGGCAGTGGCGCTACCTTGATAGTTAGTGATTGGGCAAGCAGAACGGATTGTCCGACTTGTCCGCCTTGTCCGTGTGAAGAAGTCACAGGCGAAGCGGCGCCGATTCAGGAGCCGGTGGGCATAAAGCTGACCGGTTGTCCTGCGCTGATGAGCTGGCTGGCAGGTGAGCTTGGCACCGGCGCTGAGCAGGTCCAGATTTTGTTTGCCAGCACACCCGGCGACATTCAGCCCTGCGATACCTGTGCCCGTCTGCAAGGGGCAGCGAGGATGCTTATGGACAGCGACGGCAGCCGGATAGCGGCCCTTGCCAGAGTAGTGAACGAGTTCGCGTCGGCCGGAGCACCTCCGTCGGAGGAGCAGATGGCGCTGATTGCAGCGGCATTAGAAAATCCCGAGGAAGGAACCGACTACGCGATGGCAAGCGCCTGGTTAGACGCTATGACGCAGTACGTTACGATACTCAACACCGAGCTCGGGCTTGCCACAGAGGACGCAGTGGCGGCAGCCGACAAGTACGTCTCACCTGTAACGGGTGGTGACAACGCAGCATTGGCCGGATACGTTTCGGCACAGCTCGCTGGTATCGGCGGCTAAAACGATGAACAACAAGCCCGTTCGGAAACGAACGGGCTTGTTTCTTTGCGCTACCCAGGCCAAGAATACAAGGTAGTGCACGAAGAGAGAAGGAAAGAAACTCTGAAAAACGCGGTTATTACATCGATAACGCAGAAACCAGTCCCCTGCAGCGACGCTGGTCACATCACAACGTCGGTCAGCAAACCAACGCCCGCCACCAATGGGCTGAAAAATTTCCAGAAACAATTTGCTTGCAACGGCTATGGAAGTTTGCTAAAAAGCAGCCATTCGAGAATGGCTTGTTAAATAATTTAAGTACTTTGATTTTAAGAGGATGCATTTATGAGAACTGCGAAAAACCTAATACAGTGGCTTCTGGTTGTTAGTCTGTCCATTCTGGCAATCTCCGTATCGGACTTCGTTAAGCTCAGTTGGGCTGCGGAAAAGCCCGTGCAACAATTCGAGGAGCAGCGTGAGGCCGAGGCGGCGGCCAAACGCGAGGCGGCCGAGGCAGCCAAAGCCAAAAAAGAAGAGCAGAGGGAGCTGGCGAAGCAACTGGCCGAGGCAAGACAGCAGGCCAGGGCCGACATCGAGCAGGCAAAACTCCAAAGGAACGAAAAGCTGGCGGAACTGGACCGCAATGCGCCGGCGGAAGAACTGCAAATGCAGAAAAAACAGATTGAGGCGGAATTCAAGGAACAACTGGCGAAAATAGATATGAAGGTGCGCCTCACAACCGCAAAACAGCAGCTTGCGCAGGTCACACTGCCTGAGGACACTTCCGCACGTCTGACACTCAAGGAAATCCGCTTTACCGGCAATACCCTTATTTCGACGGCCCGGATATTGGAAGGCATGCCGATAGTATTCAACGCTTCAGCCAAGCCGCTGGCCAAGGCCGAAAGCGAACACCTTTATGATTTTACTCCGATATATGAGACGATATTAACACCGGGCACTTCTCGCGAAGTATCGGCCCGGACGATACAGGGGCTGACGCAATACGTGCTGTCTGTTTATCGGCAGGGAAACTACGCCGGCGTTTACGTGTATGTGCCCGCGGAGGCGCTTAAAGGCGGCAAGCTGACCGACGAGGTGTTGCCCGTTGAGATTATCGAGGCAATGGTAATCAATGTGGGAGTAAGGCAATATGACGTCAATCAAGTGGAGGTAAGCAAAGGGTATCTGGATGTAAACGCAATATTGTCGTGGTCGCCGGTAAAAGAGGGTCAGGTGGCCGACCGCAAGGAGCTCGATGATTTTGTGAATCTTTTGAACCTGAACCCGGACAGGTATGTCTCGGCAGTAGTGAGCAAAGGCAGCGAGCCCAAGACGCTGGCGGTACAATACGACATATACGAGGTGAACCCGTGGCACTGGTTTTTGCAGGTTGACAACTCTGGAACGAAGGAAAGGCGATGGAGCCCCCGCGTTGGTGTGATTAATACGAACCTGCTGGGGATAGACGACACATTCATAGCGATGTACCAGGCGTCGCCGGAGTCGGACATCGGGGACAATTACGCGCTTTACGGCAGCTATGATTTTCCGCTTTGCGGTCCGAAACTTCGTCTCAATATCTACGGCGGGTACAGCGAATTCGACGTAAGCTCGCAGGCCTCGGGCATCGACTTCCTCGGCGGCGGCAAGTACATCGGGGCAAAGATGAAATATAACGTCCTGCAGACGGACGGATGGTTTGTTGACCTCGTGGGTTCTTACAGCCACGAGGAGAGCAAGATTACGCCTTCGCTGTTCCCGGAGTTTCTGGCAAGCGACGTAAAGATGGATTTGTGGGGCTGGGCAGTTGAGGCGCATAAGAGAGACGATATCTCGAACAGCGAGCTTGGTTACAACGAGGTTTACAGCATCAACGGACTGGGGTCGGACGATTCGGAGTACGCCCTGGCAAGACCCGGAGGTCCAATTGACAACGATTTTTCGATACGGACGCTTTGGGGCTCTCACAGCCGGCTGCTGGACCCCAACAAAATCACTCGTATCAGCGGGACCGTTCGATGGATAATTCCGAACGAGCGGCTTGTTCCTGCGAAAATGACCAGCTTCGGCGGTATGTATTCGGTGAGAGGATACGAAGAGTACGACGTGTTAGCGGACGGCGGAGTGCTGGCGTCGCTGCAGTATGAATTCGACTTAGTCAAATACGAGCAATCGCAGGGTGCCGAGGAGGCGGAGGAGGAAAAGGAGCTGAGACAACAAAACGCCTGGACGATAAAGAAACTTGCGCCGTTAGTGTTTGTCGACTACGGAAGGGCGACAGTAGAAGATGCTTCTGCGACGGAGAGGAAACACGAAACGCTAATGTCGGTGGGGCCCGGTTTGCTGGTAGAGGTCGGCAACAACTTCAGCGGCAATATCTATTACGGCTTTGCTTTGAGAGAAACCGACAATACCGATGAAGGCGATGGACGCTTGAACGTTGGTTTGATGATGAGATGGTAATGCCGTCTTAGATTTTCGTTACTCGATGCTCGATGAGTATCGAGTGTCGGGAGTCGAGTATCGAATAGTATGTCTGGGCTCTATAGCGGCAAGCGGTGCGCCGCTTTCAAGTTCCTGCGCCAAGGCAACAGTCTCATTGACCAGTGCTACGCTTGGATGCTCCGGGCCGAGAACGGTTTCAACCGTTGTCAGGGCGCTGCAGGCAAGCTCATATCCCTTATCGTAGTTGCCGCGAATGATTTGCAGCTTCGCAAGGCAGTTGAGCATCATTGCAGTGGCGTCGTTGTCTGGTCCGGCCGATTTTTCAAGGATATCGATGGCCTTGCGGCAGGCGGTTTCCGCCTCCGGATATCTTCCGGCGTCGAGAAGCAACTCTGCCATGGCCGCGAGGGCCTCACCTTTCAGCGGATGAGGGCGTCCCGACCTGGTCTCGACTGCGGCGAGCGTCCTGTTCAGCAGCCGTTCGGCCTGAGAAAAATCCCCCCTGGCCCGACGGATTTTCGCCATCATCAGCCAGCCCGGGGCAAGTAGATGATGGTTTTCGCCATAAACTTTCTGCTGAATCGTCATCGCCCAGCTCAAGAGTGGTTCGGCCTGCTCAAACCTGCTCTGAAGGTAATACAGTTTCGCGATATCAGCAAGCACGCCGGCAGTATAAAGATGCTCAGGCCCGTAATAGTCGATGATGAGCCGAAGCGCGTGCTCATATCGAGCTTCGGCCTGAGCGAACCTGCCCTCGGCCACAGATAAGCGGGCGATGTCAACTTCGAACGACGCAAGGATGGGGTCATCGGCTGAATGGCAGGCGCGCATAATCGTCACCGCCCTGTCGAACGCCAGGCCCGCCTGGTCATATTTGGCCTGGGCCTGATAAATCGAACCGAGAATCCGCAAAGTATAAGCGATGTAAGGATGACGGCTGTAGTAAACCTTTTGCTGGAGCTCTAAACCGAGCAGACATGATTTCTCGGCCTCGGCAAACCGTCCCTGATTCTTATACACCCAGGCAAGGTCTATCAGGCAGGAACTTTTTTCTTCGTCTTTGCTTTCTTCGGTAGTGACCAATTCAAGCGCTTTGTCGGCCAATGTCTCGGCCTTGTCGTAATCGCCGTGCGACATATAAATGCGAGCAAGCGCCCGAAGCGTCTTCGGCGAACAAGCCGCATCATCGACGCCGGAACGCGCGGAATGCGCGTAGACAACCGCCGTCACTAACAGGACACCGACAACAGCCCTTTCCCACCACCTTGGCGATGAAGTTTGTCCGCTATTTTTGATCTGAGTTTCCAAACAACCGCTCCTCCGAAGCGATTCTGCCGGGATATCCGCGGCTCCCCTGCCGTCGATAACGGCTCACTGGATTTTCGTAAGATTAGGCCCCTCACTTAACCTGAACATATATTTCCCTCCTCAAAACACGGTCCGTGTTTATTCGTAACAGGGTAATTCTCCTCGATTAAAATATAAGAATGTGTGCGGTAATGAAAAAATGAGCATGGGAATATATCGAGACGTCCGACTGAAGAACCTGCAAACGTCTTAACGATTATATCGCCTTTGCGGCTCAGGATTGCTTTTGGGACCTTGTAATATCCGGCCGACCAGCCGAACAACAATACACGCAACTACTGAAAAATGCTTTTAATCCCTTTTTTCTTCAACCAGCTTATGTTAGGATTCGCCGCGTGGCACAGGAAGAACAGATACTGGTGGTCGAGCGAAAGGTCCTCGAGCAGGTGGGGACATTTCAGGGGCTTGCGTTAGACGTTCAGCGATATATCGACAAGCTCTTCGTTCCGGGGACCCCTCGTTTTATTCCCCGGTCAAAGGCCGAAATTGACCCTTCCTGCAAACAGCTTATTCCTTATGTGATTATGACCTGCGACGACAAATACCTCAGCTACGTTCGAGGCAAACGCGCAGGCGAGACCCGCCTTGTCGCAAAACGCTCAATCGGCATCGGTGGCCACATAAACCCAACCGACGATATGCCACTCTTTGGTAACTTCTACGAGACCTATCTTACAGCCGTGCAGCGAGAGGTGGCCGAAGAGGTCTCGGTAGAAACGAAATACAAAGACAGGGTCTTCGCCCTGCTTAATGATGACTCAAACGAGGTCGGGCAGGTGCATCTGGGTATTGTTCACTTGTGGACTCTCGACGAGCCGAAGGTTGAGAGACGTGAGCAAATGATAACGCAGATGGGTTTTATGACTATCCCTGAACTACAGGAGATTCGGGATACTATGGAGACCTGGTCGCAAATCTGCCTCGACGGTCTGGCAAAAATGGCCTGAACCACCGGATTCGAAACCTTCAAAATATGGGAGTCGAAATTATGCTCGCAAGAACCTTTATATTTCTTCTCGCTGTCACCGCGATAACAACAGGTCAGGTTTTTAATACAGAGTCGATTGCCGCGTCCCAATCTGGTCCGAACCAGCAGACCGATCCGAACGCCAGGCCACCCTTACGACTCGCGATTGCCGGCCTCGTCCACGACCACGTCACCGGCCTGCTGAGGGAGCTTCCCCGTCGCAAGGATGTTACCCTTGTCGGCATCGCTGAACCGAACGCCCGGCTTGCCGCTAAATACGCAGCGAGATACCATCTTCCGTCGTCGATAATTTACACAGACATCGAGAAAATGCTCGATGAAACCAAGCCCCAGGCCGTGGTCACATATACCTCCACCTTCGACCATTTACAGGTTACCCGCGCCTGTGCCGCACGTGGCATACACGTGATGATGGAAAAACCGCTGGCTGTAAGTAACGAACACGCAGCCGCTATCGCCGAGGCCGCAAAAAAAGCCAATATCCGCGTTCTGGTAAATTACGCGTCAACATGGGACCCCGTTAATACTTATGCCCGTGAAACAATCGGGGAAAACACAATCGGCGAAATACGCAAAATTGTCTTCTATAAGGGCCATTCAGGACCGAAGGAAATCGGCTGTTCGCCTGAATTCCTCCAGTGGCTTACGGACCCGAACTTAAACGGAGGCGGGGCTCTTTTTGATTTCGGCTGCTACGGCGCCAACCTCGCGACCTGGTTTTTGAATAATCAAAGGCCGCTCTCGATAACTGCTGTTACCCGGCAGACAAAACCGGACATCTACACAAAAGTAGATGACGACGCAACCGTCATACTCACCTACCCCGAAACTCAGGTCATCATCATGGCCTCCTGGAGCTGGCCCTATGGCAGGGATAACATTGAAATCTACGGCACAGCCGGCTCAATTCAAACTATCGACGGCAGAAACGCGATTCTGCGCATCAATGGAAAACCCGAGAAGAAAATCACCGCCAACGCAATCGAATCTCCTTACAGTGATTCTTTGAGCTATCTGGCCGCCGTGGTAAATGGCAAGATATTGCCGCAAGAGACAGCGTCTCTCGAAAATAATATGATAGTCACCGAAATTCTTGATGCCGCCCGCCTCTCCGCACAATCACACTCGACCATTTATCTGCGACAATGATAATACTTGCATTTTGCGAGGAACGGCCAGGAAAAAACGAAGTGTTTTACCACCTTCTTATTGCCGCCGCCGCACCGAGGCCGAGTCATAAAAGAGTGGAGGGTTCAAGGTTCTAAAGGTGTAATTACTTTACTACCCAAAATAAATGGTTAAACTGGGCTGAACTTATGAACCGGGCAATTTGGGTCAAACCTGTCGTTAGTGCTTTTTCGGTCATAACGACCATTGTGTATGTTACTGGCTGCTGCCAAGAGCGGGTCAAATCAGTCGCCTATGTCGAGCCGCAATGCCGCTCCGCGGTTCTTTTTGTTCCTGCAGATGCCGGTCCTCAGCAAACCACTACGACATCCTCGGCTCGGACTCCGGCACAGCAGGAAAACCTCAGCGTTGCTCCAAACCAGCCCGCTGGTGAAGCGACTGCCTCGACCGAAACCCGGCTGGATAGCCGAATCGACCTCTCCGATATAACAATTGGTTCACCCCTTGGCCGGGTGATTGAAATTCTGCGAAATTCTACGCACCCGCCTCTCAATATCGTGGTATTTTGGAACGACTTGCGCGACAATGCCCGAATCGACCAGCATACCCCTATAGGTGCTGAGCCGGTGTCGGGCGTTTCCCTTCGCAAAAATCTCGAAATCCTGCTCGCCTCATTGCCGGCAAAGCTCGACTACACGGTTATCGATGGCGTCATTGTCATAGCCACCAAAGATTCCCTGCCGAATAAAATGCTGCGTCGCACCTATGACATAACCGACCTGTCAGCCAGGCCTGCGGATTATCACTCAGGAACAAGTGGTGCCGGCGTTGCCACGCCGGGCAGATGACCGGCTAAAAGCCGAGGTCTTCAAAACTCCTTATCTCAGCGGCTATTCTGTAAGATTTTTCGGGACGGCTTAATTGCGTATTCTTCTCAACATCACCACACCCAAGCCGAGGAGCAAAAGCGTGGCGGGTTCGGGGACCATCAGAACCAAAGGTTCGTACATGTCCAGTTGAAATTGAACATCGATTGGGTCTCCATTGAGCAGCGTCCCCGTCAGATTACCAGTGAGATACTCCATATAGGTATAAGTACCATACTCCACAGGAGTATTATTAATTCTGAAATCAGTTCCCCAGATAACAAAACCTTCCTCAATGCCGTGGTATCCAATCCTTTCCGCTATCAAGTCGCCCTCGATTATGCCGCCTTGAATATATGAATATATACAGTTCCCTGCATAACTTCAATGTCACCTTGTAGAAATCCATTAGAGATGCTCATCCAACATTGGGTCATGGAGGTCCCCCCGATTATCTGACCACCATCGAGGAATAGATGGGTCTCTGGGCCACGGAGCACGCCGACTTTGCCACAGGTCACGCCGACAATGCCCGTTTTTAGTCCAAAAAGCCAACTTTCGGCCTTTTCCCGCTATTCTTTCGCTCCGGCTTTTTCAAGGAGTTGCACGTAATCTGTTCGGCCCCTTTTTTGCAATCGCTAAGGCCGTTTTGCCATCGTTGGCTTTTGCATTAACATCGGCCTTCGCTTCCAGCAGGAGCTTGACGACCTCCGTGTGGCCGTTCTGCGACGCTATTATCAGGGCGGTTACGCCGTCTTTGGGATCGATTGCTGACTGTCACCAACCCTGACGATAGCATACACCAATACACCGAGCAGTCCTGCCAGCAGAGCAATCACTATCCATATACCGGAGCCAGCATTGCGCTTCCTAATGTCCTGATACACCCAAACCGCTACAAGGATGTGGACAACGAGGCATAATATGATAAATGGAACAACACCGCTTTTGTTACGATGTTTCTGATGGCCAGAAATCTTCAGTTCTTCTCGTTGGCGTTCAAGTTCAATACGCCGTCCTTCCAGTTCCAGCTCGCGCATCTGCTGGCGAAAACCGGCTTCCGCTTCGCTTTTCTGGAACTCCAATTGTATACGGTGAAGTTCCAACTGACTCTCAGCGGCTTGCAACTGTTTGCTTGCTTCATCAGCTTCCAGGCAAAATCCTAACGATGGATACAGCATAACCAATAACGCAATGATAAACATACTACGCTTCATTTGATATCTCCTTGTTAAAGATAACAATGTACCTTGACTTACTTCTGCCTTTTTTGCCCCTGTTTTTTCCTAGAATAATGTGTACCTGGATTTCCCATTTAAATCTGCTCAACTACGCCGTTGAACTTTTCGTTTATCAAAATACCAAATCTGACTGAAAAATGGAACTTTTTTATGACCTCACAGCTGTAAAAAGTGAGGAGAATCCGTACAACTATACTACAACCCAAACACTATATAGCGTGTAAAATCGTAAAAATTGTGCATCCATAAGATTATTAATATCAAGGACTTAAAAAATTACCAGAAAATGCAAACATTTTATATATCCGTTGGCAAATTTTAACTGCGTTTTCTTCTCAACATCACCGCCCCGAGGCCGAGAAGCAGGTTCCGACTACCTATGGTTGTTGTTTCAGTTTTAAGTAGCATTGCGAACAGACAACGTGACCTTCGTAAACATACGCCTTTTCAAGCTTACCTATTTCATTACCGCAGTTTTCGCATTTTATAATAGTGAGACCGCTGGTTATTGGAGCATTTTGTTCTATTGAAGATTGATCGTTCTTGTAAACGGTTTGCTGTTTTTTCATCTCTTCCGACAGTTTTTGATCTTTTTCAGGCGACAACATCCTGTCGGACACGCTCACGCAATTTTTTTGCTGAAAAAGCATAAAAAGATAATTATACCTTTGCTGGTAAGCTTCTATTTCCTTTTTTTCGCCTTGTTTCAAATCCATGAAAAAGAGGGGGACTATAAAAATAATTCCCGTTGCTCCCAAAGCGATATTGCTGCCGGTCTTATCCGATTTTGGCAACAACCGAGCGATTTCATCTTGACAAAAAAGCATTTCTGTTTCTAATTCTTCGCAAGTTTTTCCCTTGTCGCCTGGTTGTCGGATTTGAACCAAATTGGCTTCCCGACCGGCACAACCCGCAAGTAACACAGTGTTAGCAAGCAATATGCATAAGGATTTTTTAAGAGTTTTCATTTATGGTCTCCCAATAATAGAATATGTGTAGCAGATATTAAATGCTGGACAATGTGAAACATCAACATTGAGTATCTCATTTTTACTCTCCTGCCCTTTGCCCCCAGTCAAAGGCGATTATGATTATACCCTTTTGCCTGTGACTGACAAAAGAAAATCAATTCAAAAATCCCTACAGGTCGGCTTAAAATATGGTAAAATAGTATTTGGACTTGAAATCGGCCGAGGAAGGAGCAAAATCCTGACACAGCAAGGCAGGAAATAAAGGTTTATGTTATGAAAACGCAGTGTCCTCATTGTAAGGCAAGATTCAACACCAACGAGAAAAGTATTGGCAAACAGGCAAAATGCCCCAAGTGCGCCAAGCCATTTACTATTGAGCCATTTACAGAGACGCCTGCAGCCGTAGAACCGCCTATAACAAGTCCGAAACCCGCAGAAACACCTGTTAAAAAAGCCGAGCCGGTAGAGCCACCTGCAAAAAGCGCAGCGCCCCCGGCGCCTGCTACGAAAATAGCGGAGCCCGCAGCAGCACCCGTTAAAAGTCCTGAGCCGACAGAGCCACCTGCAAAAAGCGCGCAGCCGGTAAAATCCCCTGCGCCTACAGCTCCCCCCGTAAAAAAAGCGGAACCTATAGAACCTCCATCAAAAAGCGCAGAACAAGCAGCAGTACCAGCCAAAAGAGAGGAGCCAATAGCGCCCCCGATAAAAAGTACGGTACCCGTAGAGGAAAAACAACCTCGAACAAAGGCGTTATCAAAAACGGTGTTTGTGTATTGCTGGATGGTCGTGCGGATTATCGCCGGTGTTTTGGGCGGGTTAGGTCTGATGCTGGCAATAAGAAAAGAAGCTCACTCGACTTTGATTGCGACTTTCGCTGCGGCGGATGTTTTCCTCGTATGCAGCATAATAATTGAGCTTATGCTGTTTTACAGGATGTGGGCCGCCATTGCGGATAATCAGGCGTCCATAACTCCGGCCAAAGCAGTCGCACTTTTATTCATTCCGGTCTTCAATATCTACTGGGCGCTGTGTATGCTCACGGGATTTGTGGAAGATTACAATTCGTTTATACATCGCCACTCAGTAAAGACCAAAGATTTGTCGTTTACGCTGTTTCTTATATACGCCTTTGCCTTCATATTAGCCGCAACAGTCGTGACGGTTCCTATGGTATGTGTATTCGCATTCGTGGGCCTCATAAGCAGGGCTTTTGCCGGCTATCCCGAATCGGCGTGGGCGCTTTTATTTATTGCGTTAGCAGCTGGCGTCATCCATTTCATTATGTATATATTGTTCGCGACAAAAACCTGTAACGCAATAAACGCCCTGCCGGAAAAATAAGGCATAAGGCGGGTCAGCTATAAACCAGCGTTTATGCGGCTTATTTTTTGAGCAGGAGAACAGTTGAGCAGTGGACCGCAGTTGAGCATTTTAGATTTTCTTCTCTACTGTCAACTTTCCATTGCTCAACTGTTCTATTTTTTGCTTCTGCAAAAAATAGCCCCAAGGGGATTCGAACCCCTAAACGAAAATCAGCAACCTGTTGATAATAAAACACTTACAAAAAGCCAAAATCGTGTCTTGTCCACTGGCTTGGACAAAATTCTGCAAAAACACCCTGATTTAGCCCTTGCTGTCGAACGCTGGCCAAACCTGCCGGAACATATCAAACAGACAATCAAAACGCTCTTGTTATCAGGAAATAACAAGAGGTAAAGACAATTGTAAAACATTTGCTGTCAAATAAGAGCAAATATGAAAATGAGGTCAAAAGAGCTAATCCGAATGATGCAGCAAGAGGTTTATGAGGAAATGCGTGAGGATTTTCTGCTGCTCGGTAACAACAACAGTGGGCGATACACAGAAACCCAAAAACAACGGGCTTTTGAATTGATACAGGACAAGGGTATAAGGGCTACGGCTCGGATTCTTGGCGTTCCCCGAAGGACATTGCAAAGATGGTGCAGGCAGCAAGGAGTTTACGTCAGGCGATGCCCGTCCTGGGTGGCTTATACGTATTATGATATTTTTTTAGACTAAATACTTTTGACGCAGGCATCAATTTTACAAAAATCTATGTGAACTGTTAAGATTTTCCCTGAGACAGATTCTTGAAATTTCGAACGAATATACTTTTTTTAACGTCGAACTCTAATCACGTTGACTATGGGTTATTGTCGATAAGCCAATCATCGGCAAGTTTGCCGAAGTCATTGAAATTAACAATATCATCACCGTCAATATCCGCTCTGCCTAAACAGACGCCCTGATCTAGCCATCGCTCCACTAATTCCGCAAGGTCTCGCATATCGACGATACAATCGCCGACGATGTCGCCTGCAAGACGCAAGGGTGACGCCTGCACCTGCGCACAGGTAGAAAAAGTCGTATTGGTCTTGTAATCCACTACTACGCCATCTATCAGCTTTTTCGTACCATCTATCGTAACCTGCCCGCCGGCCGGCGCAAACACCAGCACCATTGCAGAATCAGCCGGTATATTGACTTCCACAATACCGCTAACATTGATTTTAACTATCTCCTGCGATACGGTATCATAAACGTCAGTAGGAACGGAGCCGACATTCACATCTACCGTTTGCGGTGTTCCGTAGGGGTTATAATACAAAAACGTTGGATACGCCGGCGCATGGTAGTAATCCGTCGCCAGCAAATCAAGCTGGAGTATCTTCTCGACATTCGTTGTATTCACCACCGTCGCCAGCATCCCGACATGCGACGCGCCATACAAGGCGAAATTTGTTGCCAAGCTGTCAAATCCATCGCCTGTCGCATACGGCGCCACTGCAGGCAATTCAGTAAGAACATACATACTATCGATATGAAGTCTGTCATTGGATGTGCCATCGGTTGTGGGATGTGTGTCCTTAGCCATTATATACAGTGTGCCGCTAAAACCTGAAGGCAGGTTGTAATTGTAAGAAGCGTCGCTGATTGTATTGGTCACTGTGAACATTGTTGTATATGGGCCTGTGGGCGAGGCGGCGTAGGAAAAAACAAAACCGCTGTCTATATCGCCGTAATCATGATAGTGACCATTCAAATTGAACGAATGGCCTGAGCCGGGCGTGATGTTAAATTGCCAGACGTGCTCGAGCTTATCGACGCTGCCTACCGTTACTTCCTTGAGTTCTTCGTATTTACCATCATCACCAAATGTGAACTTATAATCCCTTGTCACCACCTGGCCATAAGTATTGCTGTAATCGCAAACAGCTTTTTCAACTACAGTCGTAACTTGTTTCCGCAGACCTTCATAAGCGATACAGTTGCATGGGTCGTATATATACGCCCAGCCTTCATCCGACTGATGAGTGGCATCAAGGCCGTTGGCATAGAACAACCTTGCAGCATTGGCGGCATTGAGTATCCACTTGCCGATTGCACGGGCATAATCCTGATTATACCGTGGTATCGGCGCGAGCGCCGCTGGCCAGTGGAACGTATTCATCGCAAAGGCATATCCGCCGCCGTCAGTTACAGAGCCCACAAGACCGTCGCAGTCATATCCGCCCCATGGACTATCCGCGATCACACCCCAACCATACCGCGCATCCGGTGCCGTACTCGGCTCAAAACACCAGTTTAATATTTTGTAAAGATTATAACTTGTTCCCGTTTCCGCATTCATTCTCGCAATAGTGTATGCACCATACGGCAGCAGTACCTCATAAAGCGGACTCTTGCTGCGTCCCTCAAGATACTCTATTCCCCACTTGGCGCCTCTCAGCTGGTATGATGCGCCCCACTTCACATACGCCATATATTCGAGCCACGCATAACCGGCAGCCGCATCCGGCTCTTTCCAATAGCCATCATAAGGAGTCATCGTGAGGAAATTAAAGGCCGTATGCGTAAAATTCGGCACCGTCCACGGTGATACGCTCCCTCCCATAACCACCTCAGCACCATACATCTCGTCGGCTATATTATCCATTATACCTTCCATATCGCCCGTATTTGGATACTTTGCCAATAGCTGACAAAACAAGAGAGGGGGAAACACCTCATACCAGAAACTCTGTCCCGACTGGGTCCATGTGTAATTTAGCACCATATCTTCGCCGTTTGCCAGGTTGTAGTACTGCTGTTCCATAAGCACAAAGTTATAATACTGCCCCGTAGCAGCAACGAATTGATTGCTTTTGTCAATCCCCGCCAGCGACCCGCCCAGTACAGCCCCGAGACAATTTATGGCCTCATGGGCGTCCCCGCTGTGCATATCGGGATGCCCTATATAGGACGGCATCCCGAATGTATCCCAGGGGAAATTTACCCGGCCGGTATCCCACCATACTATCGGATATGTTTGCCACCATGAATCCGACGACGATGTCGTGCGGGTAAAACTAAAGACGTAATCATCATAATCTCTGGCTACCTGCTTCCAGTCCCGCATTTGATACGGCGCAGGCATATTCGGCATCAGCTCGATCCGTGGTATATTGATTTGTGCTGCTATTATAATATCTGCACAAAATATCACGGCCAGTATTGCAGCGACAACTGCCGGATATGAATTCTTCATCTATGTCCTTGCGCAACTATCAGGGTTAGTCCTATTGCTCTATGCACTCTTTGCCTGGAATCGGCAGCCACGACTGGTTATTGAGCCGCATCGTCGCGGCGGGGGTAGCAGCAGTTTTATATATCTCTTTCTTCGACAGGTATGCCAAATGCCCGTCATAGAATGTGACATTAGCACCTTCATTATGCCGGTATGCCGGCGCATCAAAATGTGTCCCTCCATCTTTCCCTATTCCTCCCATACAGTCGCCAGCTACGTCCCAGACGTTTTTATAGTTAGCCTCATCGCGATGCACTACATACCATACTGCATCCATAAAGAAAAACTTGTCGGCCGGCTTTACCACCTGCGATATCTTTAGGCAATGCGCCAAAGGAGGGGGATTAGAGTTATTAGAATAATGCCACCCTTCTTGGCCGTATCCCATATTAGAACAGGAATAAAGACCCATGCCGTTCATGCCGTAGCTTGTGCCTTCTATGAGTGAGCCGCTGGAAGTGCTGCCATAAAGACCCTCGCCAACTGTCCGCTTATCCGTGGGACACTTGAAATCTTTGGGCAGCGTCGAAGCACTATAACCTTCCTCCTCTTCCTCATTTTTTCGCCCTTGCATAGCAACTTTCCTCATGAACATCGGATTCCTGAACCAATGCCAATCTTGCGAAGAAAGCCCGTTTATTACAGGAACATGATAGTCATCGGAGTCTTCTGCATACAGTTGGTCTCCAATAGCCAGCGTCTTTAAATTATTCTGACAGACAATCCTCCTAGCCTGTTCGCGTGCCTTGCCCAACGCCGGCAGTAGAATCGCCATCAGTAGCGCAATTACCGCAATCACAACCAGCAATTCGACCAGAGTAAACCCATCTGTCTTTTTCATATTGCGATCTCCACTACGAAAGGTAACAGCGGCGTCTTAAAGACGCCGCCATTACCACCGCTTAAATCAGACAATCTGAAATATACTTTAAAATAGCCGGTATTTACCAACCGGCTTATTACTCTGATAACCATTCCTGGGTTAATTCAGCAAGGTCTGTCATATTTACCGTGCCGTCAATCACAATATCAGCGCCATTGCAGAAGACGTTGAGATTGTTACAGCCGTCGTTGAACCACTTTTCAGCAAATTGTGCGTAATCCACAAAATTCACATTACAATCGCCGTTGAGGTCGGCAGCCGAACATACCAGCCGAACATCTATGCTGTAAATATCCCTGCCGCTTGGGTTACCACCCATGTATCCGTTTAGCCATGCGACTCCGCGTTCAGCTGTCGGGGGATCCAGAAGTATATCGCCTAATTCGTAATCGCCAAGACGCGGGTCACAGCCAAAGATGTAACCGGGCTTAATTGCAGCTAAAAGGCCGCCTTCAGGCAAACGCCAACTCTTTATATGGTCCGCCAGAACGCTCCACTTCAATTTTGCCTCTGTAATGCGACTGCCCAGAGTCCCGCTTGTTGCCACGGAGCCTTCAGCTATGGCTGCGGGCCTATGCTTCAGTTCACCAATCGAGCCGCTGTTGGTCCATGCCATCATCATGTCGGTGCTTCCTGTTGAGTTCAGACCGAGGAACAGCCACAGACTGACAGAATCATCGGTGCCGGGCCAATGGTTATTGGTAAAGTCGAAAAACAGCGAAAGGTTATCATAGTAGTAGTCGCCACCCAGCTGGTCATTCAGAGCCCAGTCGTCATACATGGCCCCGACCTGAATTGCTTCTGTAGCTACACCGTCGCCGGGAACTTCTTCCACCAGGATATAGAGGTAATTGGGGTCCCATGCGAGACGATACTTAACATGCAGGTTACCGTTGGGCTCCGGAACTGCCGCAAGGTCAAAATCGACGACATCGCTGTCATCAAGAGCCTCCCAGTCTGCCGCACTGCCGTCCACGGTAATTGTGCCATAATCGGCATTGACAATTTTCGCTTCGCTTATGGTCTCAGCAGCTTCTTCAACCCGCAAATCATCGTAATAAATGTCGCTGTTGTTTATGTTCGGGTCTATAGAACAGCCCGCATACAGCTCCATAGAAATAATCCTATCCCAACGGGCAACGTCAGGCGCAATCCATCCTTCATTCCATATAAAATCAGCCAGATTAGCTGTTACTTTCTGCCAGCCGGCGGTGGCCGGTGGAGACACATTGTAACGTCCGGTATTAGCTTCAACGTCATTCAACATAATCTGGTTGACCTGCGAATCACCGGCAGGGTCCCTCCATATCCATACGGTAATGGCCCAATTCTTATAAATATCATTGAAATCCATAACTGGAACTAAGCCCAGGAGTACCGAAATATCCTTCGTCTCTAATGGATTCAGGCCGGGATAATCTGCAAACGCAATCCTCATCGAGCCTGTGCCTTCGTTCACTTCGTTCACCTCTTGAAGCATATAGCCCGTAGCACGCTGGTCATACCAGCCCACACCTCCCCACTCATCCGTAATATCATCAAACGAAGCAATCTGGAACGGCGGTTCAGGAGGAACAGGGGCAGTCTCAACACACAAATCATCCATATAAATCTCGTTGCCCGGAGTTGGATAAGAGTGCGACCACAGTCCTATGCTGCTTATTAACCAGTTCACATCACCAGGACCCTCCACTGTAAAGCTATCTAATGGAGCTATCATCTTCCGCCAGCCTGGAACTGCCGAAGGTGTTACTTCGAAACGTAGTTGATTATCACCGGAATTGTCATACAAAATAATCTCATGGAGTTTTGAATCATTGATAGTATCGGTCCAAACCCATATACTAATAGCCAGGTCTTTGTAATGAGTAAAATCTAAATCTGTTTGAAAATCTCTGACCGGCTCACTGTCAAATTTCTCATTCGGGTTCAGGCCGGGAAATATCCTCCAATCAATCTCCATCGAGCCAGTGCCTTCGTATACATTCACATCTTCTTGCTTCAAATATCCATTCGCTTTGCCATCATGCCAGAAATTGTCATTCCGGTCAGGGTCGGGGGGAAGGGGAGGGGTGGGGTCGCAGGGGTCAATGACATTATCCATTCCATCAATCTGGTACAATTTCATCTGCGAAGAAACAAGCTCAAGCCGTAAATCATCAATCTGTACCGACCCGCCTGGATTGTCCCATGTGCTGCAGAAGAACTGAATTCTGTCAACCAAAGCCCAGTCAAAGCTGCTGCCGGCCTCAACTGTGAAAAGATTTGTCGGAGCCGCGACCTTGTGCCATCCTGCGGACATTTGCGGGATAGCAAAACGGACAACATTGGCGTCATTAAAAACTTTCAACTCCCTGACGCATTCGTCGCTTGTGCCATTGGCATCGTGGTTCACCCAGAACGTCAGCGCCACTGGTTCAGTATAAGCCAGATTAAGAGCTATCACCCTCTCAAGGTCGACATCCCATTCCGCAGGGCCGCGGTCCTCAAATTTTACCCGTATTGAACCAGTGCCTTCACGGTATGTCGTGTTGTCCTGCTCCATCAGTCCCGTAAGCGTCGGCTCTGTCCAACCCGTCACAGCAATATTATCGAACGAATCAATCTGACCAAGCGGCGTTACTGCTAACACCGGCATCGAAAATACGGCTGTAACAATAAACAACATATAACATAATGTTTTCGACGATTTCATTTGCTATCTCCTATAATAATATTCCAACCCCAATGCCTTGTCTGCATACACCGCCAATTTTTCAATAGAATCCGGCGGCGGCGCCTTTATCGTGCCGCCGCCGAATATTTAACTTACCATTAGGCTCTGCGTCTCTTCAGCAGCGCCAGTGCGCCAAGTCCAAGCAACGATATAGTTGCCGGCTCGGGAACCAGCCACACGTTATCGATGTAAGTCGGCGATCCGGTAATTGCTATCGGATCAGGTGTTACCGGAAACCACTCATCAAGATCTTCATCGTAATACCACTCCCAACCCCAGGCGCTGCACCAGAAATCTATAGTTGTTACGGCGGTCCAGTCAATTACGCCATCTGTAACGTCAAAATCTGCGATAGGGGCAATCACGTCGTGCCAGCCAGTAGCAATAACATCATAACCTTCGGCTATATGGTAACGTGCTACTCCATCCGGCGAATAGAGGATTACCTCTTGAAGGTGCTCGGGGCCAGCCGTATCACCCTTATACCACGAAAACGAGAGCGACAGGTCGCCGGCCACACTAGAATCAATCCCGTTGGAAAGGTCGGGCAATGCCGGGCCATACTCTGGATGGTCAACGTTCTCTTCAAAATACCCGCGTGGTACACGGTCATAATCTGTGTCGGGGTTCGAGAACTGCATCCAATCAACCATCAGTGAACCAGTGCCTTCCATGTGAAAGCTCGACTGCTGCACGAAAGGATCGCTCCAGCCTCGCTCGTCATGCCACCGACCCGGGGGAGTTGCATCCCACATTACATTGTCCATAGAGTCCAACTGAATGGGGACAAAATCAGCCTGCACCACTGGCGTCAATGCCAAAACAAGAGCCGCTACAACAAACATTAAAACTACATTTCGAGTCTTCATAACTCTTCTCCTCCTTCTAAATTATTAAGTTCTTCGTTGTCATTCATTCTCTTCTTCTTTTGTCCTGACAACAAACTAGGATTTTTGATGCTCTCGACAAGCACACTCTCTTCACTTGCATATTGCGCTTGTCTCGAACAACATCAAACAAGCACTACATTTTGACTTTCACCATTTCACCTTGTGCCTGTTCAACGCGAATCGAATACTGACGCAACGGATGCTCTTCTTCTTTTTTTGTTTTGACCCTCCTCATGAGAGAGTCGCCACCTAACTAAATTACTAAAATTTACAAACACACGGTTTTGTTTTACACTCTCTCTTTTTTGCCTATACTTACTCCTTTCTGCGTGTAATCGACTAAAATACTCTATAATCAATTACAACGCCATTAATAAGACGTTTTGTTCTTTGTATCTGCTCCACTTAACCATCTTTTACAATCGAGCAACGGTACCCATATCCTCATACTCTGCCGGAATTAATACGTGGCGAATGTGAGTTTTAGGATTGATTACAAACTCTGAGGCTAAGTCCACCATGGCCCGCCCCATTTCATCCCAATTGACTACCATCGTGGAAATTGGCTCAAAGCCCATCGTGCCGGAGATTCTGTGCTGGCCATCATATCCAATAATGCTCATATCCTGGGGTACTTTGAGACCATGTTCCCGCATGACTACACGCAGAACATGGGCAATCAGGTCATTGCCCGCAACAACAGCCGTAGGCATAGGTTTCAAAGCTATGACACGTTCGGCGAGTTCTCTCAAATCAGTCAGCACTTCTTCATGCGTGCTTGGCGTATAATCATTTCTCGAGCAGTTCTTGGTGACAACCAGGCCATCGTAACTCAGGTCTGCATTATTCATACCTATCATATAGCCGTTTTGACGCTGGTGTAAATTGTAGGTGCGTTGTGGATAGTCCTCGTGGCGGCATATAAACGCAATGCGTTTGTGCCCTAATTCAGCAAGAATTTCAACTGCTCTTGATGTGGCGCCAATATTATCGCTGTTAACAGTACTCCAGTTTGAACCAGGTATATAGTTGTCGCCCATCACAACCGGTATCTCGAATCCACGCAAGGTCTCATAAGTATTGGGTATGATGCGTCCGAAAACCAGTATGACGCTTGCCTCATCTCGTGGAAAACGGCATAAATCATTAGCCGACCGAACCGTATAAAAGCCTGAATACTGTCCTCTGTCCTGCAGCGAATTGCTAACCGAGGAAAAAATCGCATTGTAGTTCCAAAGCCCCTCAAAGCATGTAAGACTAAATATCTTTTTACCTGATACCCTAACGTTCATTTTACGGAGAATGCTGTCCTTCTCTTGTTTGCTGAGATATCCTTTGCTGAAGCAGTAATTAAGAATACGAGTGGCAGTGGCCAAAGATGTTGTTCCACGGCCATAATGCCCATTGAGAGTTCTCGAAACTGTTGCGGAAGAAACAGATAATTTTGTCGCAACATCTCTTACTTTCAACTTTTTTGCTTCCACCGGCATCGTCAGCACCCTATAATAATCGCCTTGTATGACTCGGATACCTGTTATAGCATATATGGCAGACTAACACAAGCTCGTTTACTTGTCAATAACAATTTTATGCAATATTTGTAAAATATTATAAATTTTGACGATTAAAAAATAAATATACTACAAGATTTGATTGCATATAAAATACTATAACTTATTGTTTTAAAAGAACTTATGCTTGTTATTGTAATCATATATTAGCGTTATAAATGTTTACTGATTTTAATAAACACATTTTATTTATATTGACATTTTGCAACTTGAGCCCCATAATATGTTTCGATGCACAACAATTACAACTATATACAAAACCGAAATGGAGGCAGGATGCCAACTTGTTCTTCGCAACCAAAGGTAACAAGACTTAATAATGGTAAACCAATCATAAGCCCTAACTCAAATTGGTGGGAAAGTGGCGCAACATTCAATCCTGCGGCCATATATGTAGAAAATAACCCTCAAAATGAAGCGTTAATTCACAATCTTCTCGGAAATGAATTTGCTGATGACCCAAGAACAAAAGACGGCATAGTGGCATCACTCTATCGCGCCAGACCCAAAGAAGACGAATCGCACAGACCTTGGACGAGGTCCTCTTTAGGACTGGCTGTCTTCAGTCCTGGGCTGGAGCTCATAAAGAGATTTGACAGGCCGGTTATAGCGCCTGATGAGGACAAGAAGCACTATGATTACGTCGGAGCAGAGGACAGCAGATTGAGCTTCTCTGAGGGTGAGTATTACTGCCTTTATTGTGGTGTCGGTCTTGCATCTAATCCGCGGCCAGAGTGGCCGGTAAAAACGCGGATATGCCTGGCCAAATCCAACGACCTGCTTACATGGCAGAAGCTCGGTCCTGTCTCCGGCAATGTTAATACAGAAGATTCCGAAACTATAGAAAGCAGCAATAAAAACGGCGTTTTCTTTCCCGAAAGAATTGACGGCCATTATTTTATGCTGCACAGACCATGTTTTGACGATAATTATTCAAAATATGCAATCGCATTGGCGATGAGCAATAACATTGAAGGTCCATGGCAGGATTTAGGCATAATAAAGCGTGCAAATCAGAACACTGAATTGGCAAAGCATATATGGGTAGGAGCCGGTTCGGCTCCAATCCCTGTGGGAGATAAAAAATTCATTGTGATATATCACAGAGGGCATGTCCTGAACAGCGGCAGCAAATGGTACGACCTCCACGCCGACCTTTTTAATTTTAATAATTTTGACCTTCACAAGCCCGCAAACATTATAGAAAGGTGTCTGGAAAAACTCCTGGCGCCTGAAACTCCGTATGAACGTGAATCTATAAGCCGTGAAGGAGTTGCCAATGTCGTTTTTACCTGCGGCAGTTATGAATATAACGGCGATATCTATATACTTTACGGCGGAGCTGATTGCTGCACTTTGGCGGCCAAAGTCAATAAAAAGGAACTTACTGATTGTTTGCTGGGCAGCCGAGAGCATAAGGAGTCTGAAGACCTACGCATAGAAACCGCTCCGAGTTCCGTCCGTTCGCCTTCCGGTTACGTCTGCGACGAGTAAATAATGCGGAGCGGATTATTCGATTATTACAGATTATTTTGAGTCATAAAACCGATTAAATACAGGAGCTTAAAACTTGACGATTCTTGATTATGGAATTATCGTTGCGTACCTGCTTTTTTCATTAATTATCGGAATAGTCTATTCTCGCAAAGCATCTCAAAGCCCAGAACATTACTTTCTGGGCGGACGCTCATTTCCATGGTGGATGATTTGTATGTCGATGATAGCCACCAGCTTCGCATCGGATACTCCACTGGTAGTAACAGAGATTACCCGTCAAGCCGGCCTTCAGCGAATCTGGTGGGTTTTTGTCGCTGTGCTTACGCTGATTGTAGGCATCTTTCTTTTTTCTCGTCTCTGGCGTCGAGCATCGATCATAACAGATGCCGAGTTCTATGAGTTGCGCTACGAAGGTAAATCCGCTGCATTTCTGCGCGGTTTTCGTGCATTTTTTGCAGGCATAGTACAGAACCTCATTACTATTGGGTGGGTCACCTTTGCAATGAGCAGCATTATCACTACAATGACCCCTCTTAGTAAATGGTGGGCCATTGGCGCCTGTATGCTTGTAGCCCTGATTTATGCGATGTTTTCAGGTTTTTATGGCGTAGTTATTACTGATGTGGTACAATTTTTCATAGCGACCTTTAGTATGATTGCGTTAGCGGTTATTGCGGTATACAAAGTAGGCGGGCTTGGTTTTGTGCTTGAAAAGGTCGCTTCTATGGATGGTTATG
>CAYNVP010000018.1:16481-22876 GCA_964400665.1 uncultured Pirellulales bacterium | reverse complement strand
GCTACAATCCGAACGAGGCGGTCAGTTTCTGGGAGAGGATGGTTGCTGCAAATAAGGGCCAGCCAAGGCCTCTGGAGCTACTCAGCACACATCCTGCCGACTCAACGAGAATCAACAATATCAAACGGCTTATCCCCGAGGCGATGCAGTATTACAAGCCGTGACAAGCTGGTTAGAGGGCCGTCGAATTGAAGTCGATTAGAATGAGTTTTATTGTTGTGTCGATAATCGCAATTGTGCTTGCCACGTATATTAGTGACCAGCTCTTATACAAGTTGCTGATAATTCCCAGGCTCGCCGAGTGGAAACAGATTCCATTTCCATGGTGGGTAATTCGGTATTTGCCCTTCGTGTTGACTATCTGTGTTGTTAGCAGTCGGATTAGATCATTTAAAGAGTTCGTTGCTTTATCTATTTTTGTAACATTGGCTTCAAGTGTTTATAATCAAATAGCAGCTTGGTTAAATTTTCCGGGTCATCATAAGAGTTTTGCAATAGAAGACCCTCTCCATTTCTGGACGGTTGGAGCATTTTGGGTCCTGATATTCTTTGGGATAGTATTTGGTGTGTGTAGGCTTTGTTGTTTGGCTTGTTCGGTCTTGACGAGGAAAATCTTTAACTCTTGTCAATCTCATTTCTAATCTGATTTAATAGAATGATGGCCTCGACAGGCGTGAGGTTATTTACATCGACGGAGGAAAGTTTATCGAGGACGGATTTGTGTTTTTTGACGAAGAGGGTATCGGCGTCAGGTTTTTTTGTTTTGTGTTTGGAAAGGTGTGAGCCGGCGGCTTCTTTCTGGAAGGTGGTTTCGAGTTCGGCCAGAATTTCTTTTGAACGTTCCAAAATGGGTTTCGGGATGCCTGCAAGTTTTGCGACGTGAATGCCGTAGGATTTGTCCGTGCCGCCTGGGAGAATTTTGTGCAAAAAGACCACCTCATCCATCCATTCTCGCACGGCGACGTTGCAGTTTTTGATATTGGCGAATAGTTCCGCAAGCTCGGTCAACTCGTGGTAATGTGTGGCGAAGAGGGTTCGACACTTGATTTTGTTTGCGATGTGCTCGGTGACTGCCCAGGCAAGGGCCAGGCCGTCGTAGGTGCTTGTGCCTCTGCCGACCTCATCTAATATGACGAGCGATTTTGAACTGGCGTTGTTGATGATATTGGCGGTTTCGGTCATTTCTATCATAAAGGTCGATTGGCCCCTGACCAGTTCATCTGATGCTCCGACGCGGGTAAATATGCGGTCAACAAGGCCGATTGTCGCATCTTTTGCAGGAACAAACGACCCGGCCTGTGCCATCAGGACCAGCAGCGCGGTTTGTCTTATGTAGGTGCTCTTGCCGCTCATATTAGGGCCGGTGATTATCATTACATCGCCGGAATTATTCCCTAATTCAATATCGTTGGGAACGAATTCAGAACCGAGCGTCTCGGCGAGGACGGGGTGTTTGCCATCGCTTATGAGAAGCTCGTTGCTTGTTGTCATTTTAGGCCTGATGTAGCCGCGGCGTTTTGCGACAAAGCTGAGATTACACAGACAATCGCATTGTGCGATTGTATCGGCCAGTGCCTGCAATCGGCGAATATACTGTGCCGTCTGCAGCCGGACTTCTTCAAATAGTTTCTGTTCAAGGGCGAGGGCTTTTTCTTCGGCGCCGAGCGCGCGGGTCTCGTATTTTTTCAATTCATCGGTGATATATCTTTCGGCGTTCTTGATTGTCTGCTTGCGGACGTATTCAGCGGGGACTTTGTCCGCGTTTGACCTGCTGACCTCGATGTAGTAGCCGAAGACCTGGTTGAAGCCGATTTTTAGCCGGTCTATTCCGGTCTGCTCGATTTGCTGCTTTTGATATTGCTGGAGCCAGCTTTGGCCGTCGCGTGAGATTGAGTGCAGCTCGTCCAGTTCTTTGTTGAAGCTGGCGCGGATGACGCCGCCATCGGTCAGGCGTAATGGGCAATCCGGCTCAATGGCCGATTCTAAGAGGTCGGCAAGCTCGTCCATACTGTCGCACTGACTCGCCAGATTCACCAGAAGCGTTGCATTAAATCTGCCTATCGTTTCTCGGAGTTTCGGCACCTGGCGCAGCGTTCGAGCAAGCGCGACAAGGTCTCGCGGCGTTGCCCTGGCGGTTGCTATGCGGGCGGCGATACGTTCCGGGTCGGCGATATCGGAAAGCAATTTGCGGGTTTCAGTCAATTGATTATCAGTATCCTTTAGTTCGCCGACTGCGTTCTGTCGAAGCTCAATACCCGATAAGTCGCACAGGGGTCTGCAAAGCCAGTTGTGAAACATCCGGCCGCCCATAGGCGTCAGCGTCTGGTCGAGCGTGTCGAGCAGGGTTCCTTTTTTGCTTTCGGACCGAATCGTTCGCAGTATTTCAAGCCCGCGCAGGGATGTATAGTCAATGTGCAGGAACTTTTTATGGCTGACCTTTTTAATGGCGGAAATGTGGGCAAGGGCGGTTTTTTGCGTTTCGTTTAGATACTCGATGAGGGCGCCGGCGGGGGGGATAATGGCACCGTCTGAGTCGCGTATTCCGAATCCCTCGAGTGTGGCCGTGCCGAAGTGTTTTAGCAGCCGCTGTTTTGCCTGATAAGGGTCGAAATACCAGCTTGGCCTTTCGGTAATCGACGCGCCGGTCAGCTCGCTAATACCTTTGGCCAGTTTCCTTGCCTGCGTCTCGAACAGCTCGCCTCGCCTGTCGGGCAGCAGGCACTCGGCAGGGGAGAGGCGCACTATCTCGTCGAGTATTTCCTGCTCTGGTATCTGCTGTGCGAAGAAATGTCCGGTCGAGATATCGACCCAGCTTATGGCCGATGTCGCGTTTGTCTGCCAGACCGCGACTAAGAAATTATCCTGTTTCGCTTCCAGCAGAATGTCGTCGGTGAGCGTTCCCGGCGTGACGATGCGGACGACGTCGCGCTTGACCAGACCTTTGGCGGTCTTCGGGTCTTCGATTTGCTCGCAGACAGCGACCTTGTAGCCCGCCTGGAGCATCTTTCTGAGGTAACCATCTACGGCGTGCCAGGGTACGCCAGCCAATGGAACGGGATTGTCGCTTCCTTTGTCCCTGCTGGTGAGCGTAAGTCCCAAAACCTTCGAGCAGGTCTTAGCGTCCTCGTAGAAGGTTTCGTAGAAATCGCCCATCCGGAAAAAGAGTATGCAGTCGGGGTATTTCTGCTTGAACTGGTGAAACTGCCGCATCGCGGGCGTAAGATTTTGGCTGCCTTTGGTCATAGACACCGATTATACATCTGGCGAGCCGGATAACAACTCTGTGATGATTGACTGTGCGGTATCTTTTGTTTTGACGTCAGCAAGCTGCGTCAGGAGTCGTTTTTGACGCGGAGTAAAGCACACAGGTTGTCGCAGGTCAAAGTTTTTGACGCCGGCGGCTTCGCATATCTTTTCGGCGAGAGCATCGAGACCGGTTCCCAAAAGCGCGCTGATTCGGACAGCGCCGGAGGCCAGATTGGCGGGTATTTTGGCTGTGTCAAGTTGTGCGGGCAGGTCGGATTTATTGAGAACGGTCAAAACTTTCTTACTGGCTATGGTTTTAATCAGGCCGGATGTAAGCTGTTGGTGTGATTCACTGTTGTCGAGCACGAGCAATACCAAGTCAGCATGATTTATAATATCAATAGCTGCCTGATGGGCCGCTTTGTCTATGTCGTCAGCAAACTCCTCATCCAGTCCAGCTGTATCAAACATCTCCAACGCCAATGGCTCGGCTCGACAACTTGCTGAGACCCAGTCACGTGTGGTTCCTTTGGTGTTTGTAACTATTGCCTTTTGGTTCCCACAAAGTCGGTTGAGCAAGGTGCTTTTACCTGTGTTCGGCGGACCTGCAAGGACTATTTTGCAACCGTAAATAATAAGTCGGGCGGCTGGACTTGCCTCGATTATGTCTTTGGCCTCTTTGTTGATTTGGCTTGGTGGGTTTAGCTTCCAGCTTTTTGCAGTTGTCGTAAGACCTGAATCGATTTGGTTGAGGAGTATCTTTGTGCCTTCGATTGTCTTTGCCTTCGGCAGGTTCAGTTTGGCTTCAAGGGCGATAGTGTTACTGCCCTCGAAAGTCCTGACAAATAATTGCTCGGCTGTTATCAGCTCGACGCCCTGCTTTTGAAGCAGTTGCATAATCCGCTCGACAATCAGCGGGTTGCCATGGCAGTTAATTGCGAAGGTCTCAGGCCCTTCACAGCCGATAGTAACTTGGTCGATTGTCCTATTGTCGTCAGAGATTGTCCCTACGCAGATTTTTCCGACTGTGAAATCGGTGGCCGGTTTGAATATTTTTTCGAGGATGGTTTTTGCACTATCGCCGCAGATTTGAATGGTGGCGATAGCCCCTGTTCCCTTGCCTGTTATCACTGCTGCAGATATGCTCATTCGTTCTGCACTCTACTGGAGGAATTCGCCGGATGCGAGTTTTAATTTACACATCAGTAGCCACGCGACCCGGAAGAAGTGCTGGCCGGCGATAATTGCAGACCCGTTGACCAGCCAACAGGATACCAAAGACCCAAGGCACATCATTACCAATGGCCATATTGCCTCTGGTTCATCGAATCGAGCCGCCAGCATAGCCAGTATTGTGAAACCAATAGGCAAGACCGACACAACTGCCAGAATCAATCTCTTGCGAGTGGTGAGGTTCGACCAGAATATAGAAAGAAAGCCAATCAAGATACCTGATTTACCTGACAATGCTGTGGCTCCTATCGCGAAAAAAGCAACTGAGTCGGCGACTAATTCGTTGGTGGCTATATGTGTGCGCTTGAGAATATGAGCCACGCCCGTGGATATAGCCATATACGTCAGCGACACCCATACGAAAAGTATCACGAGGATTAAAAAGATATCTGTAGTCCGAGTAATAGCTCGCTTGTGTTTTTCAAAGAATGCGCTTTTTCTGGGTGGTGGTGGGGACTTGCCCCAGAAATAGTTAACGGTAATAACTACAGCCACGATGGCCAACCAGAACCAGCTATTGGAAAGGATTTTGGATATCGATAACGATAACATTATCACTCCAAAGAATAGCTATTCACTCGATTCGAGAAATTTTTGGTAGGCCAGGGCTATGCCTTTGATGACGAGGTCGGGGACGTAGTTATCTACAAACTCGCAGTCGTCTTTAATCAGTTTAGCCCCTGAGCCGGTAATGACGGTTTGAGGCCAGGTGCCCAGCGTCTCTGCATATCGCCTGACTATTTCCTGCAGCGCACTTATGGCTGAATAATACAAGCCGGCGTTGATTGCTTCGGCGGTGTTTTTCCCGAATGGCCACTGTGGCTTTTTAACAGTTACCTTCGGCAGTTGGGCAGTATCATTGTGCAGGGCGTTTGCGGACATTTCAAAGCCGGGTAAGATAACACCGCCGCAAAATACTCCGCGGTCATCGACGAGGTCGATAGTTACAGCCGTGCCGAAATCTGCCACGGCAACGGCGTGCTCCGCGACGGCATAAGCAGCCGATGCCGCCAGAATCCGGTCGGTTCCGACCTTCTCCACTTCATTTATAGAAAGCTCAATCGGTAATGGGATGTCTTTGCCTACCAGCAGCATCTTTTCGCCGGTGGCCTGCTTTACTGTTTTGCGCACAATCTCTGTCAAGGCCGGTTTTACCGAACTGGCTACGATTATGCCGTCGCGTTTGCCTTCTTTTGAGCGTTTTGCGACCGGTATCATTTCCCAGGTCGATTTCAGGAAATCGGTCAATTCCTGTGTCGCCTCGCCGGAAACTGATTTTACAAACTGCTCTTCGCTCTTGAGAAACAGCCCAACGTTTATATTTGTATTTCCGATGTCGATAGCTATTAGATTCATTGCGAGATTGTTCTTTCCGCCTTTGCCTGTTTTAGTTTTTGCCAGAGCAACTCACAGAGTTCTTTTATTCCCGCACCGGTAACGGCTGAGATGGGGATTATATCATTATCGAATCTTTCTTTCAGCTTTGCAACGAGCTGATTATCGTGGTCAAGGTCGATTTTATTGGCAACGATGACCTCCTGTTTCACCGCCAGTACTTTGCTGTACTGCTCAAGCTCTTCGCGAATTTGACGATAATTTTTCACGGGGTCCGAGCTATCGGCAGGCATTATATCGAGTATGTGGACGATTATGCGAGTTCTTTCGATGTGCCGCAGGAATTCGAAGCCCAGCCCGGCTCCCTTGTGCGCGCCTTCGATAAGGCCGGGTAAATCGGCCATCACTAATCGGCGTTCATCGGATAATTGCACGATGCCGAGAATCGGCTCAAGGGTTGTGAAGGGATATGAGGCGATTTTGGGACGGGCCGACGAGCAGCGGGAAATAAGTGTGCTTTTGCCGGCGTTAGGCATCCCGACTAATCCGACATCTGCTATCAATTTCAGTTCCAGGCGGAG
>CAYNVP010000018.1:0-16381 GCA_964400665.1 uncultured Pirellulales bacterium | reverse complement strand
CGTTAGGCATCCCGACTAATCCGACATCTGCTATCAATTTCAGTTCCAGGCGGAGATTTCTTTCCTGTCCCGGCTTGCCGGGTTCAGCGTATCGAGGCGTCTGATACGTGGAAGTAGCGAATTGCTTGTTTCCTTTGCCTCCTCGCCCGCCGAGGCAAACACATACCTTCAAACCGACTCCGTCGAGGTCCTTAAGCAGCAGGTCGAGGTCGGCGTCGTAGATGAGTGTGCCGGGCGGTACTTTTATGATAAGGTCTTCTCCGTCGGCGCCGGTTCTGTTGTTCCCTGAGCCGGCTTTGCCGTTTTGGGCCTGCCAGTGATGTTTGCCGGCGAAGTCCATAAGCGTATCGAGATTCTGGTCCGTAACGAAGAAGATACTGCCGCCTTTGCCGCCGTCTCCGCCATCGGGACCGCCTTTGGGGATGTATTTCTCCCGCCGGAAGCTAACACAACCGTTTCCTCCGTCGCCCGCCTTGGCCCAGATTTTCGCCTCATCGACAAACATTTAAATCTTCCGCAGGGATATTCCCGATTCATCGGGGGTATCGAGCGGTGTATTATAGCCGAATTAATCCTGATTGACAGCTCCGCTTGTTCTGACTGCTGGCAGGGCGAGTTTATTTGCCAGATACGAAGCTTCATCCGTCGCATATTAAGCTTAATATGTCCTGGATGAAACTTGATATGTTAAATATGAAGTTTGATATTTCGAATATGAAATTCGATTTACCGGACTCATCCCTTCAAAAAAACGGCTTTTATTTCCCGCCGTTAAGCAAATTAACTAACGGCTGAGGGCGGTCGAGGCCTTCGATAAATTTCGGCCTGGCGGCCCAGGGCGTAACGCTCGAAACGCCCGCCAAATCCATCCAGTACTGCAATCGAGCTACGGGCAGCAGCCAGGTCATATGAAAGTGATTGGCAGGGGCATACTGCTTGTATTCGAGCATACTGGCGAACTTCGGCACGACAAAAGTATGCGGCCAAGTCGGTGTCGTCAGATTGCACATCGCCTTTCCAAGCTCAGCAGGCACTTCCGTTGTTCGCGCCTCGTCCCAAATCAAGCTGAATAATCCGGACGTGCCGCTGAAAGCCAGTCGTCCAGCGATGCCCTCTATACCCGCAGGCGTCATAAACGTTACTGAATTACCGCCGCCGGGGAAGTAAAACTCATCTGCCAAAGGCATACCGATACCAGCCATTATCTCTTTTATACTTGTCCCCGGCAACGCCCCCCAGTCGAAGGCCGCGCTTCCGGAATTGTCGCCATCGACAAGACCTTTATTGAACCAATCCGCCTTTTTATCCAATTGTTTCAAGCCGATTTTCTTCGACAGTTCCTTTATCTCCCACGCCTCCCATACCTTGCGGAAATCCATAAATAAAGGCGGATTACCGCCAGAGAGATATGTCATAAACAGCATAGTAAGGAGTCCCTGCACGTCCGCCTCGGTCGCATACGGCAGGGGGGCCTTGCGGCCTTTGTGGTCGAAGGTGCTGTTAAACAGCGATTCCATCACGTCCGCCACAGGCAGCGGTATCCCGCGCAGGTCGCTTCCCCATTCGAGCTGGCTCATAAATCCGCCGCCGACCGCATTGAGTTCGGCCATAATATCGCGCACAATCAGATACATCGCCAAACTCATATTGAATCGTTCGCTATCCTCTTCGTTTCGCAGCTCAAGCCGGTCGCCGATGTGTCGATTTATCCATCTCCTCAGCGCTTTTAATTCTTTTTTATCGTATGCCTCTTTTCGCAGCATATCCGCCAGAAGTTTCATATCCAGACGGGTAATTTCAATGCCGAAGGTATTGCGAGTTGGGATGACGTGCGCCAGCGCGGTTTCCATTCCCATCGAGTCGTGACCGAAAATCACGGCGCGTCTTCCTCGAAGGCCGACGGCCGTTACAGCCGCATAGCACCAGTCGATGAGCCACTTCGCGGTTTGCTCGCTCATTTTCGGATTTGCCCCCGTGTCGGGCCAGTTGCCGATGTTCAGCGTGCATAAGCGACCATATTGACTTATCGCGCCATTCAGTGCGTGCGCGTAAACGACTCCTGGCTTTGGCCCGCTGTTGCCGCAGGTGATATTTATCGGCGTATTCGGCGGGAATTGCTGGAGAAGTGATATTGTGGTCAACTGCGGAAACGCCCAGGTATCAGGCACAAGGATAAGTATATCGACACCCGCTTTGCGGAATTGCTCCGCTACGATGTCTGCCTGCTTTTCGCCGTCGATTAATACTGTGGAGTAAACGACCGGCACGGCTTGTTTATCCGGCAGGACAACCTTGCCGCTTATAGTATCGGCCGTCATTTTGACGATGTTCTGACATCGTTTGCGACTCGCCTCGTCTATTCTCGGGTCGCTCGTTGCAAAAACACCAATCACCGGAACCTTCGGCTCGCCCTTTGCGCCTGTCAGTTTCATTGCCTTTGACATTTTTTGTCTCCTCATATACCCGGCCTATTCTAACTTACGGCCTTTTTTGTCCTGGCCTGTGCCAGCTGGTCCACTGCAACAGCAACGACGATAATCATGCCAATCACTATCAACTGTGCGTTTGTCGATATGCCTAACAGGGTGCAGCCGTTTCGCAAAAAACTTATCAATAGTGTCCCTATGATTGTCCCCGTTATCGTCCCCCGCCCGCCCGATAAGCTTGCTCCGCCAATCACGACCGCCGCAATTACGTCCAGCTCCGCACCAAGTCCCGCCGTCGGCTGTGCCGATACCGTTCTGCTTACCTGAATCATAGCCGCTATTCCCGCCAGAAGCCCAACTATCGTATATATCCAGACCAGGTTTCGTTCCACCCTGACACCGGCGTGAAACGCCGCCTCGCGGTTTGAACCTATCGCGTATGTGTACCGTCCCAGCGGCGTATATCTCAAAACAAACATCGCCGCGGTAATGGCAACTGCGAAAATCAGAACCGAAACGGGGGCCCCGAGAACAATACCTTCACCGAGATATTTATAGTCGGGAATGTTTATGGGTTGGCCGTCCTTCATCACAAGCGCAATCCCCCTGAAAAAGCTCATTGTCCCCAGTGTGACAATGAACGGCTGTAATCGAAACTGCGTTATCAAAATCCCGTTGCCCATTCCGCAAACTACTCCCGCCGCGACACTCGCTATTGTTCCTGCGACAAGCGCCCATCCCTGCGGGTTGGCTCCTCCGATTGCCTCCATCGCTGCGGCTCCAATCATACCACACACAGCCAGCATCGAGCCGACTGAAAGGTCGATGCCGCCTGATACAATCACGAACGTCATTCCAATCGCGATGATTCCATAGACGCTCGACCGCCGAAGGACGTTAAGGAAGTTGTCCATAGTCAAAAAAGTATCCGGCCTCAGCGCCGCCAAGATACAGACAATCAGCATCAAACTACCGAACGGCAATAGTTGTCTGATAAGCTTGCCCATATTTAACTTGCCTCCACTGCGGCCAAATGCATAACTTCCTCCTGTGTGGTTTCGCTGGTTTTCAGATTGCCCACGAGCCGGCCCCGCCGCATTACTAAAATCCTGTCCGTTACGCCCAGCAATTCAGGCAGCTCCGATGAAATCATCAATATCGCTTTGCCCTGCTCGGCAAGGTTATTGAGCAGCGTGTAAACCTCATATTTGGCCCCGACGTCGATGCCCCGTGTGGGTTCATCAACGATAAGGAATTTTGCCTCTGCCAACAGCCAGCGTGCGATTAATAATTTCTGCTGGTTGCCGCCCGACAGGGTATCGGCCTGCACTTGCGGTGATGTCCACTTAATAGCTAATTGTTTTCCGAGCTTGTCGGCGATTACCGCTTCTTTTGCAGGCCTGATTAACCTGCGCATCCCGATTAGCCCGAGAGCAGCTAACGTTATATTCCACGAGCAGGCAAGAGCCGGGCAAAGTCCGCTTCGTTTCCTGTCCTCGGTTAAGAACGCGATTCCGTTCGCTATCGAATCGGCAGGCGAGTTTATCTCAACCTCCTGGCCATCGAGCAGGATTGTTCCGCTGTTTTTTTTATCAACGCCGAATATCGCCCTTGCAACTTCTGTCCTGCCTGCCCCGACCAATCCCGCCATCCCGACAATCTCACCTGCCCGAACGTTGAAACTGATGTCCTGTATCTTCTGCGAAGACAGGTTTTTTACTTCAGCCAAGATTTCTCCTATGGTTTTTTTGCGCTTCGGGTAAAAATCGGTCAGTTCACGACCGACCATATATTTCACAATTGACCTGGTATCGAGCTTGCCCATTTGGCCGCTGTGAACGACTCGGCCATCCCGCAGGACCGTAATATCGTCTGCAAGCCCGATTATCTCTTCAAGCCGGTGCGATATATATATGATTGATATGGTGTTGTTCCTCAGCTGCCTGATTATCTCGAACAGCCGGTTTGTCTCGTTCTCAGACAGCGAGCTTGTGGGTTCATCCATAACGATTATTGAGGCCTTTCGCGTAAGCGCCTTTAATATTTCAGCAATCTGGCAGTCACCGGTTGATAAACTGCTCACCACCGCCGTCGGTTTTATCTCGAATCCAAATCCATTCGCCAATTCTGCCGTCGCCCTGACCATTCTGCTCGAATCGACCACAAAGCGAACCCTTTTACGTGGCTCGTTGCCCAGAAAAACATTTTCCGCAACCGTCAAATGCTCCGCCAGATCCAAATCCTGATAAATCATCGATACACCCGCTTCAATCGCCTGCTGAGGTTTTTCGAAGCGGCATAGTTGCCCGTTTATTTCGATAGTCCCAGTGTCGGGCTGATGGACCCCCGCCAGGATTTTCATTAACGTGGATTTGCCTGCGCCGTTTTCGCCGACCAGCGCGTGCACAGTTCCCCGGCGAACAGTCAGATTCACATCCTCAAGGGCCTGAACGGGCCCGAACCGCTTCGATATGCCCCGCATCACAAGGATTGGCAGATTGTCTCCGCCTTGCCCGGTTAAATTCGTCATTTCAGTAATGCCTGAATCTCCGGCGTATCAATATTATCCCCGGTAATCAGTTTCACGCCGGTATCGATTCGCCTCGGCACTTCTTTGCCCTGCAAGCTATCCACCAATGTTTTTACGCCTTCATAACCCATCTTGTAGGGGTTCTGCACAACCAGCGAATCGATATCGCCGTTTCTTAATGCCTCAATCAACAATACGCCCGCGTCGAAGCCGACCATTTTTATTTTGCCGACCCGTCCCGAGCTTTGCAGCGCCCTTAGCGCCCCGACCGCCGTCGATTCGTTGCACGCGAAAAGGCCGTCAACTTCCGTGTTTTTGGTCAGCAAATCCTCCGTGGCCTGAAGCGAGGTCTCCACTGTATCCAGCCCGTATTTGGAATCGACGATTTTTATGCCCGGGAACTCCCTTGCGATGGTATCGCTGAATCCGTTTTCCCGGTTCGTTGTCGATGCCGACCCTGGCGCATATTTAATCAAAATCACCTTTCCCGAGCCGCCTAAAATCTCGCCCATTCGCTTCGCTGCAATCACCCCGCCCTGGTAATTATCCGTCGCCACGAATGAAACATATTTGTCCGTCTCTATCGACGAGTCGATAATCACGCACGGTATTCCGCTTGCCGCCACCTTCTCCACTACCGGCACAAGCGCCTTGTTGTCGTTGGGCGCAAGCACGATGCCCGAAACCTTGCGCGTAATAAAGTCCTCCACGATTTGAATCTGTTTTTCCCTGTCGCCCTCACGGTCGGGCCCGTTCCAGAAAATCTCCGCCTCCGACTCTTGGCCTGCCTTCAGCGCACCGCGATGTATCGATTGCCAGAAGACGTGCGTTGTTCCCTTTGGTATCACCGCTATCTGCAGATTTCCTTTTCCCTTGCCCTTGCTGACAAGCCCTATCAAGATGAATGCAGCAGCTACCGCAATTAATATGACAACCGGCAAAAATTTCTTCATAGTTCATTCTCCTTCGGATTACACACTGTAAAGCAATTGTTATTTTTCACCAAATCGGTCGCTTGTAAAGCATTTTTACGCAGTGATGCGGTTTATTGCCCTTGACGGGGGTTATTTTTCAGTCCCAAAAGCCACTTGACAAATCTTGCTTTTTTAAGAAACTTGTATATACTTGCCGATTAAGTAAGGGGTGGACTTATGAAGCTGACAAAACGTGAACCGAGCGGTCGGGAGAAAGACCAGGAGGCCATAGAACTGCTTGAGCGGTTGAGGGCAAAGGTGTATTGCGATAATCCTTCCGCCGCACGACACGCCTCGTTTAATCTGTCCTGGATGCAGGAGGACGGTTTCGAAATCCTCAAAGAGGCGTTGTTCAGCAACGCCAACAGGGCCGCGAAAGGAGCGGCCGCTTATGGCCTGCGGAAGATGCGGGGCCGAATGAGGAAAGCGGCTTTTCAACTGCTGGAAGATGGGCTTAAGCATTCAAATGAGGGAACACGGCAGGTCTGTGCGAGAGCGCTATTGCTGGAAAAACAGGCGAAACAATCCCCTAAACAGAAACCTTCTGTACAACCCAAATCAGGACAGCAGCGGGCAAAGCCGAAGTTCAGGATTTCTGAAATCTCCCATCAAAGGCCGCAAAGGTATGTGCCCAGACACGGCAGGAGAAACCCGCCGCAGTCGTCGGGATTTAACCGCCGATAATCCGATCGCCGACGATTCATGTCCGTCCGATTGTAATTTTTTCATTTGGGTGTCCCTTCTTAGTGTTCATTTTGATTATTTCCTGCTGTCCGGCTGACAAAAAATTTTTCTGCAGGGGCCTATAATAGCAGCGTATATTTTTGTTCCACGACCTCTAATCTCCTTTTTGTATTTTCCTCAGTATCTTTGCTTGAATTTTTGCGGCCCTAATGTTAAAATTCATCCTAATACGAATTGTGGGGACTTAACGAGACAATTTTCGTCTCGTGTGAGATTATTTTAGAGGTGTCAAAGGGATTTCTGCTATGGCGTTTGTAAACAAACATGGTGATTCACAAATTACACCCGGAAGCAGCATTACCGGTTATCGACAAAGCTCGATTGACTTTACTCGCTTTATTCAGATTAAAAATATGATTCAACAAATTGGCCGTGAGGTTGAGGCCCTCAAGGGCCGACTTAGCCGGCTCGAAGAGATGCTCTTAGGCGACGGTAAGCTACAAAAGGAATCCTGCACAGCCACTAACCGGCCGGATTGCGCTCAGTCGCCATCTCCGCTGCCAATCGCGGATTTGAAACAGCTTGCCGATATGGCAAAACGCTTCAGATAACTTTTGTTCCTGCTCTAATTCCGTTCATCTTGTCACAAGCCCGGCTACGGCTCCCAGGACCTATTTTGGAATTCAGGTGATATTCACCCGCTGAGACTTTGTTGTCCTGAATGGGTGCTTGGCCGAGACCAGCGGGTTGCAATTGCCTGTTACATCTTTTATTATGCCACCGGTATGACAAGTTTAGCTGTTCCAATATCAGCCAAAAACCTCAATGAGGCCGAGGAGCAGATAAAAGCTGCTTTTGCCGCCGGTGCGGAAATGCTCGAATTGCGCACAGATTATCTTGTGCACCTGTCCGTTGACCTTGCCCTGCAGGTCATTAACGCGGCAAGACAGCTTGTCCCGACGCTTGCCATTATCGTTACCTGCCGAGATTATCACCAGGGCGGGGCGCTGCGTCATCCAAACCAGTTGCGCACGAATGTTCTTGCCGCCGCAGTTCGCGCGGGAGTGGAATTCGTGGATGTCGAATATGACAATTTTCTCTCCGTGGCGATACGCGGTAAAATCTCACTTGCGCTGTCTGCCGGCGCGAATACCCGCTTGATTCTGTCGGTCCACAACTTCCAGACAAAGTTCAGAAATATCAAAAAGCTCTACTGGGAGATTGTCAACGTCTCTTCCGGAGCAATACCAAAGCTGGTCTATTCCGCCCATAACATCAATGACTGCTTCGACATCCTCGATTTACTTCACGACAGCAAAGGCGACCTGATTGCGTTTTGTATGGATGAGTCGGGATTTATTACGAGAATCATCACAAAAAAGCTCGACGCCTTTCTTGGTTTTGCCAGTATCGATGAAAAGACCACGACCGCACCGGGCCAGCCAACGGTCAGGCAGCTAAAAGATATTTATCGCTGGGATTCCATCGATGCCCATACCGAACTTTACGGCGTCATCGGCTCTCCCCTTGCCCATTCGTTAAGCCCGGCTGTTCATAATGCCTGCTTCGCCGAGGCCGGCTTGAACAAGATATATCTGCCTCTGTTAGTGGCAGGGGGGCAGACGGGATTTAACACGTTTTTGGATAACATTCTCTCACGCCCCTGGCTGGCTTTCCGCGGCTTCTCGGTAACCATCCCACACAAGGAAAATGCACTCAATTACGTGAAATCAAAGCAGGGCGTGGTCGAACCGTTGGCTGAAAAAATCGGAGCTACCAATACCATTGTCATCAACGAGTCACGAGCCACGAGTCACGAGCCACGACTTTCGGCTTACAATACGGATTGTGCCGCTGCACTGGATTCAATCACCAACGCACTTGGTATCGAACGGGCCGGCTTGAAGAAAGTGCCCGTTGCCATAATCGGGGCGGGGGGTGTGGCACGCGCGATTGTTGCCGGCCTTACCGACGCAAAGGCCAAAGTCAAAATTTATAACCGCACCATCGAACGGGCAAAGAAACTCGCCCACGAGTTCAAATGCGATTATGCCGACCTCGATGACCTGCGAAAATTAAAAGCAAAACTTGTAATCAATTGCACCAGTATCGGTATGCACCCGAATACTAATGTGACGCCGGTTGATGAGAAGTTTTTGAAAAAAGATATGGCTGTTTTTGATACCGTTTACAATCCCGCTGAGACGCTGCTCTTAAAGCAGGCCAAATTCCTCGGCTGTCGCACAATCTCCGGCCTCGATATGTTCATCAATCAAGCGGCTGCACAATTCAAGTTATTTACAGGTCGAGGAGCAAGTGTCGAGGTTATGCGGACGGTGATAGGAGTATGAGATATGTTTGATTTTAAACAATTGGAAGGGAAAGGGACCTTTAGGGACATTGAAGAAGGAACAGTTTCAGTCCCAGCTGAACTTGGCGCGTATGTAGTTTGGTGTGTAAAAGAAAACGGAAATCCAAAACCAATACCGAGGATATTCGGTGAAGACCAAGATGGCATATTGTTTTTTGGTTGCACGTTTCGTCGTTTTTTGAACCAACGAATCGGGGATTTCTGCAAAGGTGTCCGGAGGGGTAACGCACACATCGAAGGTGATAGATATCATAATCTTGAATATAATAAAAATGGGTTTCCGCCGGAATCACTCCGGATAGGATGGCGGATAGATAGTAATGCAAATGCTTGCGAAACGAAATGGCTCGATGAGTATGAGAAAGAATTCGGCGAGTTATCACCACTAAATTATCAGAGCGGTAGAAAAGATAAAGTGGGAAAGTGATTTCGCCATCGTAATTTTAAATTGCCCTGTTAGAACATCTTTTGTAACCTAAGTTCACTATGGTAGCGATGAATGAGATAGAACGGTTTGGGAGGCGAATCGGCGAGGAGTTTGGGGCCGAGAAGGTGATTCTATTTGGTTCGTATGCCGAGGGCACGGCCAAACAAGATTCGGATGTTGACCTTCTTATAGTTGCGACTTTTGAGGGCAGGAGCGTTGATAAATCGGTGCAAATCCGGCTGAAACTGAGGCCGATGTTTCCTGTTGACTTGCTTGTCCGCACGCCTGAAAAGATACGCCAGCGCCTGGAAATTGGCGACCAGTTCATAAAAGACATTCTCAAGGAAGGCAAGGTCCTTTATGAAGCCGACAGCGATGCGTCAAGTTTGAGATTGCCACGGCCTTCGACCTCGCAATGACCAATCGGCGGGGCAAGCCCCGCCCTACAATGTTCTCTTGGGGAGTCAACATAACAATCTTTGCTATTTGGCGATGATTATGATATACTACGAGTGAAGGCGGTGAATTATGAACAGCCATATAGAGGTGCCAAGAGACAAGATAGATGCGTTTTGTCGGCAGCACCATATTTGCGACCTCGGACTTTTCGGCCCCGTTCTGCACGAGGATTTCCGGCCCAACAGCGGTATCGGTGTGCTTGTCGGGTTTGAGCAGGAGCATAAGCCCGGGCCAATCAAAATGGACGCAATGCAGGAGGAGCTGACGAAGATATTTGGTCAGAACGTTGACTTTTTCGAACGTCAGGCCGTGGAGAAAAGCCAGAATTATATTCGCCGAAGGCATATCCTCAAATCCGTAGAGCCGATTTTCGCAGCATAACGCGAACGGAATATTGACCAAACTTCAGGATGGAGAAATCCTTTGCTATTCGTTGTATTGGGAGTAGTCTGCCTGTATAATCATATCTTCGCATGATAGATGCTTGTGAGGACGAAAATGGCGAAGAAGGAAAAAGTAGTTCTGGCATACAGCGGCGGGCTGGATACGAGCGTCATCCTGCCGTGGCTGAATGAGACTTATGGCTACGAGGTTATCGCCTTTGCGGCGGACCTAGGCCAGGGCGATGAGCTTTCAGGTATCAAGCAGAAGGCCCTCAAATCGGGTGCAGTAAAATGCGTCGTCAAGGACCTGCGCAAGGAGTTCGTCGAGCAATGCCTCTGGCGGCTGCTTAAATCGGGGGCGGTTTATGAAAACGGCTATTTGTTAGGGACGAGCATTGCCCGGCCTTTGATTGCCAAGCATCAGGTCGATGTCGCCCACGCCGAAGGCGCGACAGGTGTCGCTCACGGAGCAACGGGCAAGGGCAACGACCAGGTTCGATTCGAATTGACTTATATGGCGCTGGACCCGTCGTTGAAAATAATCGCGCCGTGGAAAGACCCTAAATTTACACTAACCAGCCGAGAAGCAGCTGTTGACTATGCCAACAAGCACGGCATTCCCATTGACCAGTCCAAAAAGAAAATCTACTCGCGGGACCGCAATATCTGGCATATCAGTCACGAGGGCGCCGACCTCGAAGACCCGGCAAATGAGCCGAAGGACGAGCTGTATGTGATATCGAACCCCGTTTCGAAGGCGCCCAATAAACCCGAATACGTCGAAATCGGTTTTGAACGTGGCATACCCGTAAAACTTAACGGCAAGTCAACCGACAGCGTAAAACTGCTCGAAGAACTAAACAGCGTTGGCGGCAAACATGCCGTGGGGCAGGTTGATTTGGTAGAGAATCGTCTTGTTGGTATGAAATCCCGCGGCGCTTACGAGACGCCGGGTGGCACCATTCTGATGACCGCACACAAGGCACTCGAATCGTTGACTTTAGACCGTGAAACAATGCACTATAAGCAGCAGATTGCCTTAAAATACGCCGAGGTGGTTTATTACGGCCAGTGGTTTTGCCAATTGCGTGAGGCCCTTGATGCCTTCATCGATGTTAGTCAGAAAAATGTCACCGGCTCTGTTCGCGTCAAACTTTTCAAAGGACGCTGCACGCCGGCCGGCGTAAAAAGTCCGTTCAGCTTATACAGCGGAGCGCTTGCGAGTTTCAAGATGGGAGCCGAATATAATCCAACCGACGCGACCGGCTTTATCCGCCTGTTCGGCCTGCCGATGAAAATTGCGGGTGCAGTAAAAAGAAGCTCTAATAAGAAGAAATGATTTCTTTAGGAAATAAATGCAGGGAAGCGACATAGTGATTCCTGACTGGATTTGGTTTATCTTCAGCTTTGCCTTCGGCGGCTGCGTAGGCAGCTTTCTCAACGTCGTGATTTACCGCATTCCGCGAGATAAATCGCTGGTCGTCCCGCCCTCGTCCTGTCCCGCCTGCGGTAAGCATATCCGCTTTTACGATAATATTCCCCTTGTCTCCTGGCTGCTTCTGGGCGGCAAATGCCGGTATTGCAAGGCACGCATCTCTCCGCGGTACTTTGTCATCGAGTTAATGACTGCCCTGGTCTTTGTCGGTATCTTAGCGCTCTATTTCCGTTCCGGGTTGCGAAGTGGCGTCCCTTCCTTTTTCGCCGGCGGCTGGCTTCTGTATCTGGCTTACATCATCCTGCTTTCCGCCCTTATCGCTGCTTCTGCCATCGATTTGGAGATGTGGATAATACCTTTGTCTATCTGCTGGTTCGCTACCGTAGTCGGTCTGCTCGCTTCTGCCCTGGCTCCTCTGTTTATCCATCCAGTAGATATTCGTACCTATTTCCTGGTGCCCACGACAGCCGACCTCATACTCGTCAGCCAAACCACGGTTGCCTCTTTATCCGCGGGCGCTTGCCTCGGCATGGGCCTGTCTTTGCTTCTGCTGGCCACGGGAGTTATCAAAAGCAGCTATGATTTCTCACGCCTCCAAAATTCACCTGAAAAACCACAGCAAAAAAATGCCCCTGAATTCAACGACCGTATTGAGGTTTGCAAAGAAATCATATTTTTGCTGCCAATAATTGTTTGCGCACTGGCTGCCAACTGGCTTGTTGGTCGATCCCCTGTTCTTTACCAGTTGTGGCTGGATTTTTCGCAAAGGCCTGTAGTTGCAGGACTTCTGGGCAGTTTAACCGGTTATTTCGTCGGTTGCGGTATCGTATGGGCAACAAGAATCCTCGGGACGCTGGCCTTCGGCAGGGAAGCTATGGGCTTAGGCGACGTCCATTTAATGGGTGCCGCAGGGACGGTCATAGGCCCGCTCTTTGTCGTTATCGCCTTTTTTATCGCTCCCTTCTTTGGTCTTGGATGGGCCGGATTACAGATGTTTTCCAAAAAGACAAGACAAATTCCTTACGGCCCCTTCTTGTCATTGGGAATACTTGCTGTTATGATTCTACACGATAGGATTTTGGATTACCTGAGAGTTGTGTTTTATCGTTAAAAAACGGAATCGGTTTCGATTTGAAGGAGGCAAAGAAATGCAAGTCACAAAATGTAAGACCGCAATGCTCTTTGGTCTAATTCCAATTCTGCTTTTATCCGGCTGCACCGACTGGAAGAAAAAGTACGATGCGCTCAATGTTGAGCACCAGAACCTAAAGGGGCTGCTTGAACGTGAACGGGCCGAAAAGGGCCAGCTCTCCGACCAGATGGCAATAGACCAGCAGACAATTGCGGAGCTTCAAAAGCAGATTCTCGAAAAGAGACAAAGCGCCGCTGAGGCAACCGGGTTCGGCGAGGGTTATGACGTTGCGTTCGACGCCGCCGCGGGAACCGTTACCGTTACTCTTCCGAATGCAATTTTATTTGACTCCGGAAAGGCCAATCTCAAGAGCGCAACCAGCAAAGAGCTTGACCACATTTATTCGGTGCTGAGGGGAAAATACTCCGGCAAAGAAATAGAAGTAGTCGGTCATACCGATACAGATCCCATCAAGAAGTCGAAATGGGCTGATAACTGGGAACTTTCTGCCGAGAGAGCGCTTACCGTCACACGGTATCTCGTAAAAAATGGCATCAATGAAAGCAAGATAAAGGCGGTTGGCTGCGGACCGGCAAGACCCATCGCGTCAAACGCAAATGCCTCCGGCAAACAGAAGAACCGCAGGGTGGAAATAGTCGTCCACATGATAAGGTAGGCAAGACAAGGTAAAATCCGAACGAACTGAGCAAGTAGCCCTGGATATCACAGGGCTACTTTTCTTTTGTAAACCTGTTAACTTTAGTCAATCCGTTTTTGTCGATGCTAACCATTACGGTTCCGTCGGTTCCCGTGTAGTATGAGCTGATATTTTTACTTAATTTTATAACCTGTCCTTTTTCGCATGCGGTTTTTGTGCAGCTTGTGATGATGACCTCAGGCCCTAATTTTTCGAGGAAAGACCGCTGTGTTGTTTTTGCTGAGCCGTGATGCGGTGCGATTACAACGTCGGCTTTCAAATCGGGGTAAAGCCGAAGGAGTTCTCCTTGTGCGAACTTCTCGATGTCGGAACATATCAGGACCCGTCTGCCCGCATATTCAATCATTGTTACCGTCGACTTGTCGTTTGAGCTGATTTGATTGTTTTGGCAGGTTTCACTATCGGGCCAAAGCGTTTTTATTTTTACAGGACCGATTGCCTCTGACATTGCATTGATATCCTTTACCGCTATTAAGGTTTGCAGAAACTTGACCGTCGGCTTATTCTCCTGCTTAAAAGCCTTGTTTGCATAAAAAAACTCTATCCGGCAGTCATCGTTCACTTCCGGTATTCCGTTGATATGGTCAATATCGCCGTGGCTTATCAAGAGCGAGTCAATTTTGCCTATACCTTTGTATCGCAGAAAAGGAAGCACAGCTCTTGTTCCAATGTCGTCTCTGCTCGATGAACCCGCGTCGAACAATATATTGGTTTGCCCCGGCATCTCCGCCAGAACCGCCTGGCCGTGGCCGACGTCCAGCACAGTAACAGTAAGGTCTTCACGATACATCCGTTGCCATTTGATTGCGCCAAGGTATGTCAGGATGGCGATTGCCGTCACTGTGAATATAATCCGCTTCGGCATTGGCCGTTTGAACCAGCAAAAGCCCGCAAACAGCACAAGCGCGTAATAGAGAAATATCAGCCATATCGGCGTATGGCCTATCAGTATCTCCGAGATGTTCAGCCCGGCGATAAATTTTACAATCCAAATGAGCGCTGCTGCCAGTAATGATACCGCCGAGCCGAGCAGGCCTGCGAGTGTCGGCAGCGCAAAAGAAAAAAGAATCTTCAAAAAGCCGAAAGTCAAAATCAAAGCCACAAATGGAAAAGCCGCAACCGTCCAGATACTTGTCAGCGGATTTATCGTGTAGAAATGGTAAAGCAAAATCCCGGCGCTTCCTACCCAGGCAGATAATCCTGTTGTAAATAACGCGAGGATGGCCGGCCCGGGCCTTGCGACTATCTTGAAAAACGGCCTGGTTGTTAGAGAATCCTTAATCCACGGATGACCTGCTATCTTGTTGTATAGGAAAAAGTGAATACGCCTGCCAAACGCCAGTATGCCCAGTACCGAAACAAACGATAACTGCCAGCCCGCTTCGAACAGGCCCGTGGGGCGGGCCAGCAGCAGGATTATCGCCGCCAGAGAAAGCGAGTTCAAGCTGCTGGGCCGACGCCTGAAGAAAAAGGATGCGCAGAAAACAATTACGATAATCGCCGCTCGGATGGTCGGGTCTCTTGGCGGCACAGTGAGTACGAATACGACCACGGTGATTATGCAAACAGTCGCCTGCCCGCGTTTCATAAGACCTGCTAATTTTGCCAGCCACCAGGCAATTCCCGCAATGATGGCAAGGTGCATCCCCGACAAGCTGATAAAGTGCAGCAGCCCAGTTTCTTCGAATGACCGGTAAACATCCTTGCTTATATTACTTCGGGAACCGAGCAGCAGGGCTTCTACAAGCCCCCGCGTTGGGTCCTCCGTCGGCAGCTCTCCTGCGAGGCGATCGGTGGCCACAGCACTTAGTCGAGTTCTAATTCGTGTCAAAAGCCGTCCTTGTTCGGTCTGCAGAAGCTCGATTGCCTGGCGTGATTCCACTGATGCCCCGACAAATACACCCTTTCTCGCAAGATATTTTGCTAAGTCGAATTCACCGGGATTGGTTGCGTTTTTGAATCTGTCTAACCAGCAGTACATTTGTACATAATCCCCGGCTTTGAGGTCCATCAACGGCTCGTTTACCCGTACCCGCACAAGCCCCGTTGTTTTTGCCCAGCCGGTTGTCATTTCTGCCTCGGTTACTCGCAGATAGAAGCTGCTGCCGAGGTCAGAATATTTAAACTTCGCAAATTGCCAGTTCTGTTTTTCAATATATGGCTCAGTTTCAATTACACCTCGAATTGACGCTAACTTTGGCAGGTTCGCGTCCTTCGTCGTTTCAATTAGGTCTCGAATTGTCGCTGAGTTTGGTTCGTTGCCGACGAATTTACGAATATCATTTAGTTTGGGCCGATTGAAGCTTGCTAATCGAATCGCCCCCACGCAGGCAAAACACACAAGTGCCAAATAAGGAATTATGTATGAGTGGTTTGTGTCTCTTACGAGCCGCAAGCGACGAGTGACGAGTGACGCGATTGATATTGTCGTGCAAACTGCCGCCAGCAACCAAACCCATACGGGTATCGACAGGTAATTTTGTATGACTATCCCCGCCATCATCCCAACCGAGCAAAACAGCAGTGGAGCGGTTGTTATGATTTGCTGATGATAATAGATGGGGCCGCGGGCTAATTGCTTGTCAATCTCGGCTAATCTTCGCCTTATATCATCCACGTTCCCGTCCCGTCCTTATTCCTCTCCCGATTGCGGTAAACGAGATACAACACGCCGGTTACGAGCGACGAGCAATTCGTTCCTGGCCGTCCATATAGGGCTGCAAAACCTTAGGCACCGTCACCGAGCCGTCGGAGTTCTGGTAAAGCTCCAGTATGGGTATCAAAATCCGGGGGCTTGCGATTACTGTATTGTTCAGCGTGTGGCAGAAGACATTTTTCTTCG
>CAYNVP010000017.1:9322-23191 GCA_964400665.1 uncultured Pirellulales bacterium | reverse complement strand
GGCAATTTGCCCCAGCGACACCCCATCGGCAGCTAATCGCCCGATATTCTCAGCGACCCCGAGCGCCTCCTGCTCCTCATCTTCGAATTGCTCAACGGATACATTGCCCGCGGATGGTCTTGTCGCAATAAGGCGTTTTTCTTTCCGGCTCTGGTTGTTGGCAATCAGCCGGTCGGCAATTTCGAGGATATTGGGGGTGCTGCGAAAATTTTCTTCCAGCCGGACTATCGTTGCATCGGGCCAGTCTCGCTCGAAATCGAGGATATTACGTATATCTGCGCCCCGCCAGCGATAAATGGACTGGTCGGGGTCGCCGGTGGCACAGATATTATTGTGTGTTGAGGCAAGGGCCTTGGCGATTCTGTACTGGGCGTGGTTGGTGTCCTGGTATTCATCGATGAGCAGGAATTTGAAACGATTGCCGAGTTCCGAACGAACATCGGGATTGTTTTCGAGCAGAAAGGCCGCTTTCATAAGCAAATCGTCGAAATCAAGGGCGTTGATGTCCTTGAGGATTTGCTGATAGCGGAAATAGATTTTTGACAGCGTCTTCGAGAAAAAATCGTCGGCCTGGTGTTCGAAGACATCTGCGTCGATGAGCTTGTTTTTCAGCGTCGATATCGCATCGAGGGTTCGTGCGGGCGGGAAGTTGGCAGTATCAAGGTCACACTCGGCGATGGCCCGTTTAACGCATTTGGTCTGGTCGGATTCGTCATAGATACTGAAGTTCGGATTGATATCAGCCAACGACGCGTATCTGCGGAGAATACGGACGCACAAAGAGTGAAACGTGCTGATGTGTGCGCCGGCGGATGCACCGAGCGCCACGGCGCGCTGGCGCATTTCATCCGCGGCCTTGTTGGTGAACGTTATGGCGCAGATATTGTGAGGCAAAACGCCTGAATCTATAAGCGCTGCGATGCGAAAGGTGATGACACGGGTCTTGCCGCTTCCGGGACCCGCAATCACAAGCAAGGGCCCCTCACGATGAAAGACGGCTTTTTGCTGAGACGCGGTGAGCCGAGATGAGAAGTCGTCATCAGGATTATTGGACAATGGTGCCATTATTGCGAACGTTGTGATTGCTGAAGCATTTGCTTTTCAATCTGGCTGAACTGTTCGGCGATCTGCGGACGCTCGATTTTTATCCGGGCCAGAAGGTTTTGTCGCATTACAAGCGGGTACAATTCGTCATTAAAAAAATCTCGAAGCGCAACGTATCTCATCACTTTGAAATCAGGCAGCATCATCCGTGGTTCATCACCGAAGTGCCGATTGTAAGCTTCGTGAATCTCTTCGGCCAGTTTTTCTATGGCAAAGGCCTCATCGTCGTCGCGGACGGCGTATCTGAAATATGCCTCGCGAAGCATCGTCATAACCATCTGGTCGGCCTTGGCGGCGCTAATGTCCTTGATTTCTTCACGCAGGCGTTCTCTGACGTAGTATTCAACCGACGGATTGCTGAATTCGGGTCGAGAATAAAGCCGTCTGAGGCGGTCGTAAATTTTCTGGGCCTTTTGCCTGTGGCCGGCCTGATAAAAGGCATAAAGGGCGTTGCTGAGCATATTGCGCTTCTGCGTCTCGTGCGAGTCCTGAAAATCGTCGTTCGGGTCGTCGTATTTTTCGATGATTTTCGTTGCGGCCCTTTCGTAGGGGTCGAACATTCTCAGGTCAGGACGAAGGAATATCTCTTTTGTGACGGCCAGCCCCGAGGCGACGCCGGATTGCTGCTGCTGTGAAAGCCGCTCGTCTTTGATATCGTAGATGAAGATTTTTCCATATCTGAACAGGTTTTGTAAGCTGTGAGCAACGATGCGGTCGGTATTTTCTTCATCGACTGTGTATGCGTCAGGCCCGGTTTTTTTGACGTCCTTTCTGCCGGCCACACGAAGGCCTTTAACAGCCCAGTATATCGCGTGTGTGTCGGGATGGCGCCAGTCGAGTGGATAATGCTTGTTGGGGTCGGCGAAGTCAACTGGGCCATAGGTCCGGTTCAACTCCTGCATCATCTCAGGGTCAAGTTTCCATTCGTTGCGCAGTTGCCAGGCCTTTGCAAAAACATCGAAATCCGCCAGCGCCTTTGTGCCCCTGAAATGGTCTATGACCTTGAAGTCGGCCGGGTCGAATCTTGCCGGATTTTGTCGCAAAGAAAGGTAATTGCCGACAAACTGCGAATCATCATCGAAGGTCTTGTCCGCGGCTTTAAGGGCAGCGATAAAAGGCGAGACATTCGGGTCATCAACTACCTGCTGTAAGTCGGCAGGCGCCTTTGCGAGTCGCTCAAACCAGTCGTTGTCGGCAGGACCCAGAAGCGGCTCCATCGCCAAGGCAAGCTGAAGCTTGTAGTATTTATGGTCGTCGTCGCTTGTAGAGCCGATTTTATGCTGGAAAATTCTGCCAAGCTCTCGATACAGCAGTATGGATTTCGGATTCATTGGAATGCCGCGGTCGCGGAGCAGCTCGTAGCCGTTTTTCACCCACTGCCACCTCTGGTCGGGCTGGCTGGCGGGAATGGCGACAGAAATGTTATAAGCCATATTCCAGGCCTGAAACTCCCAGACCTGGGCGAACCTGGGCTGAAGGACGGTAATCCATTCGGCCAGCTGTTTTGCATCGAAGAACTGCCCTTCTTCCTTGAGCCGGTCTGCCCGCATCCAGAGGACGTCAACGACCAGTCCCCGAAACGCGCCCATCGCTACAGTGGCAAAGGCGAGCGACGGAGGGGCGTTCTGGAGCGGCTCGTTGGTTATCAGCTTCATTTCGAGCCGCTGAGAGTTGATAAAATCAAGGCGCGCACCCGCTACCGCAAGCAGAACGATAACCAGGACAATGCCCACAGCACAAATCAGTATGTCGCGTAAACGCATAATCTGTATCTACCTGCGATGGACAAGTTCGACAAATTATCTACGACAAAAAAACCGCGAATGTTTAGCCGTCTTCGGGCAAACGTGCACTAATAATAGCGTCACAATATGACTTTTGCAATTTCGCGGTAGCTGAAAATGATTAGCGACAGAACCGCCAGCGGCAGGGCCTTCAGGAACAGGGTGGATGCGCCGAGCTTCGCAAGCAGAGGCCAGCTCAACAAACGCGCAGGGACAAGAAATTTGGAAGTGCCGGGCTGGTCGAACTGCGGCAGCAGGCCGATGAGCGGCTTGAACGAATAATAATAGACCCTGCTGACGTTTTTGCCGAGGGATTCAAATGATTCGCTGATAAAGCCGCTCATATTGGCCATAGCGAAAACGGCCAGGCAAAGTAGAATGGCAACGGGAAATGACAAAAACGAGCCGGCGAATACCGCAAGAATGGCGAGGAAAATCAGGCGAATAAAAACAAGCAGAACGGCCCTTAAAAAGTTGGCGGTGAAGGTGTCGGCCTTGTAAAGAAGCTCGAGGCCGTCTTCGCGCGGAAAGATAACGACCGTGTCATTGAGAGGGACGTTCTGAAACGCCAGGGCGATATAACCATCGGTCGCAACGGCGTCGGCGGGCACCTCAAACTCATGGAAGGTCCGTATGAGGTCCTTGCGTTCCAAAAAATAAAAGGGGGTTTCAAGAATGCCGGTAACTTGAACCTGACGAAGGTCGCCAATAAACCATCTGCTGTAAATCTGCAGGTCCTGCGGATTGACCGCGACATCGTATTTGAACCTTACAAACAAGCTTTGATTCGGTTCTTCCGGCCTGACGTTATTGAATTCCCAGAGCAGCTCTTCGCCGACCGAGGCCGCGCGTTTTCTAAGGCCGATGCGCTGGGCAAGTTCTTTCCTGTAGTTCCGCCGCGCAACCGGGTTTTCATCGACCCCCGCAGGCAGCTCGCCGGTCTCCTTGAGCTTATCATAGGCCTCGTCAAGCTCGGTGGATATATCCGGCTCCTCAGGCGTTAAAGATGCCCTGGCGGTAAAAAACTCGTTGTGGACCTGGGCAAGCTGCTTGTCGTCTGCCTTTATAAAGCCCGGCAACGAAACGGTGATACTGTAAATAATGGCGGAAAAAAGCAGCAGCAGGCACGCATCCAGAATAATCACGCCCAACAGCTTGCCTAAAACGAACTCGAATCGGCGGATGGGTTTTGTCAGGACGGTATAAACCTGCTTGTCTTTTACGTCGCTGGTCAGCGTATATGCGGCCACGAATATGGTCAATAACGCCAGCAGCAAAGCCGTAAGTGAAAGAGAATAACTGATGAAGGACTGGAGATGACCTTTCAGAGTGCCGTCGCCGGTCATCTTGAGGCCCATCACAGGCAAAAGTACAAGCAGCAGGATTATAAAAACGGCGGCGATTTTGAGGCGGATTGCCTGCTTTACAGTATTAACGGCAACTGCCCAGATACTACGCATTATCGTCTCCCCGCTGAGTATCAGGGCTTTGCGGTTCGCCGGTTTCAGAACGGCCTGTTAACTCGTCAAGAACATCTTTGGCCAACTCATCGGGCTGCACAGGAGCGGGTTTGGTCTGCGCGGCCTCTGAGACGGGCTTGGATTCAGACAAGCCGGCTTCTTCGGTCAGCTTCCTGAGTAAATCCTCATTAGCCGAAGGCGGCGGGGCCGGCTGCTTCCGAACCTGCTGCGTTTGGGTATCGGCAATCTCTTCGGCTGACGGCCTCGCTGAGACAAGCTGGTCGAGTATGGCCTCCCTGTGAGATTTCTCATCGGACTTTACTGAGAGAAACTCGCTAAGCCCCGTCTTGCTTTCGGCGCCGCTGGTGGGCAGGGCCTCCCGCTGGGCCGCTGCGACAATATCAATGAAGAACGTTTCGAGTTTGGTCATTGGGCTGTCTATGGCGCATTCGGCGTGTTCATCGTCGAGGACACGTTTTATTTTCTCCAGTGCCTTCTCGCTGAGGCGGCCGGTTGTGATTTCGGTCTTGTCGGAGTGTCGCAGCAGGTTGCCAACGTCACCCTCGGTCCGAATACTGCCGCCATAGAGAATTGCAATTCTGTCACATACGTCTTCGACGTCGGCCAGCAGGTGACTGCACAGCAGAATCGTCTTGCCGCGACCGGCAAGCTCGAGGATAAGGTCTTTGATTTGTCTGGTTCCGATGGGGTCAAGACCCGTCGTCGGTTCATCGAGAATGAGCAGGTCGGGGTCGTTAATGAGCGCCTGAGCCAGCCCGATTCTTCTGGCCATACCTTTCGAAAATGTCCCTACGCTCCTGTTGGCGACGGCCTTGAGGCCGACCATATCGAGAAGCGCCTCGATACGAAGCTTGCGGACCTTTGAAGGCAGCTTGAATAATCTACCGTAAAAGTCGAGCGTCTCGCGGGCCGTCAGGTATCGATACAAATATGATTCTTCCGGTAAAAAACCAATCCTGCGATTGATTTGCGGGTCGGTGGCATCTCCTCCGAGCACAAGCGCCCTTCCCTTCGTGGGATGAAGCAGGCCGAGGAGCATTTTGAGCGTGGTGGTTTTGCCTGAGCCGTTCGGGCCTAAAAGGCCGAAGACCTCGTTGGTCCGGACCTTCAGATTGAGCTCGTCAACGGCCACTACCCTGTTTCGGCCCCACCAGTCGGAAAAAATTTTCGTCAGAGAAAAAGTTTCAATCGCGTATTCCATAAACGGTTAATCCTATTTTGGTTTGCTCACAAAGATTCTACGCCGCTGCTGCATTATGGTGCCCAAGCTCCTCGCCGTGGCGAACCAGACGGGCGCTGTTGAATACGACGACCAGCGAGCTTGCAAAATGCAAAAACGCGGCCAGTGTGGGCATAATCAGGAAAAACAAAGAAATACCAACGATGATGAAGCTGACGCCAAAAGCAAGATTGGTATTGATAACGGAGCGAGTCCTGCGTGATAGCTGCACCAGCGCCGGCAGCCGTTTGAGGTCGTCGCTCAAAAGGGCAATCGAAGCGGAGTTAATGGCGACGTCGGAGCCGGCGGCGCCCATCGCAATGCCGAGGTCGCCTGCCGCCAGCGCCGGCGCGTCGTTTATACCGTCGCCGACGACAACCACAGTGTGGCCTTCTTTTTTGGTTTTCTCGACAATTGCGAGCTTGTCCTGCGGCAGGCAGTTTGCCTTGTAATCCGTGCAGCCCAGCTCTGCCGCGACGCGTCCGGCAACCTCGTCCCTGTCGCCCGTCAGCATTGTTATTCGTTTTACGCCGAGTGAGACAAGCTGCTTCACAGCCAATTGCGCCTCCGGTCTGGTTTTGTCCTGCAGCCCAATCCAGCCGATGTACTTGTCATCCAGGGCCACGTAGAGGGTGCTGAAGCCCTGCTCTTCGTGAAGAGCCGGCGGCGCAACATCGGACATATCAACACGATTTTCCCTGAGGAAGGAGTCCCTGCCGACAATGATTTTACTACCGGCAACCATAGAGCTGACACCTTTGCCCGGCGTTTCGAGAAACTTATCGGTATCGGGCAGGGTCAGGTTCGCCTGCTTAGCTACCTCGAGTAGCGCCCTTGCCGCGGGGTGCTTGCTCATCTTTTCAGCGGCGGCAGACAATGACAATAATTTGGACGGCTCAACGTCCTTTGCCGGCGTGAGTTTCATTACATACAGCCGGCCCGTTGTCAGTGTCCCCGTCTTGTCGAAGACCATCGCGGTGATTTTGCCCGCTACTTCCAGGTCTGCGACGTTTTTGACTAATATGCCGAGCCGTGCCGCAGCCGATATCGCGGCGACCATCGCGCTGGGCGTAGCCAGAATCAGAGAGCAGGGACAGGAGATAACAAGAATTGTAATGGCGTAGTTTATGTTCCGGGTGAAAAACAGCACGATTCCGGCAATCATTAGGATGGTCGGGGTATACCATTTAACGTAGCGGTCGATAATCCTCATAATGGGTATCTTTGTATGCTCGGCCTGCAGAATCAGCGACTGGACCTTGCCGAGTGTTGTGTCTTTACCGGCCTTGGTGACAGTGATATCCAGCGCTCCGGTGAGGTTGCTCGTTCCTGCAAAAACCTGCATACCCGGGACCTTGTCAACGGGCAATCCCTCGCCGGTGATTGTGGCCTCGTTGACGGAGCTGAGCCCCTTCACGACCTCGCCGTCAACGGGAACATTATCACCGGGTCTGACACGCACAACGTCACCGGGCCTGATTTCGCCGACCATCACTTCCGTTTCAGAGCCGTCCGGGCCAAGGCGGTTTGCCTTTTGCGGTGTCAGCTTCACCAGCGACTCTATGGACGCCCTTGCACCGAGCGCCGTCCGGCTTTCAATCAGCTCGCTGAGGAGCATAAAAAAAGCGACGGTTCCCGCAGCGACGTACTGCTGGGTGGCGATGGCGGCGACGATGGCCAGCGCCACAAGCTCGTCCATATGGGTCTCTTTCCTAAGCAAGCTCTTGATTGCGTGCCAGATGATTGGCGCACCGAGCAGAATGGCGCCGGCCAGGGCAAGGATATCGGTCTGGAAGCTGTCTGAACCGTAGATGAACCTGGACCTGCCTATGATGCTGTTCAAAAGCAGCATCCCCCCTGCCATTGTCCCCAGCAAAGCGATACTCACACGGATTTGCTTGCCGTGCGTTTGCTCGACGGCGATATCGTCCTTAAAATGCAGATGTTCGTGCGCCATTAGCTATTTCTCGTTATCCCGCTACCTTTGCGTTTCTGTTTTTGGTTTTATCGCAGGGTCTCTGTTGACCAGGACCCTGAGTTCGGTCCCCGCGCTTTGTCCCGGCTGAACAAAGATTTTCTCATCGGCGTTTTCGAGAATCTGCTCGATGGCGTCCATGTAAATCCTCTGGACGACCAGCTCGGGGTGCTTGCGGTACTCGGGCAGAATCTGACGAAGATAATCCGCGTTGGCGCGGGCCGCCTCGACGACCTTGGTGCGATAGCCACGGGCGTCGGCGATTTGCTCCTGTGCTTTACCGGCTAATTGCGACCAAAGAACCTCTCGCTGCTGCTCGTTTACATCACTGCTGCGAAGTGCCGGCAAAAGTTCATAGGCAACGGGGCCGGCCGCCTCATTGAGCGTCTTTTCCGCGTAAAGCTTGGCCTCGCTGATGGTCTTTTCCTTTGCCTGAACGGCGGTATGCGCCGCCTGGAAGGCGTCCTCAACCTGCCGGGGAACGGCTATGCGGTCGCGCTGAACCGCTACAACCGTGATGCCGCCGTCTATTTTATTAAGTTTGTCCTGTAACAATCGCCTCACGTGGTCCGTTACGCCGGCAGACCGCTCATACATCGCCTCTTCGATTGTGTAATTGACCATTGTCCTGACGACGGCGTCAGACAGGAGATTCAGCAGCATTGAATTGATGTTTTGCTCAATGACATCGGCGTAGTTTTGGCCTGCCTGGAGTTGGCTGTCGTCCACAAAACAGTTTTTGAAGAAACTCTCAGGGTCGGTAATCTGGTAGGTGAGGACCCACTTGGAATGAAGAATGTTATAATCGCTGCCTTCGGTGACCGCTGCGGCTTCGCTCTGCTTTTCCCCGCGGACGAGGCAATAACCGTCGGTCAGAGGATTGAGCGTCGGCGGCGCGTATGTCTTTTCGCCGGTCGCTTCTTTCATCTCCTCGCCCGGCTTCACGTAGTACCAGAACAGATTAAGGGGGACATTTATCTTTTTCTGGACGGGCAGCCGGATGATTTCGTCGATTGGATAAGGAAATACCCATTTCAAGCCGGGGCCAATGAGACGGTCTTCGCCGAGGCCGCGAATCTTGCCGAACCGAAGCACCATTGCCTGTTCATCCGGGCCTACCGTCCTGAAGCCCGAAACCAGAAACAGAACAACGAGAACTATCATTATGATTTTAAGCAGGAAAAAGCTGACCTTCAAAGCCCCGGACAAATAGTCATAGCCCGGGCTAATCGCCTGCCCCGCGGCACCCTGCGTTTGGTCGTTACTGTCTTTGTGGTTTTGCTGTTCCATAGTATTCCCGGAGTCACTCTATTTACGCTTCGGCTCCAGTTCGGGCATCTTCTTCAGCATCTTGAACGGCTCCGCATCGGCGCCGATGACAAGAGTCGAACGTTTTTCGAGTATCTTCTTGAGGGCCTCGATATCGCGCAGAAACATTGCTAACTGCGGGTCCTCTTCCAGCATTTTATAGTAACTCGCTGCCTCGGCGTCGCCCTGAGCCCGTATGGCCTTGGCGCGCGCATCGGCGGCAGCCAACAGCTCCGTCTGCATCGAGTCGGCGTCGGTCTTTATCTTCTTTGCCGCCGCGGTGCCCTCGGAGATTGTCGCTTCCGTCTGCCGTTCTCTTTCCTTGCGCATCCTCTCAAATACGTCCTTGCTGACGTCCTCGCTGACCTTGAGCTGTTTTATCCCGGCGGACGCTACCTCGATGCCATAAAGGCCCTTTGTGGCGGCCTGAAGTTCGGAGAGCATCTCGGCCTCGATTTGCTCGAATTTTATCTTCTCCTGGTCGCTGTTAACGAACTCGGAGAAAAAATGCCTCCCTATGACCTTGTTTTGAGTATCGCTTATCTGGCTCCTCAGCTTTGCCTCGGCCTCGGTGACGTTGCCGACGGCGTTAAAAAATACAAGCGGCTCGGCGATACGCCAGACGACAAATGTGTTGACGATAACCGGCACCGCCCCTTTGGTCGTCGTTTCGCCAAGCTCGGCCTCGAGAATCCTAAGCCGCGAATCGAACTTCTGGACAAATTCGACCGGCGGAGGCCACTTGAAATACAAACCTGGTTTGGTGATTTGACGAGTGGGCTTGCCGAAGGTCGTAACCAGCGCCAATTCCGTTTCCCTTACCTGAAACGCTGCGCTGACTAATGCGAGAACCACCAACAGCACCAGTAAAAACAGCGGTATTGATATGTTTTTCATTTTATGGACTCTCCTGAAATCCGCCCAGCTCGTATAAGCCGGGTGTTAATTTTTCCTGAAGGTCAACTATATAAACCTGGCTGTCGTTGGTGTCTGCCACGACAACATATTTTCGAATGTTCCGCAGCCCTTCCTCGAGGACGGTAAGCCGCTGCTCGTGTTTATATATTTCCTCGGCTGCGCGGTATGCCTTGACCTGGCTGGCGAACCGCTTGCCCGTGGCCTCGGCAAGGGTGGCCCTTTCAAAGGCGTAGCTTTGGGCATCTCTCAGACGCGCGAAAATCTCGCCGCTGGCTGCGGCAAATGCCTCGTCAAGCTCGGTAGATTTCTGATTATCATTTTGAACCCTGCCTCGCTGATATTCCGCCGCCAGCGAATAAAGCTTCTCGGCCTCACCAATGCTCCCCGCTAAAGTGCTAAGTGTCCTGTTGCGCTGCGCCTCGGCATCGAGTATAAGGGCCTGCTTTTTCTGAACTGCTCCGACGACCTTCTGATAATCGGCGGCAACCTCCGTGGGCGGATGGATTCCCTGTATCCCCACAAAAACAATCTCTACGCCCAGCCCGGCCTTATCGGCGGCAAGCTGAATGTTCTTGGTAAGAAAATCCTTCGCCAGCGTCCTGCCGGCTCCCAGCAAACTCCTTTGAAGGGCCTGCTTGTTATCAACCTCGATAGTTGCGCCGGCGGCAAACCTCGCCAGCTCCCGGTAACACAACGCCTCGAGACGCTTTTGCGGCTCATCGTAATTGTAAAGAAAGGCGTAAATGTCCTTGACCCTGAACTGAACGGGGATATTCGCCTTGAGCAAGCTCACCGGGGCAGCCCCTTCGGCGCCTTCTTCTGCGCCCCACTGGCTCGCCACGAGGATGCTGTATTCCTCCTTGTAGTGCTCTTTTCCCCACAATAGCGGCTCCCGGATTATCTCGCCGGTCTTCGGGTCGGTTTTCGGCACGAAGCCGATATCCAGTTCGGTTACTCTTCTGGTCGGATATTTCCGGGCTATGTCGATTGGCCACGGCCACTTGAAGGTGACGCCGGGGCCCGCCAGACGAACCTGACCTTGTGTGTCTTTAGGATTGCCGAAACGCTCTATTACCGCCTGCTCATCCGGACCCAGGACCACGATGCAGCTGAGCAGATAGAGTGTTAGAGCGCCGAAAAAAATAAGGGGCACAATGGCCTTTTCCAGCAGCTTATAAAACCACGTCTGGGACACCTTGAAGCCGAACTGATAATCGATAGCCCCTGCGGCGGTATGAAGAATTTCTCCCGGCTCGTTAATAAGCCCCAAAAGACGGCTGTCGAAGGCGGCCCTGCTGTAAAGACCGGCAATACGCGGCCGGTATATATCGAAGATTACATTAAGAGCGGTTTCAACGCCGAGGACAATCAGAAGCCCCGGGATACAATAATCAATCACCTTTATTACAGCTAACATCTTGAACTGGACCAGCGCCAGCGAAATCGCCAGTGCGAAGGATAACACCGCTGAGCCGAGCAGGATGCTGCCGCCCGCCCGAAGCGGTTTCCATTCCGGCCGGCTGCTCATCCCCGTGGCGTAACGCGAGACGAGAAAGCTGACAAAGGCGACGGCTATCATAATGACCGCGCAAAGCAGAGGCTGCTTGCCGAGGACGGGATTTGAGTCGGAGACGGCCTTAAGCAGATATAGGCCGATTGCCGCCTGATATACGGCGATGATGGCGGAGAAAATGGGCACAAACCACTTTTCGAGTATCAAAAGACGTTTTTGCGCAACGGCGAACAACTGTGCCTGCTCGCCTTTTTGCTGGAAGATTCTGCCGGCTTCCTTCTCGGTCGCAAGGACGCTCATATCAAGCTTTTCCTGCTCGGCAAGATTCCTCTGATGGAACTGAATGAGCAGCACAAGCCAGACAAAAGCACAGCCAAGCAAAAGAAAACTCGAAGCGTAAATCGCAAAAAAACCGCTCCACCTGCCAATGAGAAGCGCAGCCACAAAGAATATGACACTGATAACCAGCGACGCTGCTGCGACGTGTTTGGCAGGCCTTGACGGTATCGTCATTCGTTAATCCCTGTCGTTTTTATTGAACCACCCTGAAAAACATGCATATATATAAAATTAGCGGCCTGTTTACAAGCCGGTTACAGTGACTTATAAGATATATCGCCAAAGCTCGACCTAAACCATTGCAGATATCGCCAAAAACGCCTTAAAAACAGCGTCTGTTTGTATGGCAAAACGGCCGTCCGTGTCGATAAAAAGACCGAGTATAAATAATGGATAAGCTTTTCACTATAGCAAAAAATACCTTTATCGAAACACTTCGTCAGCCGGTCTACTCGATAATTATAATCGCCGCGCTGCTGCTGTTTTTCATCAGTCCTTCAATCGCAATGTACACTATGAGCGATGACAATAAGCTGTTACGCGAATTGGGGTTATCTACGTTATTTTTGGCCAGCTTGTTCATCGCAATCTTCGCCGCCTCTGGCGCCGTCGCAGAGGAAATCGAGAATAAAACCATATTGACCGTCCTCAGCAAGCCCGTCCGGCGTCCGATATTCATTTTGGCCAAGTTCCTGGGCGTCGCCGCAGCCGTCGCTATGGCACACTATATCTGCACTATCGCCCTTTTAATGAGCATTAGGCACGGCGTCCTCGAAAGCGTCAACGACACCCACGACTGGACGGTCATATCAGCCGCAGGCCTTGCCGTGGGAATTACTTTAATCTTAAGTGCCTTTTTTAACTATGCTTACGACTGGAAGGCCACCTCAACCGCGATGGTTTTGCTGGCAATTTTCTTCACCATCGGGCTCATTTTCCTGACGTTTATCGACCGTGACTGGAAATTTAACCCCGCCAACAACAAAATAAACGCCCTTGATATTTATGGCTCGGTCCTGTTGTTTCTTGCGGCCCTCATAATGACGGCCCTTGCGGTGGCCCTGTCCAGCAGGTTCAATATCGTCGTAACACTTTCCGCCTGTGTCGGGATTTTCCTCCTCGGACTGGTCTCCGACTGGGCATTCGGCGCCCTCGCCAAATCCCACCTCTGGGCAAAAATATGCTATTTCGCCCTGCCGAATCTGCAAATCTTCTGGATTAGCGACGCAATTTACGAAGGCAGCGCCGTCCCCTTCAAATATATCCTCATCAGCGCCTCATACGCGCTTTGCTATACAGCCGGCATTCTCGCCCTCGCAGTCGCACTCTTCCAGCGCCGACAGGTCGGCTAAACTCATACTTATAAGTTGACAGTAAGGAGGCCGTTGCCTAAACTATGAATCCGACGCTGACTACATACTTTTCGTCGATCCGGCCAGGAAGATTCGACTTTGAAACATAAGAGTAAAAAATGGATTACACTCAGCTAAAAACAGCTATACAGCGATACCGTGAGATGCTGGAGGCCTATCGCAATAACGCTGGCCGCCCGCCTCTGGAGCAGGAGGCGGTGCAGGATTCGCTAATCAAGCGGTTTGAATACACTCTGGAAGTGGCCTGGAAAATCTGTAAAAAACACCTTGAAGAGGAGGGTTTTGCCGAGGCGGCAACCGGCAGCCCCAAATCGATTATCCGGCTTGCCGCACAGAGGAACCTGATTAGTAATCCCGAGACTTGGTTCAACTACTTACAATTCCGACAGGATACCTCGCACGACTATTCCAGCGATAAAGCTGAAACTGTTTTGGATATCGTCGAAGATTTTTACGAGGACGTCCTTAATCTTTATCGGGGCCTGACGGGTGAATCCTGCTGATTTACAAGCTCTTGCCGAACAGATAGCAATTCCTGCCCCTCATTTGCGGTATATTCTGGAGCAGCTCGAATTATATATCTCCGGGATGACTGTCTGGGCTTTTGGCTCCCGCGCCAAACGGTCTAACCGGCCGGCCTCCGATTTGGATTTAGCGGTTCTCTGCGATAAGGAAACCGCCAAAAAACAATTGCCCAAACTAAATGAGATATTTATCGAAAGTGACATCCCCTTTAAGGTGCAGCTTCTCGATTTCAACCGCCTGCCTGCCAATATGCAGGAAAATATCAAAAAAAAATACGTCGTTCTGTATCAGCCGCAGGAAAAAACAAGTTAAAAGCGAGAAAATAAAAAC
>CAYNVP010000017.1:0-9222 GCA_964400665.1 uncultured Pirellulales bacterium | reverse complement strand
TCATCGATGGCCAGCGATTTTATCTCCGCCAGGTCAGACCATATCACCTCGAGCGCACAGCAGCCGACAACCTCTCCGTCAAGTTCGGCGACAAGGAAGGTCTGAAGATTTTTATATATGTCCGCCATCGACCGAAACAGCATCTGCTCCCGCTCCGCGTATGCGTTAATCAGACCGTGTATGGCCTTGACGTCATCAACATTTGCACTGCGAACGTTCATAACAAAACAAGTATAACATATTCCAAGACCGGTTTCGCAACCCTGGCTTGATTTCTTTGTGTAACGTTCTATTCAGCGTTTGGCGTTCAATTCATCTTCTGTGCCCGACTGCCTACAACGTCCAGCCCTCACGGTACGGACTGTGGACGAATTCGTTGGCCGCGTCGTTATTGGTGAACCGCATCTTCTCGCCGTCCCATTCGAGCACCTCGTATGGAACACGCAGGGAAAGATTGCCCATCACAACCGTCTCGGTAAACGGCCCGGAATAGTCGAAATTGGAATAGGCCGTCCCTCTGCCCTTGCAGGCATCAATCCAGTTCTTCTCGTGGTCGTCTTCGCCGTTCTCGACCCTCGGCAGGGTTTTTTCCGGCCGCTTGTATGCCTCCATCTTCGATTCCGGTATCAGCCGCGGATTCCTGCCGTAGCACCCGCACATCAGTTTGCCCTTGTCGCCTATAAACAGCACGCCGCCGTCCTCATCCCCCATCTGCCTGCCCGGCTCAAGGTCTTCCGGCCTTGCGGGCATTATACCCCCGTCATACCAGTTGACCTTTACCTCAGGCATACCCTCGCGCGCCGGGAACTTGTAGCGGACAATGCTCGCCTGCGGATACGTCTCACGCACGCCGACCTTCTCCCAGCCCTCTCCCGCCATTCGCATTGACATACACCCCTCCACGCTCACCGGGTACTTCAGCTTCAAAGCCCAAAACGCCGGGTCGAGTATGTGACACGCCATATCGCCGAGAGCCCCGCATCCGAAATCCACCCACGCCCGCCAGGCGAAAGGATGATACGCCGGGTTATAAGGCCTCACAGGCGCCGGCCCAAGCCACAGGTCCCAGTCCAGCCCCTCCGGCACGGGCGGCGTGTCTGTGGGCCTGTCTATTCCCTGCGCCCAAACCGGCCTGTTCGTCCACGCGTGAACCTCCCGCACAGGCCCTATCGCGCCGTCCCAAATCCACTCGCAAACCAGCCGTATGCCCTCGCCGGAGTGACCCTGGTTGCCCATCTGCGACACCACTTTGTACTTCCTCGCCGCCTCGGTCAGCATCCTCGCCTCATACACCGTCCGCGTCAGCGGCTTCTGAACGTAAACGTGCTTACCCATCTTTATCGCCATCATCGCAGCAACCGTGTGTGTATGGTCCGGCGTCGCCACAATCACCGCGTCAATATTCTTTTCCTTTTCTAACATTACACGAAAATCCCTGTACTTCTTCGCGTCCGGGTACATATCGTAAACGTCAGCGGCCTTATTGTCGTCAACGTCGCATAGCGCCACTATATTTTCGCCGGCGTCGGCGCATCTTCTCGTATTATTGCGTCCCATACCGCCGGCCCCGACGGTCGCAATGTTGAGTTTATCACTGGGCGGCTTCTGGCCATTGACCCCCAGAACGTAGCTCGGCACAATCGTAAATGCCCCCGCCGCAACCGCCGAACCGAGCAATTGACGCCGTGAAATGCCGACCTGATGATTTTTCTCACTCTTACCGCTGAAACTCATAATTAATTCTCCTCGAATATACTTGTCTTTTACTGAATCTTTAGCAACCTTTGCGCCTCATCGCGCACCGTCTCGCTGGCCGTCCCCGCAAGGACTTTCCGCAGCAACTCCTTGGTTTCCCCGGAATGGCGACGTATCGTCGATGCGGCAATCTTTACCACCGCCGCCTCGGCCTCTTGCTTTAGTTCGCTGTCGTCAAGATAGCCCCCCGCCATTTGCAGCGCCTCGAAAGAATTGACGTTCGCCAGGCCGGAAAGAACCATTCGCTTCTCCGCAGGCCCCGGCGCCAGCGCCATCGCCTCCTGATACATCTTTATTATCTCTTCGGCCGACTTGTCGCCTTCAAGTCCAATCAGCCGGATGTAACCCCGCAGTGCCAGTGTCTTTTGCACCTCGTTTTTGGACTCTCTGGCAATCTTCAGCAGCTCCGCCGCAGGCGCTGGGCTCGGCCAATCCGACAACCCCCTCACCCCCGCCTCTTTGACCTTCTCGTCCTTGTCTGATAATGCCTCGCGCAAAACAGGCAGTCCCGCAGGGTCTCCGATTTTACCCAGCACGCTCAGCAAAGAACACCTCGCATCAACGTCCTTCGCCGCAGGCAAAGCTGCCAAAACCTTTTCAGCCCGCCCCTTGCCCTCCGGGATTTTGCCTGCCACCGTGACAACGGTCTTTTCAAGTTCATTGCGGTCGCCGCCCGAAGCGGCTAATTGAAGGTCAATAAGACCCGCAAGGTCTTGAGGCCCCGCAACGGTTCTCAACGCCTTGATTGCCTCCGCCCTGACCCGGCCGTCTGAATCCTGCACCGCCTTCATAAGCACCGGCACCGCAGCAGTTATATTACGCTGGTCGCAACTGATAACCAGCTCGACCTTTGACTTCGGCTCAGCGTCGGGTATCTTTCCTATAATCGCCTTGTCAATATCCTCTCCGCCAAGTCGATACAAACTCTCCTGGGCGGCCTTCTGCTCTGCACCGCGTTTAGTAGCGGCGGTCTGAACAAGCACCTCCACCGTCGAAACATCTCCCAAAGAACCTAACGCTTTCAATGCGGCTACACGCACGCCGTAATCATTGCTCTTTACGGCCGTCAAAATAGTCGGCAGCGCCGCCCTGTCCCCGCAGTCCGCCAGCGCCGTAAGCATCTGCTCCTGCTGCACCGTTCCAAGATTTGGCAGCTCTGCCGCTGCCGCTTTTACGACCTCCGTTTTTGCGACGTCCCTCAGCGTCTGTATCGCCGCCGTCTGAATCGCCGGCTCCTCCGACTTTAATGCCTCGACGACCATCTCGCTGGTCTTGTCACCTGCCGTGATAATCATACCTCGCAACGCCGCGATACGTATCATTAGTGGCTCGTTCGGGTCATACAACTGCTTATAAATCGCCGAGGCCGCGTCTTTTTGACCCTTGGCTGCATGACAGTCCGCACAACGCAAATATGCGTCAAGCACCTGTGTCCGCAGCGCCCCTTTTGTTTTGTCCTTCGCCCTGGCTAACGTCTCAGTTGCAGCAGGGTCATTTATCCTTCCCAGCGCAGCCACAGCCGCAATGGCGACCGCCTCGTTGGAATCCGAAATCAAACCGCTCAATAATCCCACGGCCTCTTTGTCCCCGCGCACCCCGATTGTGTTGATGATTCCCGTCTTTGCCTTTCCAGCCGCCTTCGGCAGCGCTTCTCGCAACGCCTTATCCACCGTTGCGCCGGGTATCCGCTCCAGTGCATACCTCGCCATATCCGAATATCTCTGGTCCGTCAGCATCGGCGCAAGCGCCGGCACCGAGGCCTCCGTGCCTGTTATGCTCAGCTTTCTGCAAACGAAATCCTTGGCCGCGTACGTGGCGTCCGTCTTGAGAAAAGCATCGAGCCGCTTCTCAATCTCTTTCACTTCGGGTTTACCGCTCGCCTCGACTATCATATTGTCGATTTTGATAAGGTCTGCCCGGCTCTTCCCGTAATCGTATGTTTTGGCCTTGTCTAACAACTGGTCGAAGGTGTTAATATCCACCGCTGCGTATGCCTCGCTGCTGACAAATCCAAAGCTCAAAATTAAACCAATTACGAGTCCGGCTTTAACTAAACGATTCATAATTTCTTCCTTTCTTATTTACTTTCTGTAACAGGCGTGGCGTCAACTTTCAAATCCCCCAGCGCAAACTGGATGCCGTCTAAGCAATGCTGCAATACAGCAGGCCTGAAAAATACCTCGTTATTGTGACCGAGCCCGCAGTAAAAAACCCGGCCCTTGCCGTAATTTTTTATCCAGCTCACAGGCATATCACGGTCGCTCTCCTCCACGCCTTTGGCGTTTCTCGTCGCCGGGTCGTCCAAATCCAGCGTCAAAAGAATTCGGCGGTTCTCCACCGGCCTGAGTTTCTTCTGCCGATATATCTCATCCCTTATCTTGAAACCCTCGCCCTTAAACACCGAGTTAATGGGATTATTCGGGTCGGCGTTCTTTATCGCCCACGTCCCCCCTGCCGTCCAGGGATGAGCGACAAATTGCCCTCCCAGCATATCAGCCGCCTCAGGCCAGTTATAAAAATTGTCTGAAGCGGCGTGGATACCGATGATTCCCTTGCCCCCTTTTACAAAATCCATCAGCGCCTGACGCTGACTCGGCTCTTTGAAATCCAGCCGAGTCGTACTGTTGAAAAGAACCGCGTCATATCCCGCCAGCTTCTCTGCGCTGAACTCGTTCATATCATCACTTAAAACCGCCTCGTATGCACCCGTCTTCTTGCCCATAAGCTCTATCGCCTCGTTGATAACCGGAATGCTATCGTGGAAATATCCCTTGCAAAGCCAGAACACTAAAATCTTTCTTTTGTGTTCGGGCTTCGCCTTCGCTTCGGTTGGTATCACCTGCTCCATCTTCGCTGACTCCTTCGCCGTTAACTCTCTCAATTTCGCAGGCGAACCAACGCCTGACGCGCTGCCTGCAATAATTACCGACAAAACAAAAATCGACACTGCAATCAAACCGCTTGATATGCCCAAACCCATAATTCCACGATTCATTTTTCACTCCTTTAGTTTTTTAGCGAGGCGCCCCGAAGTGCCAGCGAATCGAATATATAAGGCGACTCGCCCGAAGCCCAGGCAATGCCACGTAAAAGTATTATCCGAAAATACGCGTCGTCAAACGTCCACATATTATGCCCCATCACACATCCAAAGACACGCCCTTTGCCGTATCTGTGCGTCCACAAAATCGTCTGTGGCTTTATTTCATTCGAATCCTCGCTTGCTTTTTCATCAGATACCGCCAGAACTTCTATGTCCGTTTGTATCCCTGCTGGCCAGTACGTCTCATCATCAAACCGCATCTGCCCCGGCAATCCCTTACAAATGGGATGCTGCGGCGCCATAATCTTTAAGTCAACCAGCCCGTGCCTGAATTGCCTGTATCCGCTGATTCCAATCAATTTCGCAACCTCTTGCGACGGCTCCGGCTTGGTCCAGCTCGCCGGGTGAACCACAACAAACCCCCCGCCTTCAGACAAATACTTCTCCAACTGCTTTACCCGTTCAGGGTTCCAGTTAAGATAACAATATGCGACAATAACATCGGCACTCTCGAATTGCTCCTCTGTAGGCCACTGCCAGGCCGTCTCCACCTCGGCACAGGGCTGGCCTGCGATAATTTCGTTGTAATCCCCCGACGCACGCCCAAACAGGTTCACCTGCGTTTCGTTGGAATCTGCCGTGTTTTTCCCACTCAGCAATAACGCCCATCGCTTCTGCCACAACGGATAATCGTGCTCGTTTTCCCCGTGGTCTTTCACGTCAGCCAAAAGCACGATTCTCGGAACATCTTCTGCCGACGGCAAAACACCCTGCACAAGCGCTCTCTCAACTTCCGCACGGTCCCGGGGCGCAGGCGGCGCCTTGCCGCTTGTAACCCCCTGCACCAGAATTACAACGGCTATCCCAAATATAGGAATCCATCCAAAAAAACTTGTTTCAAAATGTAATCTTCTTTGCATCTTATTGCCCTACGCCAGTTTCCACGGGCTTCGCATCGACCGGTTGAGCATCCGGTCCGCTTCCGAATCGTTTATAAATCGCTCAGCCGACGGGTCCCACTTCAGGCCCCTGCCTAAGCGATGCGCGATTATGCCAAGATGACACACCGTCAATGACCGGCAGCCGGTTTCAACGTCACAGACCGGTCTTTGCCGATTGCGTATGCACTCCAGCCAGTTGGCGTAATGATTCTCACTTTTATAAAGCCGATTTTCCGGGCCGATTCGCTGTCGAACTAACGACTGAGGCTTCGTGTTAAGAAAATCCCTGCTGACCTCCACCTCGCCCTCGCTGCCGGTAAAGATAATCGACCGGCTCGACATAGTATCGTCCCTGACAACCGTAACCCCGTTGGAATACCGGTAAGTCAGCATCGGAACATCCTTCCCGTCTTCCGGATAAACCTCAATCGGGCCGCTCTTATCCATCCCCAAAGCCCACTGGACAATATCAAAGTGATGTGCACCCCAGTCGGTCATCAGCCCCCCCGCGTATTCCTCATAATCCCGCCAGTGGGGCCACTCGTTGTCCTCTATCGGCGGCGCTATCCGAGAATTATAAGGTCGCCACTGCGCAGGCCCAAGCCACATATTCCAGTCCAGATATTCCGGCGCTGGCTCCGCCGGCAAATCGCAGCTAACCGGATACATCGGATATGCCGAACCTGCGATACACAATCTGACCGTCTTCAACTCTCCGATATAGCCGTTGCGGACAAGCTCGCAGGCCTGCCGAAACTTTCTGTCCGACCGCTGCATAGTCCCCGTCTGAAATACACACCCCCAGCGCCTCGCCGCGTTGACCATTTCCCTCGCCTCGGCAACACTCAACGCCAGCGGCTTCTCGCAATATATGTCCTTGCCTCTCTTGCACGCCTCAACGGATATAACGCCGTGCCAGTGCTCGGGCGCCGCTATCACTACTCCGTCAATATCAGGCCTTGCCAATAACTCCCTGAAATCCCTGTAGCTGGCGCATCCGCCTGTCTGCCCATAGTACTCATCAACCATCTCCCGTGCCCGCTTCATCTTCTTCGCATCAACGTCGCAGACTGCCGCGACCCGGCAATCCTCCTGAAGAAGAAAATTCCCTAACAAACCCCTGCTTTGCATTCCCATACCGATAAAGCCGAGCGTTATTTTGTCGCTGGCTTTTGTTTCGCCCGCCGAACAAGACGATACATACGGCAAACCGAACGCCGCGACTGCCGCCCCGCCGATTTGCTTAACAAATTCTCGCCTGCCTATCCTGCCTTTCGACAACATCGCCGGTTTTCCAAAAATCACTTACATATTATAGATGCCACGGACTTCGCATCGGACGCGACAGCATCCTGTCGGCTTGCTCATCCCCGATGATGACCTCTTTATCCGGGTCCCATCGCAGCTTCCTGCCCGTCAGCATCGCAATATTTAACAGATGACAAATCGTGGCAGTTCGATGACCTGTTTCCGCGGACGCGAACGGCTGCTGCCGCGACCTCACAGAGTCGATGAAATTCTGATGATGGCTTCGGCTGCGACCAACGTGGATCTCACCGGGGCCTGCCTGTTCCTGCAGCAGCTTCTCGGGCCCTGCCTCGAGCCGGCCGCCGTGAATGTGAATAAAAATCCAGCCCTCGCTGCCTTCTATTTTCAGCCCTCTCGGCCCTTTGCTCAATCCCGCTAACCGAACGCCATTGGCATATTTACACTCAAAATCGTATTCCATAAATGCATCGAAAATGCCTCCGCCCGGGGCGATTGCGCCAACCCCTGAGATTTCCACGGGCCCGGTCTTGTCCGTATCGTTTATAAACTGCGCCAAATCTATTATATGTGCGCCTCGGTCCGTCATTTCCCCGCCGCCGTAATCCAGTATGAACCGCCACCAGAAATGCGACCTTCTCTCCGTATAAGCAGCCCTCGGCGCAGGCCCAAGCCACATATCATAATCAAGTCCCTCCGGCACAGGCATCACCGGCTGCGGCTGATTCGTCCTGAGAATTTGAAGATGGTGGGGATCGCTGTTGGGCATATTGATAGTAATGGTGTGCACCCTGCCGATTCGCCCGTTTCGAACAAGCTCGCAGGCAAAACGCACGCTGTCGTTGGAGCGCTCGTGGCTGCCGGTTTGTAGCACCCTCTCATAGCGGCTGACCGCATCGCAGACGGCCCTTCCTTCTGCGATGGTGTTAACCAGCGGCTTCTCGCAATAAATGTCCTTTCCGGCTTTGGCCGCCGCAACGCTTATCGTCCCGTGCCAGTGGTCTGGAGTGCAAACCGTTACCGCGTCTATATCCCCGCGGCTAAGCAGCTCCCGAAAATCATCGAAGGCGGCGCAGCCCTTGTATGTCCCCGACGATTTTTGGTCCGCATAATGACTCTCCACACGCTTCTTTGCCGGCTCTCTGCCGAACGTCTGACTGCTGACATTTGAATGATACTCCCTGTCAACGTCGCAGACGGCTGCTACCTGCACGTCATCCATTTCCATAAACGCGCTCATATTATGGATGCCCTGACCACCCACTCCTATGCAGCCAAACGTTATCCTGTTACTCGGTGCCGTTGCGCCGTCCAGGCCCAGCGATGACGAGGATACTATGTAGGGAATGCCGATTCCTACCGCAGCCGCGCTGCCTATATCCTTGATAAATTGCCGCCTGTTGTTTCTTCGACGCAACATAATTAACTGTCTTTCCAAAACCGCCTACATATACAGATGCCACGGACTCCGCAAAGGACGCGACAGCATCCTGTTCGCCTCATCGTCGCCGATGAACTCCTCTTTGTCGGGGTCCCATCGCAGCTTCCTTTCCGTCAGCATCGCTATCTCGCCGAGCAGGGCCACGCTGATTGAACGATGCGCAACCTCCGCCGGCGTTATCGTCTCCCGTCGGCTCTTGACGCAGTCCAGGAAGTTCTGATGGTGGTCATTGCTCTTGTAAAGTTGAATCTCGTTGGGACCAATTATCTCATCCAGAACACTCGCCGGATTGGCGTGTATCGGCTGGTCGCGCTTGACGTGAAGCCACCCCTTGTCCCCGTACCAGCACGTCCCCATCCCGTGCGGAAGCTGCCTGTCGTTGGCGACAATCATCGTCAGCCCGTTTGCGTATTTGGCTATAATCTTATATTTCCACGGAACGTTGTAAATTCCGTCACTCGGATAAGCCCCTCTGCCCTCGATTTCCACCGGCCCCGTCCGTTCGAGGTCCAGCGCCCAGTGCGCAATATCCACGTGATGACCCGCCCAGTCCGTCAATTGCCCCCCTGAGTAATCCATAATCCACCGCCAGTCCCAGTGCAAAATCCCCCTGAACGGAACCTTCGGCGCCGGCCCCAGCCAGAAGTCCCAGTCCGCCCCCTTCGGCACGGGCCTGATTGGATTATTTGACGAGCTGCTTTGGCCGGTGGGAAGACCGACCTCGACCGTGTGCACCTTCCCTATCCGGCCGTTGCGAACAAGCTCACTGGCCCTGC
>CAYNVP010000016.1:0-23953 GCA_964400665.1 uncultured Pirellulales bacterium | reverse complement strand
GAGGCGGCCAACGCGAGCTTTGATTTGCTTATCCGCAAGATTATGGGGACATACAAGCCCGCCTTTGAGCTGATAAAATACGCAACCAGCGTGGAAAAAAACAATAGCGGCGATATTGTCACGGAGGCAACCGTCAAACTGAAGGTCGGCGACAAGATTGAGCACGTTGTCGGCGAAGGCGACGGCCCCGTCAATGCCCTCGACGCCGCTTTGCGACGTTCACTGGAGAATTTCTACCCGAGCATCAGGGAAATGCACCTGATTGACTACAAGGTTCGCGTGGTCAACGCGAGGGAAGGCACGGCCGCCCGCGTCCGCGTTATCATCGAATCGCGCGACAAGACAGATATATGGGGCACGGTCGGGGTATCGGAGAACATCATCGAGGCAAGCTGGCAGGCCCTGGTCGATTCGGTGGAATACAAGCTCCAGAAAGACAGCCGGTAAACAGCTTTAGAGCCCGCCTTAGTGCCTGTATACCGCGGTTTTCGCCTTAAATATCCGATAATTTTCTTGACGTAATCGCTATATTGCTGTATATTTGATATGTTTGTTGCCGTAAAAAATGGCGCCCACAGCCTTAAAATTTGGTAAACAAGCGGAGGAGTATTAATGCATTCGCACAAAATCTTTTCCAAAGTGGTCTGGCTACCGGTCTTGACCGTATGCTTTTTGGCCTTATTTGACTCACCTGCGTTCTGCAAGGCAAAAACCAACCCGGCAGCTTCGCGCGAGAAGATGCTTGCCAAACGGAGCAGCAAAGTTGCGCGTGCCCACGGCCCTGAGTTTACCGTCCCGGAGAAAAAACTGATTCGGCTTCGCAAAGAGGTGATACCCGAAAAGCCGGTCCGAGACGCGGTGGAACAGGTAGGCACAACATATCTCGAAGTGGAGGTTCGTGTTGACAAGCAGTTTACGCTCGACTACCTCAAAGGTCTTCCAACTGCTCCGGCGAGCGCTCCGAAGGTCCTTGAAAAACCCACCCGCGCTGTCCTGCAACTGCCCGCTGAGCAGGTTGCGGCCCTTATCAAAAAAGGCGCTGATATCCGCATCATAAGAAAATTCATATTAGTCGACGGTTCGACGGAGCTCGCCGCAGGCGGCTCGAAACCGAATCCCAAAACAAACACCAAAGACCTTGACTGCTATGGCGAAAATCAGGACTGGGTGTATATTCCGGACTACGACGGATGGGTTTACAGTGCAATTCCGATTTCCTGCGCACCCGGTGCGACAGTCACTTCCATAGACGTTCACTATGAGATTTCACACACTTATGTCAGCGACCTCGTAGTTGACCTCACCGATGAGGATGGTGATTACGGCTGCCCGTACCGTTTATTTGAACATGATCACGGCGGAAGTTATCTCGATGAAACGGTCTATGGACTTACCGTCTGTAATGGTAGACCGGTTAACCAATGGTGGTACCTCTGGGCACTGGACGAGGTGCCCGGGGATGATGGCTACATCACTTATTGGTGGATAAAGGTTTACTATGAAGGAGGTTGCACTCCTCCGGCTAATGACGAATGCGGTAATGCCATAGCCGTAAGCAAAGACGTGCCATATTTCGGCTCGACCGACTGTGCTACCGGAACAGACGTAACAAGCTGCGGAGACAATGATTGGGCAGATGTGTGGCATTCATTTACACCCGCAAGCACTGGCGAGTACACGGTCAGCTTGTGCGGCAGCAGCTTTGACACAACGCTGGCAGTATTTGATAACTGCGGCGGAACTGAGCTGGTCTGCAACGACGACTTCTGCGGGCTGCAATCCGAAGTCGAGGTACCGCTGACGGCCGGGCATACGTATCTCATCCGCGTCTCCGGCTACAACGGCGCTACTGGCGATTACACACTGCTTGTTACCGGCAGCGGAAACAACGACGAATGCGAAAATGCAATAGCCGTCTCTGCAAACGTGCCATACAATGGTTCCTCGGTTGGCGCCACTGGAACAGATATAACAAGTTGCGGAAACGACGATACGGCTGACGTGTGGCATTCGTTTACGCCTGCAACCTCCGGCGACTACTCAATCAGCTTGTGCGGAAGCGCCTTCGATACAGTCCTGGCCGTGTTTGATGATTGTGGAGGAACGGAACTGGCCTGCAATGACAATTCCTGTGGTCTGCAATCAGCATTAGAAGTCGCACTCACGGCCGGCCAGGAGTATTTAATACGCGTCTCAGGCAACAATGGTGCGACGGGCAACTATACATTGCTTGTCACAAAAACCGGTGACGGAGTAACAAACTATTACGCTGTTATCTGCGGTATTTCTGATTATCTATATGCGTCCGACTTAACTTATTGCGACGACGATGCGTGGGACGTTCGTGACGCGTTATTGGCATGGGGCAACTGGGACAACGCAAATATAACTATGTTAATTGACAGCGCCGCGACAAAGAACGCTATACATACAGCTATACTGAATATGGGCAGTATCGCCGACGAAGACGATATATGCCTGTTTTACTTTTCAGGCCATGGCTCAAATTACACGGAATTCGAGGCCCCTTACGACGAAAGCGACGGATTAGACGAATATTTAATAACACACGACACCGAATATATCGATGACGCTATCAGCGACGATGAATTCGGCGACTGGATTGGCGGCCTGCCGACAAACAAATGCATAGTATTGCTCGACGCCTGTTTCTCAGGGGGGCAAATCAAAGGTCTTGGGGCAACCGGAGAAACCCTGACGGCCAAAGGAATCGGCAGCATCGTCCCTCAAAAAGGCGATGGTTTTGCCGCCGACCTCATCAAAACAATGAGAACCAAAGACCTTGATGATTACTGTCCCGGCGTAGTGTTAACCGCCTGTGATGACGATGAAGAGTGCTATGAAAGTCCCTCGCTGCAAAACAGCATTTTCACATACTACCTGGTTGAAGGAATGTTAGGCCCCGCGGACAGCGAAGGTGACGGCGATGGCTTGATTTCCGCAGAAGAATGTTATGTGTATACGTATCAACGGGCGCTAAATGACGAGCCGACGCAACACGCACAGATATTAGACTGTTACCCGGGCGAACTTGACTTTTTAACTAATGAGATAACAGTTCAGCTTGATTTAAGCAGCTTGTGGACGTATCAGAGCTTACCCGGACAGACGAACTCACGCATAACAGCTGAGGTCAATGAAGCTGAATTCGACGACCCTGCAGGCAATAGCGGATATACCTATTACTGGGAATTCGAGCTGCCCGGCGATGTTACCGTCGAGCCAGTGACGGTTTCCGGCGGAGGCACAGGCGATGAAAGCTGGACGTTCGCCGCACCCAACTGCAATGAGACGGGCGGCATTTCCGATTCGGGGCAGGTGTTCAAGGTCAGGGTGCAGGTTGTCGGCAATGATTATGGAAATTCCGGAACCGCCGAGAGGGAGTTCGCCATTGCGCTATTAGGTGACGTAAATAACGACACGAGCGTAGAAGGAGACGACAGGGCGATATGCAACACGTTCTGGCGAACGGGAACAGCAGAGTCATATACACTTAAGGACTGCGATTTGAATTGCGACGGGCTGGTAAATGGTATTGACCGCTCGATTGCAAATTCAATCTGGCGAGGACTGGCCGGCAGTAATTCTATAGGGAGTCCATGTCCGCTTCGATAGAAAAACATACATTTTTACTGGTCCTTAGCGGCGGATTAACTGTTATATCGCTGATTGTTCCTGAAACAGCAGAGAGCTATAACTTCTTATAAATGCGGCACTTATGCTCGTGCAGCGATATCGCGTCTTCTTGTTAAAGGTGTGAATTAAAAAGCATCTCACAAAAAGTCGTGAATTCCACAGAATTTGCTTGACATTTTCTTTGATTAGAGTATAATAATAATGATATTCTGAATCCTTCCATTGGGGTGGAAGAAAACTCACTTGGTACATATTTGTTTTTCGGGACTTATGTGTGTTTTTTGCGCATAAGAGCCGGGATATTTAATGATGAGCCATAAGAAGTGAGTTTTTGAAAAGGAGGAGCGCAATGAAGTCGGCAGTTAGTGCATTTCTTATTTGTATTGCCCTGTCAGCCATAGCTTTCGGCGTGGAAATCAAGCCAACGAATATTTCAATACCCTCGCCTGGAGGAATATTCAGCTTCGATTTCGTTGTCAACACCCCCATAGGCCAAGAAGCACAGTTTGTCCAACTAACCATTGACAATGTATCAGGGGGGCCAGCAGACCTGACATTCGACACGAGCGCAAGCGAGGCTGTAGAAATGAATCCCGATTACTGGGCATTTGGCAATTCCATAGGCGCCACGGCCCAAAGCCTCCCCGGAGGTTCTTACAGCTTCGATGACGGCGCAAATAATCCTCCAACAGCGACAATCAACGATAAGATACTGGCCAGATTTGCCTTTATATGGGACGGCACGGTCGATGACTATACCTTTACGCTTGACCTCAATATAGATAACAGTTATGTGTACCTTGATAATTTCCAAAGCTCGCCTATCACACTGCCGACCGGCCAATGGTACACAGAACCAATAATCGGCGCTACTGATTCAATCTTTACCATTCACATTCCTGAACCTGCAACTATGTTGTTTCTCAGTTTGGGGGGGATATTTGTGCTGAAGAGACGCAAAAAATAAAGGGGGTTTCTAATAATAAAGCAAAGGGCCGTAAGTGTAACACTTACGGCCTTTTTTCTTGTTATCCTGCGAGGGTTTCTACTGCGGTTTCATGCTGTCGGTCCAGAGCAGGTTTATGTTTCCTCTTTCGGCGGTTTATCATCCGTGCTATCGGCTCTATTGGCATCGTGCCGGCGGCGATTTCGAGCGCCTGCTCCGCCGAGGCGGCAAAGGCGTCGGCACCGATTTCCTGCCAAAGTCCATCGGCCCGGTTAAACAATCCACCCGAAACCATAATCTGCATATCCGGATGGGCGTCAACTTCCTTTATTCGGTCGATAAGCTGTCGAACCGAAGGCGCCTGCTTGGGGCTCGTGCCGTAAATGAGCAGTATATCCGGTGCGTATTCGTGAACGAAAGCGAGGACATCATCGTTGGTCAGGCCACCACCGAGGAATCGCACCTCCCATCCATCGCTATCGAACAAATCAGCTATAATCTGGCCGCCAAGCTCCTGCAGCTCTTCCGATGCGCAACACACCACGATTTTCTTGTTTCTGGCCTGCCTCCTTGGGAGCTTGTTTTGCAGCTGGTCCACAATTGTTCGGTTAATCCGGCTGGCTAAGTGTTCCTGTGCGGGTGTTATCCGCTCGGCCCGCAACAGCCGTTCAACTTCTACCATCGTAGGCCAGACGACCTCCATATAGACAAGATTTGTCGGAGTTCCGCTCTGAAGCGTCTCTTCGATGATTGACCGCGAGCCCCTTCTATCGCCTTTTAACAAGGTATCCAGGTACCGTTCGACGATTTCCTCTCGAATCATAAATCTGTCTCCAATTAGTGTATTGGTCAAAAATTTTGCTGATGCCAATATTGCGATAACTTAAAAATCCAAAATGTTAATTTGGGTAATATAGTAAATCGGGAAAGCTCTTCAAAATTCTTTAGTTAAAATAGGCAAACTGGAAAAACCGGAGAATGCTTACTAAACTTCATCGATGTTCAAAATATCTCAAGACGGGACAAAAGAGCCGTCTTTTCTCAATAAGGGCGATATTATAGGGGCTTTATACAAAGCAGTTCTTATTTGAAAAACTTGTCGTAAAAAGACTCGGCGTTTTATTAAGGTTTGGGGGTTTCGGACTGGCCGGGAGGTCTTGCACCTGGGGGCGGCAAAGTAACCTGCCTGCAAACCATCGACCTCTCCCCAAGGAGGTTATCATTGGCAAACAACTGAAAACGATATTCGCCTGTATGCTGAAAGACAATACCCAGCAGATTTATCGCAACCGTGACTATCTGCCTGACATCCTTGAAATCCACCGACTGGCTCTGCTCGAAAATGACCTTGTCCTGGTTATCGAGGTCAACAAGTCGTATCTTAAGCCGAGTATTGCCGTGGCCATTGGTCAGTTCGCAGAAGAATATAAGCTGATTATGGCGAACGGGGTACTTGGGGGCATTGATTGTCTGGATGATGTTTATAATACTCGGCATACCAGAAATTCGGTCGAAGATTACCCTGTCGCAGATAATTGCCGACAGCAGAATTGGTGCCACGTGGTCCATATTCAATCAATTCCTTCAGCGTAAAGACAGTTGCACAGAGAACAGCAACGGTCCGAGGTTCAGGCGCAGCTTTCGAGCATTTTCAACAGCCGGTCCATCTCGCCGGTTTTCATACGGTAGCTGTGTTCAACATCAGGATACCGGCCAGACCTGACCTGCTCTGCATATTGAGTAAAAGCGGCGATTGTGGCGTCGGCGAGGTTCGCATAGCTTTTAGCGAACTTTGGCCGAGGCCCCTGCGTCAAACCGAGGATATCGGGCGCGATGAGGATTTGCCCGTCGCAGTCCGGCCCCGAGCCGCAGCCGATTACCGGCGCCTCGCAACGCTGCGTAATAATTTTTGCAACCTCAGCACAAACACCCTCGAGCAACAATGCGCCGGCACCGGCGTTTATCATTTGGCCGGCAAGGGCAATAAGCTCAAAGGCCATCTCGGTAGTCGAGGCCTCGGCCTTAAATCGGCCCATCCTGCCAATGCTTTGAGGCCTGATGCCAATGTGTGCCATAACGGCCATCCCTGCGTCACTGACCGCCCGGATGACGTCAAGATAGGCGCTTGAGGCCTCGATTTTTATCATTTGGGCACCACTTTCAGCAGCGAAGCGTCCGGCATTTCTAACGGCTTCATGGGTACCGAGCTGATAAGACAAGAAGGGCATATCCGCAATGAGGCAGACTCCCGGCGCGGCCCTGCGGACGGCGGCGGTTATCGCAACCATAAAATCCATCGTGGCAGGCAGGGTGGAATCGTGGCCGAGTATAATCTGGGCCGCCGAATCCCCCACCAAAATCATCTCGACGCCTGCTTGAGCAACGAGCCGAGCCGTGGTGTAATCATAGCAACTGACTGCCACGACCTTGCGGCCCTGCCGTTTGGCTTCGATTAAATCCGCTATTGTGACTTTGCCGGACATCCTGAACGCTCCAAAAAAAATAACAGCCAAACAGTTAAAATAAGAGAACAAAGCCGAATTAGCAAGCGTAAAACAATAGTGATTTTTGGGGTATTTTTGGGCTTTTTGAACGTAAAAGTGGAAAAAATGCAATTTTTCAACAACGGTGACTTGACAGTGTGACATCATAAATGTGTAGTTGAATGTTCAAATTTGATTAAAGAAATTTCGGGTCACAGGGCGATTATTTAGGTTAGGCGATAAGAGGAATTTAAAACAGTCATTTTTCTTGGCTTTTCATCACCCTCCTCCGAAGCCAGATTCTATTCTTTGGAATCTGGCTTTTTTAATGCTGTTTTTGTAAGATAGCTAATAATAGCGGTTATCTGGTTGTTAATTTGGACAAGAAGGCATTTAGAATTCTGCCCTGTGTCTACAAGACCTCCCCGTTTTATGAGTTGAGTATATATTTTGCCATTTTGGGCGGTCGGCCAAGCACATCGGTAATATAGCGAATCAAAATATCCTCAACCTGTCTGATTTGAGGTTCTCCCGCTGAGGTAAGTGATTTGATGTCCGCAAGGCACCTTGCTGCCTGTAAAGTAAGCCCAATTCTATCCGGGAACGGTCCCTGACAATCCCGGCAGATTAAGCCCTTTGCAGTAATGCTGAAATAGACCTCGTGCCAGCGCGTGCTAAAAGGATTTTTGCAGTTTACACAATGCTCAAGAACGGGCGAGAGGCCAATCTCCCTGAGCAGCCGCAACTGAAACAATGCGAGCTGTGTCAGCAATGCGGTTCGAGCGGCCGGAGTGGCCTTACCTCCGGTGACATCACGAAGGAACTTAAGCAGACCATCAAACAGACCTGGATGCGGGTCATAGTCTTTTGTCAGGACATTCACAAGCTCGGCTGCAAAGAGACAGCAGTTTAAGATGAAAATATCGCCAGTCAGCACGGAGGTATTTAATGTGCCTGCAAGCGGCTCGAATTCGACAAGTGTTGCGAGCTTGTCCCGGCCCGAATCAGAGAAGACTATGCTGCCGTAAGAAAAAATCTCAACAGGCCCACCGAACGGCGACCGCTGTCGTTTAGCACCCTTGGCAATCATAGTGACCTTGCCCGTCCGCCTTGTAAAGAAAGTCACCACCTGTGAGGTTTCGGAGTAGTCTATTGCCCGGACACAGATTGCACAGTCATTAGTCAACATTTTTTACGGCAGTTCTGCGTTTTGTGACGCCTTTTAGGTAACTGTCTCTGCCGTCGAGACTTCTCTCTTTTTTCATATACCCTGCCAAAGCCGTGCTGCTGGAGAATCTCATCCTCCAGCCGGTGCATCTTTTTTGCCTGCGTCGGCAACAGGTCATTAAAACCGAGAATATGCAACAGGCCGTGAGTAATATAAAGTGCGATTTCGGCCTGTACAGAATGTTGCCGTTTTGCCGCTTCTGATGCGGCTTTTTGGCCGTTCACCAACAGCTCAAACAATCTGTGACCATTTTGCTGCTGTGACAAATCAAAAGCAAGACAATCAGTGGCAGCTTTGCGATGCAGGAATTTTTCATTTATTATACTAATCTGTTTGTTGCCAATTACCGCGATACCAACAGTCACATCTGTAAGGCCGAAGCGTCTGCAGACCGCCTTGACCAGCTTTTTTAATCTTTGCTCGGGACATGCAAATTCCCGCCTGACATAAAAAGTTACCGTCAGCATATGGTATCTGATTTTATGTTATGTTTGTTCAGGCGGCATCTCCGGGGGCTTTGGATATGCGATTCGCCCGTGATAGTGCCCCGCGAGGGCCTTCGACATACTTACTTCAATTTGGTTAATCTCCCTCAAAGACAGGTCACACTCATCGAACTGACCGTCCTGCAGCCGCTTCATAGCCATATTATGGACTACTGCCTCTATCTTCGTTGGGGTTGGTTCAGAGACGGTCCTGACGGCGCCTTCGATCGCGTCGGCGAGCATTACAATAGCGGCTTCTTTTGTCCGGGGTTTGGGACCGGGATAGCGAAACTCACCTTCAGAAGGAGGAGCATCAGGAGAATCCCTTAGCTCGTGCTGTTTAACCGCCTCGTTGTAAAAGTACTCGACCAGCGTAGTACCATGATGCGTTTCAATAAACTGCCGCAGGACCACCGGCAGCCCGTACTCTTTAGCCAGCTCCATACCGTCCTTGACATGGCCTGCGATAATAAGCTGGCTCATCGCCGGAGAAAGCTCCTTATGCCAACTGACTGAGCCGAGCTGGTTTTCGACAAAATAACCCGGCTTATTAATTTTTCCGATGTCGTGATAATAGGAACCCACTCTGCATAAAAGGCCGTTTCGTCCGATTGCCTCGGCTGCAGCTTCAGCGATAGAGCCAATGAACAAGCTGTGGCTATATGTGCCCGGGGCTTCGATAGCAAGACGTTTCAACAACGGCTGATTGGCATCACTGTAGTCCAGCAGTGTCATACTTGTGGCTATGCCAAACAACCTTTCAAGGACAGGCAAAAGGCCCTGCATCATCACACCAACTAAGATAGTGACCGCCGCGTTGAAGCCGGCGATTTTTACCACATTTTCAGGCACAATAGGGGAAAACAGAGTTTCCACTGCCATCGTCATTAAAAAGACCGCTACTGCCGCCAGCGAGCTCACCTCCAGCAGTTTCATCCTGGTGCGAATTTCTTTCAAAAAGAAACAGAAGGGAATAGTGGCGGCCATCATCGTCAGCAACACGCTGATATTTGCGCCGACCCCGGAAGCGGGCGGAAGGCTGGCTGCAAGGTAAGCAAGAAAACAGTAGAAAATTGTCATAACCGTGGCGAAACGCTGACTATAACAAATAGCCAGAATCAGCGCAGCAGCCACTGCGGAGGCTGTGGCACCGAAGGTCTGGCCGGTCAGCGAGACAGATATTTTAGCCGACGTCAACAACAATATAAACAGAGCAACCAGCCCGACAGCCCTGGCATGGTTTTTCAATAGGCGTTTTTGGTACTGAGAGACGTGGAAGGCAAGTGCCAGGCAAATCAAAACAAGGACAACGGCGGTTGCGGCCAAGCGGGCGTAGCTGGCCTGTTTAATCGAGTCGTATCCGAGAACCGCAACACACATAAAGACAAACAGCAGCCAGATAAGCGACGAGTAAATGACATCGGGATATGCCATTCGCCCGAAGTCGGAAAAGCGGACGCCTGTTCCTTTTCGGACCCGACTTCGTCGTAAAGTTGACTTTTTTAAAAAAACCACTTGTCTACCCTGCTAAATTTCAACCACGAATTTCGCCAATAATATATTGATTATTGTAAACAATGCGGAGTTAAAGGACTATTGGTTTTTAAATTATCAAATATAAATAACGAATTATCGAGCATTGTGCCAATCATGCTATTGTGATGCACGTTTCACTTTTACAGACCTGCTGTTTCGATAGGCGCGAACGATATTCTGAACAAGTCGATGTCGGACAATATCGCTGCGAGTAAGTTCGACGACGCCTATTCCTTTTATACGGCGCAGGCGGTCTATAGCTTCGATCATTCCGCTTTTCTGACCCTTCGGCAGGTCTATCTGGGTTATGTCACCAGTTATTATCATTTTGGAGCCATGCCCCAGCCGAGTCAGAACCATAAGCATTTGCAACGGCGATGTGTTTTGCGCCTCATCGCATATTATCACGGATTCATTAAGGGTCCTGCCTCGCATAAAGGCAAGGGGGATAATCTCAATGATGTCCAGCTCCATAAACTTTCTCATCTGGGAAAAATCCATCATATCTTCGAGCGCATCAAACAAAGGACGAAGATAGGGATTGACTTTTGCCTGTATGTCACCCGGAAGAAACCCGAGTTTCTCGCCCGCTTCGACAGCGGGCCGGGCAAGGATTATGCGTCTTACCTGCTTTTTTTTAAGCATTGAGACGGCAACGGCGACCGCCAGATAGGTTTTGCCCGTGCCCGCCGGGCCGATGCAAAACGTAAGGTCATTTGCAAGCATTGCCTGGGTATAGCGGAGCTGTCTTTTAGTGGAGGGTTTTATTATTTTTTTGTGCGAATAGACGCCGATTGCCTCGGCGGACTGAGGCGCAGCCGGGGCGGTAATATCGGCAAGGAAGCGGCCGACATCTTCCGCGGTCAATAGTGCATGCCTCAATAAATGCTTTTGCATCTTGTCGAAGACCTCGGCGGCCTGATTGACGTTTACGGCCTTGCCTGCAATCAGCAGATTGTTTCGTCGTGCAGTCAGCCGGATATCGAGGGCGTCACGGATTAGGCGCAGATGACTATCGGCAGGCCCGAAAAGTTCGAGCTGTTCATCGGCTGATTCGAGTTGTAAGGTGATTTCCAATGTTTTCCTCTATCGCAACAGCACGAAAAAGAAAAAATACCCAAACGGCGCTGCTACGAGGACCGAATCCACAACATCCAATATACCGCCGAAACCGGGCACGTTATTCGAGGCGTCTTTCTTTTCGGCGTCCCGTTTCAGCATTGATTCGGCCAAATCGCCCAGCTGACCAAGAAACGCAAAAGCGACTCCGAAAATTGCGCCCAGCCACCAGGCCATTATATCACAAGATACGGCGAAGACCACCGCGACAACCACTGCAAAGACAACCGCTCCCGCCATACCTTCCCAGGTTTTTTTTGGGCTGATAACGGGGGAGAATTTGTGTTTACCAAAAAGCCGGCCAAACGTGTAAGCCCCTATATCGGAACACTTTACAACAAAAACAAGCATAAGCAGATGCCACGGGCCAAATGCTATGCGAACCGCCAAGATAAACGACCCGAGCACTCCCAGATAAACAATCGCAAAACAGGCCGCGCCGCAATTTGCAAATACTCCAGACAGGCCATATCTAATGCGATAATACAGAAAACAAGCCATTACAGCAAAGGCCATTGAAAGAGGCGAGGACATCTCAATTATCCCACCAAAATCATCACCCCAAAACCAGCTCGTAACCAATAATATAGAAGCAGGAATAGACACAGGCAGCAGAATTTTTAGCCCTTTTGCCGCTGCAAGTTTAGATAACTCTAACATCCCGATAACTTCAAATAAAATCACGAGACAAAGCAGGAAGAAACAAAAACTTCCCCTTTCATCGGGAAAAGGTTCGGGAGAAGTGGTTAAAGAGCCGCTGAGCCAACCGTCCAAAAGAACGATACCGGCAAAAATAACTGTCATCAGTGTGCCGAAAATCAGCCGATGTTTGAGCATATTTTTTATTTTTGATTTTCTATTTACTATCTACAGCACCGAAACGTCTGGTGCGTTTTGCATAAGTCAATATCGCTTTTTCCAGGTCGGACTTCTCAAAATCGGGCCAAAGTGTTTCGGTTACATAAAATTCACTGTAGGAAATCTGCCATAGCAGGAAGTTGCTGACCCTCATTTCATTTGCGGTTCGTATCAGAAGGTCGGGGTCAGGCAAGCCCGCAGTATAGAGATACCGGCTAATGCACTGTTCGTCGATGTCATTAAGCTCAAGCTCACCCGCTTTGTGCCGGCGAGCGATTTCTTTTGCGGCGTCGATTATCTCGGCGCGGCCTCCGTAATTGAGGGCAAGGGCAAAGACCATTCCGGTGTTCGCGCTGGTCATCTCGATGGTTCCGAGAAGCGCAGCTCTGACGACCTCCGGAAGAGGCGATATTCTGCCAAGATGAACAAGCTTGACGTTGTCCTCCATCAGCGTGGGACGCATCTTGGTAAGATATTCGGCGTAGAGGTGCATCAGGGCATCGACTTCCTCTTTGGGCCTTTTCCAGTTTTCCATGCTGAAGGAATACAACGTCAGGGTCTCGATTCCGAAATCGACGCAGCACTGGGAAATTTTTTCAGCCGTTTTGCCGCCCTGACTGTGACCTTCGTACCGCGGAAGTCCTTTTTTTTGCGCCCAGCGGCCGTTGCCGTCCATAATTATGGCGATATGGCGCGGCATATCTTCGGATTTTATGCCCAGCCGAGCGCAAGTGATTTTCAATTTGTTATTTTCAATTTTCAATTTTTCAAATCGTAAATAGAAAATTGGTAAATCTTTACCGCCTGAAAATCGTTTGCTTGCGATTAGGGCCGACACCAATCATCGTAACGGGTCGTTTAATGCACTTTTCGATAAAAGTAACATAATTCCGTGCACTCAAGGGCAGGTTGTTAAAATCGCTCGCCTGCGTGATGTCTTCTTTCCAGCCGGGAAGCACTTCATAAACACACCTGGCTTTCGCCAGTTTATCTATATTGGCCGGGAAAAACGAGGTCTGCCTGCCTTCGATTTCGTATCCGACGCAGACCTTCAGCTCATCGAGACCAGTCAGCGTATCGAGGTGCATCAGCGCCACCGAGTCGATTCCTCCGATGGCGACGGAATAAGAGGCGACGACGGCATCGAACCAGCCGCACCTTCGCGGTCGGCCGGTGGTTGTGCCGTATTCGTGTCCTTTGTCGCGAATGAATTGCCCCGTCTTATTGTCAAGCTCGGTTGGAAACGGTCCCGCCCCGACTCTTGTCGTATAGCATTTGGCCACGCCGACAAACTCATCGACACATTTGGCCGGCACTCCCGCACCGGCAGGCATTCCCAGCGCGCTCACGTTGGCGCTAGTCACGAAAGGGAAAGTTCCATGGTCGATATCAAGCAAAGTTCCCTGCGCGCCTTCAAAAAGAATCGATTTACCCTGTGCCAGGGCGCCGTGCAGATACTCGGTGGTATCGATTGTAAACGGGAGCAGCTTTTCGGCGTAGGATTTGCATTTCTCAAAAATCGTCTCAACGTTAATCGGCTCGGCGCCATACATGGAGGCGAAAATCCTGTTCTTGTATTCCACGATTGCACGAAGCTTCGCCTCAAGGCCGCCGGCGTCTCGCAGGTCGCCCATACGGATGCAATAGCTCCTGCCTGCCTTGTCGGCGATGCAGGGGCCGATTCCGCGAGCGGTCGTGCCGATTTTGTTTTTGCCCAGTGCCTGCTCACGCAACTTGTCTTCCTTCTTGTGATAGTCCAGCACAAGATGGGCGTTTTCACTGATGAAGAGACGATTTTTTAAGCTGATTCCCCTCCGGGAAAGGCCGTCAATCTCATTCAGGAGCGTTTCCGGGTCAACCACGACCGCGCTGGTAATTACGCACGTTGTCCGGGGTCTGACCGCGCCGCTCGGCAGCAGGTGCAGGGCAAACTTATCCTCGCCCACCACAACGGTATGCCCGGCATTGGCGCCGCCGTTATAGCGAACGACAACGTCGCTGTCCTCGGCAAGGATGTCCACGACCTTGCCCTTGCCTTCGTCACCCCATTGTAATCCCACGACACAGCGATTCACACACATCTCCTTCGATTAGCGAAGCATTACCCCAAGGATTAGCCGCAACAGTCCACCAGTACGGCTTGAAAAGAAAAGTTTAAGCGTTCACGCTGAGGATTTCAACTGATTTTCGCCACGATGTGGCCCAGTATCGCTTCGAGGTTGTCGTAGTCCTTATCGCTGATTTTGCGGTCTATCTCTCTGCCGTCCGGCCCCTTGTAAGTGAGAGTAAAATGACCCTTCGAATCAAAATTCGTCTTGTCGATTTTCTGTATGGAGTCGTAAGCGATATTAAGCTTTCCGTCGATAACAATATCGCTGTCTTCAGCCACAATTTTCCTGTTGCGTACAGTATAAAATTTAATACCAAGCAAAAGAGCTATAACGCCACAGGTAATAGGCAACCACTTCTGATTCCAAATCATCATTTCGTCTGGTTTTCCACCTTTATCGATAACATGTTCTTTATAGAAGGAATAGCGCATAGACCATTGGTATTTGCTAAGATAGCCATCGTAGAGGAAAATAACAGCAAAAACTATACAAGCACATATCCATTTTATTAAAGATTTTTTCTTAAAAAAAGGTGCTACCAAGGCCATAAGCAACCTCTATCCATTAAGTTATTCGTTTCTGTGCGATAACGTTGATAAGCGGGTGGACGAGATTAGGGACAATTTTGTCCGCCATCAATTCATCCGCCAGCCGACACTGACGCTCAAAAGATTCGAGCGTGTCGAATTTATCAGCCCCCGACGGGTACTGCCGAACGGTGAAAGACAAGCTTATCGGCTCTTCGGACGACTGAGGCATTTTGTCGGGGTCAAAAATACTGGTTCGAGATTCGACGTTTATTCTCGCCTGTGTGCGAAAATCTGCAGACAGGCCCACTACTATCGAAGGTGAATGGTCTATTGCTTTGGCGCAAGGCAGGTCCAGCAGGCAGTTGAACGCCGACGAACCGAGTGCCTCGGCTATAATCTGGTCGTGGCTGCCGACGCAGTAGAAGTCCATAGCGTATGTAACATCAAGCGAATCAACGTCGAGGTGACTTATACCCAGCATATAAGGAACCAATCCGAGGATGAATTTATCCTGGGCGTAAACCTCCGCAAGGTCCGACGGATTAACTATGCCGGAACCAACGCGGTCCTGTTCGAGCGACACCCAGCGATACTGGCCGCTTCGACGGTCCTCCTCCAGACAGTATTCGCTGCTCTCCCGCCTGGAGAAACAACCCATTGCGGGATATTGTTTTTGAATCCGCTCAAAAAACGCGAGGATGGTATCTCTCTGGACGGGCAGGTCAAGCTCGGTGTTCACAAACATATCCAAGAAGAAATCGTCACAAAGGGAACTATATGCATTAGCCATATTTACTGACACCCTCAAAATACACAACTATCACCCGTCGGCGGCACCCCCACCCCAAACACGGGTCTGCCGGCCATTATACCTTAAGATACTCACTTTGCCAGATTTTTTCGGTCAAACTTTGCCTTGATTCAGGTCGGGGTCAGGCCCGCCTCGACTCGCCTGCGAGTCAGGCGAGGCGGGCAGTTTCAGCTCGGTTACGATAGCGCCAAGCGTTGACAAAAGAGCAGAAACGAAGGCGAGCATCGTTCCCCTCGCTATTATGTTTGAGGCCGTAAGCTCACGGCCATAGCTTAGCATTGCGGCGGCGACAGCGGATAGCAGCCCAACCATCGCACCTGCGATTGCCGCGGCGACGATTCTTCTCCATAATCTGGCTCCGCCACAGCCGAGGGTTGTGCCTATTCCGCAAAGAATCGGCACGACCATAACGAGCCACCAGATGTCGGCCAGTTCCGGCAACTTTCCAAATTTGTTCAAATGAACCGCATCGGTTACAGCAAATATCAAAACCCCGACAAGGACACATAGGGCCGCGTGCCAGTATCGAGGCGCAAGTTTCGCCCGAATTTCGGAGCGGCGGGCCATCCGCCGGCGAACTGTCAAAGGCCAGTTATAAAACAAACCGAATACCCAACGCTCAAGCAGCGCCCCCCGTTCGCCGAACACCGGCACAATATGAACTATCTCAGTAGCCCAGTGGCCTGCCATAAATCTGGCAAGGGCAGGATAGCGATACGTCATCTGAATGGGGAACGCGAGATACCCAACGTATTTGAAGAAGCCGAGGAATACGGCGATGTTGTAGTCCCTGAAGTTCCGTTCTTTTATGACCAGATATAGCACATACAGACCACGACAAAGTGAGCCGGGCGAGATGGGAATCGCCTGAAAAGCCAAAATTATACCAACAGCGATCACCCTGACCTGCGTCCGAGGCATTTCAGGGTGCATCAGGTAATAGATAACCGCCAGTGACACCGACACTATCTGCGTAACAGGCAGCGTCATCAGGTGAACAACCAAGCTTATAAGGTATTTTTGTATATACGGCTCATTTATCTGCGAAAGAATAGTCGCAGTGTCTTCGTCAGTGAGCATATGTTTTTTCCGCCCTTCGGCAACCATTTCACGAAGCCACTGCTCACGCAACGGGGCGTGAAAATACAGCCGAAACGGCCTGACAAACAGAAAGACGAGCTTGGCATTCCTGAAATCGGAATCCGTCAAAAACCGATGCAGGAAGGGAAAAATTAGAAGTAAAAACGGCAGATGGCAGAAGAAACGCCACGGCTGCTGAGAAATTCTTATCGCCTGCACATCACTGATTCGCCCGTTCCTGTACCACGAAATGGTTTTTTCCATAACCCTGCCGCGAATCGCCCGGCCAAGATAGCCCAAGCTCGTCAGCATCGCGGTATAATGTCGGCGCCAGTCGGCCCGTCCCCACAAACGCCGAATAAACTTGCCCAGAAAAGGTATTAGCCCCACGATAAGAAACAGCACGGTCCGCAACCTGCTTGAGCGAAGTTTCTTCTCAGAGGAGTCATCAACAAGATTACGGACTTTCCAGCCGGTGACTGAGCTATCGAGAATCATTGACCATAAGCGTCCGTCATAGAACAGCCGAATATCATTTTGAATTATGTCGGGGACGCTGCCTCGGTATATCCGCTCGTCCGCCTTTAACTCGTCGAGCATCGGCTGCATATCTTCAAACCATTCCGAGTGTGCCCGCATAAATGCTTCGAGCTTGGATACATCCCCGCGGTCGAACTGCACTACGGAGCCGCGTATAATTCCTTTTACTATCAGCGCAAAGTCACCTGGACTCATCGGCAGAAAAGGCAACAGCACCAGTCCGGGCCTGAAATCGACCGCTACGAGACCTTCTGTCGGCTTGCTATTAGTATCGCGCCGCTTGAGGATGTTCGGCTGACTCTTGCAGGTCCACCACTCGTATTGCCTGGCAAACTCGTATGCGCCGATATCGTGCAGCAGCTTCACAAAATCAGCCATAAACTCTCTTTTCGCACGATATTCGGGCGAGCCGAGCTGTTGAATATCAACCGCCCTGCTGCGTCGCCAACATTTAAGCAAGTCCATACGGTCATCGACCTCCAGCCGCCAGGTTCGGCCATCGACCCACTCGCTCAACTCTCCACAACTGCCGATTTTTTCATCAATGAATGTGGCGTGGACATCAACGACGGTGTTTTCATTGCCGAAACGGATTTTGGCTGAGCGACGAATGAACTTTTGCCAAAGGGCGCCTGCCCTTGCGGCTGCGGGATTGACCTGAAGCTGGAAAGGTCCCTGAAAACCGATTGCATAGAGGAAATTACGAAATAGCCGTGCAAAACCCGAAGGGGGGACGAGAATCTTCATTGCATAGACTCCGCCCGGTTTGATTGCCTCTATCGAGCCGACAGCATCTTTAATATCGAGGACTTTGACCCTGTAAACCTGGCCGGCAAATCCTCCTCCAATGAAACGCTCCACTAACAAATGCACACGGGCAGTATTTGATTTTTCAATGCCGGTGATATTGTAAATCAGCTCGGTCCCGGCGTCATATTTGCTGATGCGCATCGGCCGATGAAGGCCGGAGGTCTTAAACCTCGCCTGTAACCTTCTGCAAATATCAGCACTGTATTGCGTCGCCATTATTGTAGTATCCAGAATTTAGCGGCTATCACCAGGGCAAGCCCGGCATACACACCCGCCATCAGGTCGTCAGCAAGTATCCCCCAGCCGTCGGGCAGCTCTTCGAGTCGATACGAGGGCCAGGGCTTGACCGTGTCAAACAACCGAAACAAAAAATAACCCAGCGATACAATCACGAGAAGCTGACGCCCCGACAAGGTTTCGCCCATCACAAACGGCATCGCCAGAAACGTCAACGCCTGACCAGCTACCTCATCGGCCACCACCTCGTTGGGGTCGTTTTTACCTGTCACGACGACCGCTGCACTCGAAAACTTTAAACAGACAATCGAGCCGGAAATAAAAAATGCCAGCATCAGTAAAAAGACAAGCAAATCAGAGCCGCCAAGGTAACAGGCGAGACTAAATGCAATCGCAGGCGGCAGCGAACCCCACGAACCCGGTGCAAGCGGCAGCCAGCCAAGCCCGAAACACGATGTAAGCAATCTCTTCATAGTCACTGTAAGTATTATGGATAAAACAGAAGCAAAGATTATAACGAGCCGGTGTCAGATTTCCTCTAACATTTTTCCGGCTACGCTGCGCTACGCCGTGACAAGTCAAGTTATCAGGGCGTAGTCAAAGACGAAGCCCGATTCAGCGTGAACCTGTCGGTCATACCGGCGATGTAGTCGCAGACGGTTCGCTGCAGGCCCTGCCGGTCGATAAACGACTGAAAGTAGCCCGGCATAAGCTGTGGCCGGCGGCAAAGCCCCTCGAAAAGTCGCTTCAGCCACTGCTCGACTTCTCTTGCCGCTGAAACGAGCGACGGGTGACGGTAAAAATTTGCAAACAGAAACTTCTCCAATTCCTGAAGCTGCTCTTCGCTTTTTTCCGGCAACACAATCAAGCTTTCAGGCCTGTTGTATATATCGTCAAGGTTTTTAATCCCGGCTTCAGCAATAGCGATTCTGCTTTGCTCGATGCACCCACCAACGAGCTTGTCTATTATGGCTTTGGCAGTCCTCGTGCGGCGGATGGTTTTATCTTCAATCTTGTCGGCCTTCACCCGGTTTTGGGCTTCTTGAAACAGGACTACATCTTTTAGCTGTCTGGCATCAATCAGGCCGGCCCGGGAACCATCTTCAAGGTCGTGAGAGCTAACGGCGATTCGGTCGGCTATATTGGCAACCTGGCCTTCGAGCGAACAGTTTGACTCGGCAAACTCGCCGCCGGCCGGCTTGTCGTACGGGCTGCGGTGCTTTGCCAGGCCCAGCCGGGTCTCATACATCAAATTTAGCCCGGCAAAACCCGGATAAGGATGCTCCAGCAGGTCAACGACACGCAGTGACTGCCGGTTGTGCTCGAATCCGCCGAAATCCGCCATTAAGTTATTCAAGACGCCTTCGCCCGTGTGGCCAAAAGGCGGATGACCCAAATCATGCGCCAGGCATATCGCCTCGCTCAGTGCCTCGTTGAGACCGAGGGCTTTTGCGATTGTTCTGCCGATTTGCGAGACCTCAATGGTATGAGTAAGACGGGTGCGATAATAGTCATCAAGTCCGGGCGTGAAGACCTGAGTTTTGCCTTCGAGCCGGCGAAATGCGGAGCAGTGAATTATCCTGTCACGGTCCCTCTCAAAATCAGACCTGAAGGCGTGCGGCTTTTCAGCGAACACCCGACCCCTGCTGGTTTTTTCACTGACGGCATAGCAGGCAAGCTTCCCACACATATTTAGAGAGATGGAAGATTGTTTTTGGCGCTGGTTTGTTTAAGCACAATGAAAAGCTCAGTCAAGCTTTGGCTGATGAGGTGCGTGTCGCTGCAGGTGCGTACGAAATTGGTATCGCCGTTCCACCGCGGGACAAGATGAATGTGCAAATGGTCGGGCAGGCCCGCACCAGCACATCTGCCGAAGTTCATACCGATATTGAAGCCGTGGGGCTTTATCACAAGAGTCAAAATCTTCTGGGCGTCCCTTATCAGCTTAACCATTTCGAGAAGCTCTTCGTCGTTTGCCTGGTCGAAATCGGGGATGTGCCGAACAGGTGCGATAAGTAAATGGCCATTGTTGTAGGGGAAGCGATTAAGCACCGTAATACAGTTTTTGGAGCGCCACAGGACAAGATTTTTGTCGTCATCCTGCGGGGCTTTGACATTTTGACAAATGAAGCACTCGCTCTTGTCAGCGAGGCCCTGGATATACCCGATTCGCCACGGCGCCCAGAGATTTTTGCGTCTCAACCTGCTATCACCTCCCCTTTACATCGTTAGGCGAAGCAATAAGCTCCATTTTCAGCGTCTGGTCAATGGTTATCTGCGGCTGAACTCCTCCCAGCCCAAAAGGCAAAGATGCCTGGACGTGCATCGTGTATTTTTGAGTGTATTGTTCCGTCCGCCCCGCGTCTATGTTGAAAAGCTCCCGCCCTTCGCCCTGCAAATCGAGCACCTTGTAGCCGCGAATAAAACCAAACATCCCGCTCATCTGGAATACCTCGGTGTATGGGACAGGCCAGTCCGAGGGACTCGGATATAACAGAGAATATGAGCTGTTTATTACAGCGATACGGTCATTCGGGTCCTGTACTTCGGCAAACTCAGTCGATGCGCGAATTTCCTCAAGCTGATAGTTCACGTCTCTGGCCGCAAACAGAATCATCGGAGCAGGCACGAACAGTTCGGACTTCCACTTGTCGCCTGCGCCAACGCCCTTGATTGGGTCGGGGATGCTCGATATCGAATCCCAGAGAAACCACTGCAACGCGATGAAATCATAAAGCATATCGGGCTCTTTGATGAGGCCCTGACTTCTGTCAGCCCTGAAGGCAAGCTTACCCACCTGGCGAATTACATCAAGCAGTTCCGAGCGGTCCTCCATTTTACCCGTAGGGCCCACTGTGAACGTCCAGCTTTTTCCGGCAAAACTCTGGGCAGCATCCCCCCTGCCTACCCTGCGTCCCCCCGTGCGGTTCACTTTTGCGGATTCACAGTCGGCCCTGATTGTTGTAAGACCATAGGGGTCCACTTCGACGGGTGTATATGCAACAATTAGTGCCAGCGATTCCGACGACTTGTCGATTTTGTTTTGGCCGCCTTTTCTCGCAGGGCCCCAGTCTAATTTGACATCCCGGCTGCTGACAAACCTGTATCGAAGTGTCTGGCCCTGCTGGAAATTCACCACCAATCGTATTCTGCCGGGCGATAATGCCGACTTTTGCGTTGCTGTACAGCCGCTTATAATCCCTACAGTAATGACGACAAAAAGAATCTTCGCAGATTTCAACTCCATACCTCCGGCACAAATTACTTAATCTTTTCAAGCGAGTAATTGCGTGTGGCGGTCATTCTGAGGACCACCGGCCCGTTGGGGTCCGACTTCGCATCCGACGGAAAAGCGGTAATCCAGCTTGCCTGGAGATTCTCATTGTAGCCGTCTATGCAACCGGCCGTCAAATCCACCTCGCCTGCGCCTGTGTATGTCTCACTTGTGTCGAACATCCTCGGGAAATCAGTTCCTGCCTGCCGGTCACGATACTTCTGCTCAACTTCAGAAGTTGGTATAGCATTCATATCGATGACGGCAATCCGGTGACCTGCCGTGTCCTGGATCTCTTTAAGCGTATACATCTTCTCATAAGATTTAACACCCATCATGCCAAACGAGAAGGTCTTGACTCTGGACCACTTGTCCCCCGGCTTGAGGTATTCCTCACCCGGCTTCGGCAACAGCAGGGCCATGTGCCGCTCCATTACGGTCTCGGGCGACAGCAGATTGAGTCCTGCGCGGTCGGCCGATGTCCGCCCGCTTACCTGCGATTGCGCTTGCGACAAACCAAGCACTGAAGATATATAATTGTCCGGGCCGAATTCTACCGTATAGCTTTGCCCAATCAGTTTTGCCAGGGGGCTATCCGCATCCGACTGCCTGGAACTGTCGAAATCAACGTTGGTCTGATTCTTAACCACGGTAAGATACTTCAATGAATCGATTGTGACTCTCGCGACGGCCTTACCGGCGGCATCCACGCTTTGTATATTCTGGGTGAAGCCAAATTCAACCTGTTCTTCTGTGAAGCTCTCCTCAAAGGCCTCCTTTTCCGGGACGGGTCCCTGCCATTTGATGTTACGACGCGCGTATGTCGTAATCTTGTAGCTGTTCTGCCGGCCGGGAACCGGTTTCAGCGCAATTTTTATGCTGCCTTTAGAAGTAACTTTGCCCGCCTCTTGTCCGGCTTGCTGAGCACAACCCCATACAAATATAACGCAAAATACCCCAACTATAACTATACGCTTTGAAATCCTGCTTATTACCATTGTTCGGTCTCCCTGCAAACTTGTTCCGTTTATCTAAACCAAAAGTGCCATTATACCCGTCAAAGCCGCCTATACAACTCATTTTTTCTTCATTCGTCTTTGCTTTGCCGTTAGAATAGCATATTCGCACCTGAACTTAGCAAGCAGTAATCAGGGTAGAAAGGAAGGCATATATGAGAAGCGACACAATAAAAAGCGGTTTTCAGCGGGCTCCACATCGGGGGTTGCTGCACGCTTGTGGTATCAGCGACGCTGACATCAACAAACCCTTCATCGGCATCGCCAACAGCTTCTGTGAGATAGTTCCCGGCCACGTCCACCTCAACAAGGTGGCCCAGATTGTCAAGCAGGCCGTTCGTGAGGCGGGCGGCGTGCCTTTTGAGTTCAACACAATAGCCGTATGCGACGGTATTGCGATGGGACATACCGGTATGAAATACTCGCTTGCGTCGCGCGAGATAGTCGCGGATTCGGTTGAGACAATGATTTCCGCGCACTGTTTCGACGGGATGGTATGCATACCAAATTGCGACAAGATTATACCCGGTATGCTGATGGCGGCAGTCAGGCTGAACGTCCCGACGATTTTCGTCTCGGGCGGACCCATGGCGGCCGGTAAAACAAAAGACGGAAGAATCGTTGACCTTATCAGTATCTTCGAGGGCGTTGCCAAATATAAAACGGGCAACATCACCGAACAGGAACTTAAAGAGCTCGAAGCTACCGGCTGTCCCACCTGCGGAAGCTGTTCCGGGATGTTTACCGCAAATTCGATGAACTGTTTGTGCGAGGCAATCGGCATCGCGCTACCGGGCAACGGCACAATACTTGCCGTTGACCCGAAACGTGAGCAGCTCTACAAAAAAGCGGGCAGGCAAATTATCAAGTTGGTGGAAAAGAACATCAAACCTCTCGACATAATCAGCGTCAAGTCGATGGATAACGCCCTTGCGCTGGATATGGCTATGGGCGGCTCGACAAATACCGTCCTGCACACGCTGGCCATCGCAAGCGAAGCGGGCATTAAATACGACCTCGAAAGAATCAACAAAATCTCCGCCCGATGCCCCAATATCTGCAAGGTCTCGCCTTCGAGCGAGTTCCACGTCGAAGACGTTGACGCGGCAGGCGGCATAAGCGCTATTCTTAAGGAGACAAGTAAGGTTCCGAAACTGCTCAATCTCGACTGTCTCACTGTTACAGGCGCGACACTGGGCGAAAATATCGCCAATGCGAAGATTACCAATACC
>CAYNVP010000015.1:20186-24019 GCA_964400665.1 uncultured Pirellulales bacterium | reverse complement strand
GCGGCGTTATCAATATCCCTCCCGTCTCCGTCTGCCACCACGTATCCACGATGGGACATTTGGAGTGGCCGATTTTTTCGTAATACCAAATCCAGGCCTCGGGGTTGATTGGTTCGCCGACGGTGCCGAGGATTCGGAGGGAGTCGAGTTTGTATTTTGCGGGCCACTGCTCGCCCTGTCGCATTAGTGCTCGAATCGCAGTCGGTGCGGTGTAGAAGATGGTTACGCCGAATTTGTCGCAGATTTTCCAGAACCGGCCGGCGTCGGGATATGTCGGCACACCCTCAAACATCAGGGACGTTGCGCCGTTGGCGAGGGGCCCGTAAACGATGTAGCTGTGGCCAGTAACCCAGCCGATATCAGCGGTGCACCAGAAAATGTCTTTTTCGTGGACGTCGAAAATGACCTTGTGGCTGAAGGCACAGTGGAGCAGGTATCCGGCGGTGGTGTGGACGACGCCTTTGGGCTTGCCGGTCGAGCCGGATGTGTAAAGGATGAACAGCGGGTCATCGGCGTTCATTTTTTCCGGCTCGCATTTATCGTCGGCCCTGGCTATCTCGTCGTTATACCAGGTATCTCGGCCGGCCTTCATATTGCAGGGCTCATCGGCGACCTTAACCACTATGACGGCCTCGATGCTGGGCGTATCGGCAAGGGCAGTATCGGCGATGTCTTTGAGTTTGATATGCTTGCCGGCCCGCAGTGAGACGCTGCTGGTTATCAGCAGCTTGCAGCTCGAATCGTTGATGCGGTCTTTGAGGGAGTCGGCGCTGAATCCGCCGAATACGATTGAGTGAATCGCGCCGATTCGTGTGCAGGCCAACATAACGATTGCCAGCTCGGGGACCATAGGCAGATATATGGCGACGCGGTCGCCTTTTTTGACGCCTTTGGATTTGAGGACATTGGCGAACTTGCAGACCTCTTTATAGAGCTGCTCGTAAGTGTATTTTTTTACGGCGTCTTCGGCCTCGCCCTGCCAGAGAATCGCAACTTTCTTTGCTATGGGGGTATTCAAATGACGGTCGAGGCAGTTGAAAGAAACGTTGAGCTGGCCATCGGCAAACCAGGTGTGCTCGATTTTGCGCCCTTTTGTATCCCAGGTGTATTCAAGGGACTTGGTCGGCTCTTTGAACCAGGCGAGGGATTTGGCCTGCTGGAGCCAGAATTTGTCGGGGTCGTTAATCGACTCATCCCACATCTGCTGGTACTGCTCCATACTTTTGATATGTGCCTTGGCGCTGACCGATTTCGGGGGTGCGAACTTACGCTCTTCGGTCATTAACGAGGTGATAGCTTTTTTATCATTGTCCATTTTTACAACTCCTTCCGACTCAAAAATCAACAATCAATAACGGGCCATATTCGGCCCATACATGTTAGGAGCAGCAGTTTTGCAGTTTTGCAGCAGGATGTCAATGAAGAATTTTTAATTTCTGATTTCGTTCAGCGTACAGCGGACGGCGTGCAGCGGACAGGCAAAAGTTCATAGTTCGTTGTTCGTGGATAAATGCTCGATGCTGGACGCGTCGTTAGGTTGCGGTTGCGATGCTCGTTTTGTAATGCGTTTTGCGTATTGCGTGAAAAACCCAAATCCAAAAACACAAATCCCAAGCGACGGATTCAGCCAGAGGCGGATTGGGAATTGACGATAAGTGCGTCCCGCGAGATAATATGCCGTAAAGGCATCCGCCTTCGCCAAGGCTTCGGCGGACAAGAATTGTGGTATCCCTTAGGGATGGAGATTTTAATACAATAAAATTGACCGTAAGAACATGAGGATTTACCCCGTGAGATACTATGCAACATTCTTATATGCAGATAAAAAACAGGACTATATAATGCTGATTGAACCTTTTGAGAATAGGTTATCTCACGGGGTAAATTTGACAGAAACTTAAGGCCGGGATATATCTTTGAACTGTTTTATACAGTACGCCAGAGGCGTATAAAACTGAATAATCATTGTTCGGCAGGAGAAATGAAATGGAAAAACTTCGGTATCATCATATCGGAATTCCTACTAATAAACCTCTACCTAAGGAAGACTACAGCCCCGAATACAAGATGACTGCATCCGGGTATTATCAAAATCCGTATGGCATTGAGTGGATGAATTTCGATTCCGATTGCCCCTTGCCGGAGCTGGTGAAAACAGTTCCCCATGTAGCTTTTGTTGTAAACAACATCAAAGCAGTAATTGCCGGCAAGAACGTAATCGTCGAGCCGAACAGCCCCGCTGAAGGTGTGACAGTTGCTTTCATTGTTGTTAATGGCGCCCCGGTCGAGTTTCTTCAGTTTGACAGGCCGGAGTCGGAAATATGGCCTCATGGGGCTCAGTTCAAGATTTAATGGAAACTTGGTGGCTGCCGGAAACAGTCTGAGTTTCCCGTTCTATACAGACTGTATAATCATTGTTCGGCCAAAAAGGAGGTCTGATATGCTTTTAATAGGCACTATGGGTTGGGTAATTATTGGCGTGGCTGTTGCGATTTTGGCTGTATTTATCGGGTTGAAAATAAAAGATAGATATTTTTAGAAAGGGTGGCGACGCAATTCATTGCGCGAGTGCCTCGCCAGAACGCTTTGGCCTAAATTCGATTATCTTCGTCCTATTATTTGGGAGACTAAGATTCAGAGTTTAGATTCTTCAATCATTATGATATTTCGGGGTGGAAGATAGACAATCCGACCATCTGATAGTTCTACCACCAGCCATGTATCAAAATACTCATAGCGTGATGATGATTCAGATTCCGTTTTGCCTTGCGTAAAACCCTTGATAAGGCAATCGGTGTATGTATATGCAGAAGAGCCGTACCGAGAATCAAGAGTTAAATTATATCGTTTGGAAAAATCGATTTCGTATGTTTTTGAAGGGACCTTCACTCCAGCAATCTTGGGAGGAGAAGGTTTCGAGGATACAAGAAAGAATTGCAGGAAGATAAAGGAGTAGAAGCCAATAATACCTCCAACAACAATACCCCCAATAAAAAGCCAAAAGCCCTTTCCGATTTTCATCTTATATCTCCTTATGCCTACCAAACGATAAATAATGATGCTGATTATATATCTCATCGCTGCGGGATAGGCAATAAGCTCTTTTAATCACAGGACAAAGGATAATAAGTTTCCGACCGGTTTTCAAGACCGGAGATTTGTTCATCCCGCCGGAGGCGGGTAAAGGTTCATAGTTCATTATTCATAGCAGGTTATTTTGGCGGATTTGTCCGGTAAATGCAATTAAGAGATTGCTTAGGCCTACGGCCCGCCGGAGGCGGGTAAACCTCGCAATGACCCTTCTTCGCTAACGCTACGAAGGGCAGGCCCTTCTTCGTTAGCGCTACGAAGGGCGGGCAGGTGTGAAATGATTTAAGATTTGAGATTTGAAATTTCAGAGAAAAACCCCCAATCCCTGAACGACGGGATTGGGGGTTAGACATTAGATGTCGATTTTTTTTAGAAGTTGTAAATGAAGGAGGTTTGGGCGCGGAGGGCGTCGGCGTTGCCTTCATCCATATATTCGGTGTGCCACTGGGACAGCTCGAAGCCGATTTGTGCGTTTTTGTCGAGCGAGTAAATCACGTTGCCGAAAATCGAGCGGTTGTATTGTCGTTTATCCACCGTGCCGCCCCTTAGGTCACCATTGTCAACGTCGTCGATGGTTACGCCGAGGTTAAAGCTCCATTTGTCGCAGGGTTTGAGCTCAGCAGCGAGCCAGCCGCCTGTGCTGCCTATTTCCTTGTCGTATATTGGCGATGAGGTCGTGCCGACGTTTCGGACGCCCTGGCCGATTCCGCCGAGGTAGGCGCTTAGATTTTTGCCGGTGAACA
>CAYNVP010000015.1:0-20086 GCA_964400665.1 uncultured Pirellulales bacterium | reverse complement strand
CGGACGCCCTGGCCGATTCCGCCGAGGTAGGCGCTTAGATTTTTGCCGGTGAACATTTCACCTTTTAATGTGAGCCGATTGTTAACCGGCTGAAGGACATCGAGGTTCAGCGACCAGCTTTCGAATTTATCGTTTGAGCCGGAGGCGCTGGTGTCATACTCTTCTTTTGCCCAGTGGGCTGAGAAGCCGATTGTTGTGGGCTTGTAATCCAGCCAGGGGAACGTCAAACTTGCGCGTCCCTGGAAGGAGGGGATGCCGGCATCTTCGCCTGCGTCACCGGGCGTGAAATTGCCGCTGCTCAATCCTATTGTTCTTGCAATCGCACCTTCGAGCTTCAAATCCACGTCGCTATTCAGGGCGTAACCTTTTGTCAGTCGAATCTGGGGGCGGCGATAGCCGATATTTCCGGCCCACCAGGCGACGGAGTAATTCAGTGTGTAGGGAACCAAAGGCGATATTACGTCCGAGGTTTGACCGGCAAGGATGCTGAATTTGTCATCAGGCCAGTCGAGGTTCAAATAGGCGTGTCGCATCATCAGTCGGGACTTGTTTTCGGAGCCGCCTTCAAAAAAGTCCACTTCGACTCTTCCGGATGTTTTAAGCTCGCTGTCTTTGGGGCCATAAATCCACATACCAAGCCGGGACTCGTTGGCCGTCAAATTGAACTCATTGTCGTTTTTATTGCTTGCTTCCGACTGCACCCATTTTGCGTAATTGCCGTTGTCCATCCGCGAGGTGTCATACGCGGCGTCAAGTTTCAATCGGCCGTATATCTGGACGTTGAGACCTGACACTACAGGTTTTTTCTCTGCTGCGGGGGCGACGGGCGCGGCGGCAGGTTTCTCTGCCGGCGATGTGCCCTGCTTTTGCTGCATCATCATATACTTCAGTTCCGCCAGCTCTTTTTCCAGTTTTTCTATTCTTGCCTTTAATTCAGCGTTTTCTTTTGACGGGACCGAGCCCGCATCCGCGAGACAAAGCCCGCTCAAAGCCGCTATCAACAGCAAACCAACAAACAACCTTACCTTTTTCACAATAGACCTCCTTAACATCGTATTTTTAATCCGTATTCTCCCCGCCGCCGAATAAAGGTAAGGATTTTACTTTATGCCCCCGGTTCCGTCAATATTGGCCTTGAAAAAAAACAATTCTTTTGGTAGAAACGGTTTTTATGAAACTCATAAGAGAACTTTTAACACTGTCGTTTGTCATCGTAGGTGCCTTCGCTGCCGTCGCTTGTGGCGACCTTACCGAGCGAGTGGATTCTATTGTTGGTTCGCAGGTGCAGGCAAAGGTTCGAGTTGCGGTGCAGATTCTCGACCCAGCGAGCGGCTCTATCCTTTACAGCAGGTCGGCTTCATCGCCTATGATACCGGCGTCGAATATGAAGCTTATCACGACGGCGGCTGCACTAAAATATCTCGGCCCCGATTTTCATTACGAGACCCGCGTCGGGTTAATCGGCAATACGCTGGCCGTCATCGGCTCAGGCGACCCATTGTTAGGCGACAAGGTTACCGCTGAAAAACTTTCATTTGACCCGCGCTGGATGCTGAAGGACATCGCCCAGCAGCTACGGGCCGCTAATGTCACGAACATAGATGATATTATCGTTGACAGCACCATATTCGATGACGAGCGGGTGCATCCGAGCTGGTCCAAAGAAGAGCTTAATCGCTGGTATGCCTGTGAGGTCAGCGGGCTGAACTACAACGGCAACTGCGTTGAGGTAATCGCCGAGACAATCGGGCCGAAAGTTCAGCTGACGCTCGACCCACAGACGTCATACGTCGAAATAATCAACAAATGCACTCCCGCCTCCAAGCCGCCGGACACGGTCTGGTGTGCGAGACAACCCGGCTCGAACACAATAACCGTGCTGGGCAAGTGTCACAGACGGTGCCAGCCCGTCCGCGTTGCAATCGACAGGCCTCCTGCCTTTCTGGGATATCTGCTCGCGGAAGAATTGAGACGCAACGGCATTGCCGTCACTGGCCGGCTTATCGAAAAAGAAATCGCACCTGCAGAGGGAATCAAGTCCGTGGCTGTCTATCGCAGCAGCATTTGGGACGTATTCGAGCGGTGCAACAAGGACAGCTTAGGGCTTGCCGCCGAGGCGCTTCTCAAAACCATAGGCGCCTCGCAACAATCCTCCGGCAAGGGCGGCTCCTGGCCCGCAGGACAGCAGCTTATATCTCAGTATCTGCTTTCTCTGGGAATACCTTCCGACCAGTTCATCATCGATGACGGTTCAGGTCTTAGCGAGAAAAATTACCTCAGCGCAAGCGCTATCTCCTCCGTCCTGTTTGACCTTTATAAAAATCACGATTGGAGGCGCTACAAGGAGACGCTCGCTGTCGGCGGACTTGACGGCACCATTGACAGCTACTTCACCGAGCCGAAATACAGGGGAAAGGTCTTCGGCAAGACCGGGTATATCGCGGGCGTCAAGTCGTTTTCCGGCGTATGCGAAACTCCCGCGGGCGACCGGATTTTTTCGATTCTCACCAACAACGCAAACGGCAACACGCGCCGGGCAATCAATGAGATCGTCAAGGCCGTAATCGACGAATCACAGTGAATTCTCGCGATATTGTCCCCTTGAGCGAATTCCTGCAATCTGACCCTGCTCAAAACCTGTTGCAGAATCACACAATTTCGGGTATGCTTGCAAGCGTGTAATTGGGCGGCGTAGCCAAGTGGCCTAAGGCGACGGTTTGCAAAACCGTTATTCGTGGGTTCGAATCCCACCGCCGCCTGTGGCAGAGGGATTTTTTTCTGCCGACAAGAATATTTTTCTTGAAAGGGTGCGGCAATGGATTACAAGAAATTCATCGATGAGCAGGTTGCGGAAATCAAGAAGACCGTCGGCGATGATTTGGCCATAAACGCTCTTAGCGGCGGAGTCGACAGTTCTACAGTCACAGTTCTTGCGCACCGTGCCATCGGCAACCAGCTAAAAACCATATTTGTCGACAACGGCCTTATGCGAGAAGGGGAGCCGAAGCGGGTTGTGAAGATTTTTTCGGATATAGGGATCCCCGTTGAGCTGGTCGATGCACGAAAGGAATTCCTCGCCGCCCTGAAAGGTATTACCGACCCTGAAAAGAAGCGTCAGGCAATCACCGATACTTTTTATTCGAAGGTTTTTAGCCGGTTAGTGAAAAGTTCCAGTGCGAAGTTTCTCCTTCACGGCACAATCCTCACGGATATAGAGGAAACTGTGGCCGGCATCAAACGCCAGCACAATATCCTTACTCAACTGGGTATCGACACGGAAAAATCATACGGCTATACGGTTATTGAGCCGCTCAAGACCCTTCGTAAAGACGATGTCCGCAAGGTCGCCGAGCTTCTGGGCATACCACGCGAGATTTCCCAGCGAATTCCCTTCCCGGGACCTGCTTTGGCTGCCAGAATCGTCGGTGAAGTGACCGAGCAGCGTCTTGAAACCGTCCGTGCTGCAACAAAAGTCGTCGAGGAAGAGCTTGGCGATACCGGTGCGTTTCAGTATCTGGCGGTTCTGCTTAATGATTACGCAACCGGCATCCGCAACAATAAGCGGGAATTCGGCCAGATAATCGTTGTCCGCTGTATAGAGAGCACCGATGCGAGAGCTGCCACCGCCACCCGCCTGCCGTGGGACAAGCTGGAGCGAATTTGCCAGCGAATTACCGACATAAATGGCGTCAACCGCTGCCTTTATGACCTGACGCCAAAGCCGCCCGCGACCGTGGAATACGTCTAAGTTAGTCGATTTGGGGTTGGTTTGTCGCGGACCGGCGCCCTATTTTCATACATAAAAAATTATCGAAAATCCTTGACAATACCGCCAAAAAAGTTATGATTGTTTTGTCCATTTTTGGAGGCCTGTAAACAAGGATGCTAGATGGCCAAAAACAACAATGGGCCGAAGAGCACGCCCGGCGAATGCAGAAGCGATTCGAGCAATGGCAGCGTCCGCTTGGCATCGATGGCAGGGAGTATTTCGAATACCTTCGAAGCGAACTTGCTGATTATTGTGAGGACCCGTTGCTCAAAGAGCTAATCGAATCGATGTCATAGTAGATTCTGTCGGTCTGCCATAGAAAGGTGGGGGGACCTTTTATTTACTTTATTTTGAACTCTCTTATTGAATTTTGTGCTATCTGTGTGACAATCTGTTTGGCCCTTGAGCCAACGTACCTTATATTTTAATATGGAGGGATCACAATGAGGCTGCTTCGATTGCTTCTGCAGTGGTTTTGTCGGCTGCGAAAGTGGAAATTGCGTTTGCCGCACGTAGATAGCCACGCCTGGCAAAACAAAAGCCAGATATACCACGACCTGAAGTGCCATTACTGAAAAGTCACCCGCTCGGCGTGCTTCTGTCATTTTTGTGGGGCTTTCAAATCCTAATGGGGCTTGTAAGCCCCTGTTTTTTTGCCCGCAACGGAATTTGCATTCAATCCGGCGACACGGGTATAATCTATAGCCGGATGAATTATGAGGATTGATATCGCAAATAGCGTTCTGGAGCTGGTCGAAGGCGACATAACCGAGATGGCTACTGATGCAATCGTCAACGCGGCAAATTCGCGCCTCGTTTTAGGCGGCGGTGTGGCTGGTGCGATAAGGCGAAAGGGCGGGCCGGCGATTCAGCAGGAATGCAACAAGATAGGCGGCACATTCGTGGGCGGGGCGGTAATTACAGGAGGCGGCAACCTCGAGGCAAAATATGTGATTCACGCAGTCGGGCCGCAAATAGGCGATGGTTCGACTATGCTCACCACTGGGGGCGACGAAGATGAGAAACTGAAAAACGCTACGCTAAATTCGCTGAAATTAGCGGATGAGCATAAGCTCAGGAGCATTGCTTTTCCTGCCATAAGCGCAGGTATTTTCGGTTTCCCTATCGAGAGATGTGCCGAGATAATGCTTCACACGACAATAGATTATCTCAAAGGTGAAACGGGACTGAAAAAAGTCGTCTTCTGCCTTTTCGGAAAAGAAAGTTACGCTGTCTTCGAGAACGCCCTTAAACGGGTAATAATGATATGAAGGCGATGGTTTTGAAAAAGCCGGGGCCGATAGAAGGCAAACCGCTGAAGCAGGTTGAGTTGCCGATGCCAAAGCCCAAAGATAATGAAATACTCATAAAGGTTTCGGTTTGCGGGGCGTGTCATACGGATTTGGATGAGGCGGAAGGGAGGTTGCCGACGAAGTTACCCGTTGTGCCGGGTCATCAGGTTGTGGGAACTGTGGCGGAGTTGGGCAGGCCCTTCGACTCCGCTCAGGGTAAGGGGGTGACGAAATATAAAATCGGCGACAGGGTTGGTGTGACGTGGCTTTATAATTCCTGCGGGGAGTGCAAATTCTGTAAAACGGGGCAGGAGAATTTATGCGAGGACGCCAAGTGGACGGGCAAGGACGCGGACGGCGGATACGCGGAATATATGGTCATAGGAGAGGATTATGCGTACCCGATGCCGGAACGATTTAGCGATTCACAGGCGGCGCCGCTTTTATGCGCGGGCGTGATTGGCTATCGCACGTTTCGCCTTGCTGAGATTAAAAAAGGGGAGGCCATCGGTCTGTTTGGCTTCGGGGCATCCGCCCACATCGTGATTCAGATTATCAGGCATCAATTTCCCGATAATCCGGTTTTTGCATTTACGAAGACCGGCGGACACGCCGAATTAGCGAAGTCATTGGGCGCAGCGTGGACGGGGCGGCCGGGGGATGAGCCGCCTGCCAAATTAGACAAGATTATGGATTTTACGCCCGTGGGGGAGTGCGTTAGGGATGCTTTGAAGGTTCTTAACAGAGGTGGTAGATTGGTCATAAACGCGATTCGAAAAGAGACGCCGGTACCTGCGCTCGATTACGCAGAATATCTCTGGCTTGAAAAAGAAATCAAAAGCGTCGCCAACGTCACCCGAAAGGACGCCGAAGATTTTTTGCCTTTGGCCGCGCAGATTCCAATTGTCCCCACAATAGAAGAATTCCCTCTCGAAGAAGCCAACGAGGTCTTATTTAAAATAAAGCAGTCGAAACTGAAGGCAGCGGGGGTTTTGAGAATCAGCGTATAGCGGACAGGAAAGACCACAGACCCAAGACCTCAGACACAAGACAAAAAGCGGAGGACATAGGGCAGGAGACAGCTTTTGGCGGACAGTTTAAATTGCGGATTGCAGATTTCCGAAACGGGCCCTACGCTTCGCTACATGTCGGATTGCGGATTTTAATTGAGCATGAAAATAAGACGCGCCAATTCGCAGGACTTGAACGCAATTATGAACCTGATTCGTTCGTGTACGAATCACATGGAAGCACAGAAAATCCACCAGTGGGATGAAATATACCCGGATGAAGGCACAATCAAAAGTGACATAGATAAACAACAGCTCTATTTGCTCGAAGATGACGGACATATCTGTGGAATCATTGCGATTAACGAGGTTCAGGAACCCGAATATAAAAATGTAAACTGGAAATTCCCGGGTAAGACGCTTGTGGTTCACCGGCTGGCTATAGAGCCGTCTTACCAGCGGAAGGGCCTTGCCAAGATGCTAATGCAATTTGCACATAAAGTCGCGATAGAACAGCAGTATGAAACCATTCGACTGGATGCGTTTATCCACAATCCCGCGTCTGTAGCCCTGTATGAGAGACTCGGATATAGAATGGCCGGCACGGTAACCTTTCGCAAAGGAGATTTCTTCTGTTTCGAAATCCCTGTCGATTCGCTAAAGCTTTGAGCTAAAGCCCACCCTACACCTTTAAGTCAATTCCAATTCTCATAAGTCGTGGGTATAATTATCACTATGAAGAATGCGAGTATAAGCGAGTTATTCGACGAGATGGCGGATGTGATGGAGATTTTAGGCGAGGACCGTTTCCGCATCAATAGTTACCGCAGGGTCGCACGGGTCATCGGGGATATGCCGACAGATGTTGAGGAAATGTTGGCGACGGGGAAATTAGCAGAGACGCCGGGAGTTGGGAAATCGTCTTTAGCGAAAATCGAGGAGTTCATCAAGACAGGGAAAATCACCGCACGTCAGGAGCTTTTGAAAAAGATTCCGCAGAAGCTGTTAGAGCTATTGAAGATACCGGGGATGGGGCCTAAAGGCGTGAAGGCGGTGTATGGAAATCTCAAGGTAAAATCGATTGCTGAATTGAAGAAAGTGATTGAGAACGGGAAATTAGCGACGCTGCCGGGCTTCGGCGAGAAGAAGGCGGCGCTCATTGCACACGGGATTGAATTTCTGGCGAAATCGACGGGCAGGATTCGGCTTGACCAGGCATTGGAAGCAGCCAATATCGCAATGGGATTCCTCGATGAATTATCCGGCGTTAAAAAGATTCAATTCGCGGGGTCGCTTCGCCGTTGTGCGGAGACCATAGGGGACGTTGATATTCTCGTGACGGGCAAAAACGGCAAGAAAATCATTGGTGCTTTTGTCGAGGCTGATTTTGTTCAGGAGGTTATCGCGGCAGGGGACACGAAGGGTTCTGCAATAATAAAGACAAGCAGTTGTCCCGTTCACGTCGATGTTCGCGTTGTGCCTGATAAAAGTTTCGGTGCGGCGTGGCAGTATTTCACCGGCTCGAAACAGCATAACGTGCGATTACGGGAAATGGCCGTGAAGTCCAAGCTCAAATTGAACGAGTACGGATTGTTTCGCGGCAAAAAGATGATTGCCGGGGCTACTGAAAAGCAAATTTATGAGAAATTGCACCTTGATTACATCGAGCCGATTCTGCGCGAAGACAGGGGCGAAATCGAGGCGGCAAAAAGTCATAAGCTTCCCAACCTGGTTAGACCGGATGATATATATGGTGACCTACATATACACACAATTGCCTCCGACGGCGCCTGCGAAATCAGCGAGCTGGCCGAAGCGGCCCGGCGGAGAGGATATAAGTTTATTTGCATCACCGACCACTCGGAATCATCTGCAATTGCCAATGGGCTTTCGCCTGCGCGATTGTCAAAGCAAATTGATAAGATTCGCAAGGTAAACGATAAGTTGAAAGGTATAACGATTTTCGCCGGCGCGGAGGTTGATATACGAGCGGATGGCTCACTGGATTACGACAATAAACTTTTGGGGGAGCTGGATTTCGTTATTGCTTCGATTCACTCCGGAATGGCAAGCCCCCGCGAAAAGGTGACGACGCGAACGCTCAAGGCGATGGATAATCATTATGTTCATTGCATCGGGCATCCGACCGGCCGGCTGATTGGCGAACGCGAGCCGATGGATATCGATATGGAGGCAGTAATCAAACACGCTGCCGAAACACACACCGCACTTGAGGTCAACGCTAATCCATATCGCTTAGATTTGAAGGACGTTCACTGCAAAATGGCAATCGACGCAGGCGTCAAACTGGTCATCGGCACCGATGCGCATAGACTTCCACAACTCAATTATATTACCCTTGGCGTCGCAACGGCAGGTCGCGGCTGGGCAACAAAGGCCGATGTGATAAATACATTGCCGTTGGCAAAACTGAAGACATGGCTTGCCGCCAAAAGAGAAAAATGAGCTGATATGTTATCTACTGCTCCAAAAATCCTTCTGACCGGTTTTCCCGGCTGCGGCAAAACAACTGCTGTGATGCGCATTTGTTCCGGCCTCAAAAATATGCGCTTAGCCGGTTTCTATACAGAAGAAATCCGCCATAACGATACACGCAGGGGCTTTCGCTGGAAACGACTTGATGGCATTGAAGGGGTGCTTGCTCACGTTGATATAAAAGGTAAATACAGGGTCGGCAGATATGGCGTGGACGTCGCCGGCTTCGAGCGGGATGTTGTCGGTGTTCTCGATGCGGAGCGAAGAGAATCGCAACTGTTCGTGATTGACGAGATAGGGAAGATGGAATGCTTATCGCAAAAATTTGTTGACGTGGTTGGCTGGCTGTTTGCCTGCGATAAGCCCGTTTTGGCCACCGTCGCCCGCAAAGGCGCGGGTCTTATCACCGAGGTGAAAACCTGGCCCGGTATATCTTTAATTACCTTAACTGAAAAAACCCGTGACAGTGTCATTGACGAGATAATTAAAATCCTTCATGTGTCTCAATATGGGAAGGAATAATGCTATGAGCCGAATACTGAAACTTCCGCAGCCGGACGCAAAAGGGATGATGCCGCTTGAAAAGGCGATAACGCAGAGGCGGTCTTGTCGTGATTATCTGTCGGAGCCGCTTACGCAGGAGCAGATAGGGCAATTATGCTGGGCCGCACAGGGTCAGGTGGGAAGGTTCCGAACGGTTCCATCAGCCGGAGCAACTTATCCGCTTGAGCTTTTTGTTGTGTCAACCAATGGTTTGTTTCATTACATCACCCTCGCACACTCGCTCGAAGAATTGACGAGCGAAGACCTTCGCGGTAAACTGAGTTCTGCGGCCTGGGGACAGGGCTTCATAGCACAGGCGCCAGTCACAATTGTGCTTGCGGCAGAATTTGACCGCACAACAGGCCGGTATGGAGAAAGAGGTATCCGCTACGTTTATATGGAAGCGGGCCACGCCGGGCAGAACATCCATCTTGAGGCCGAAGCGCTCGGGCTGGGTTCAGTTGGCGTCGGCGCCTTTGACGACGACGTAGCCAGCAAAGTTCTTTCGCTGCCCGAGAATCTCGAACTGGTATATATGGTCACTGTCGGTCATTGTAGCAGGTAGTTGACCCAAAAGAGATTCTCTGCATCGTGGCAGGCGACGCAATGATTGATTTGCCGGAGTGACTTAAAAGCCATATGTGATATTCGGCGAGTTCTGATAAAGTTAACTATTATATGAATTTGGCAAAGTTTATAATAACAGTATGTCTGACGGCGGCTGGTGCGGGGGGCTGCGGATTCGGCAAGAGCGAGGTTTTATCGGTTCAATCCGGCGATTTGCTTTTCAGGGATTCAGATTGTGGTCCTCTCTGTGATGCAATCGAGAAAGTCACAACCGGCTATCAGGGGGCCAATCTTTCTCACGTCGGAATCGCCGCAAAAGACGAGCACGGCCAAATGATTGTGCTTGAGGCGGTCTCACAAGGTGTTGTTGCAACCGACCTTCAAACATTTCTTAATCACGGCAGCGACCCCAACGGCCTGCCGAAGGTAATGGTGGGGCGGTTGAAAAAACCTTACCGGCGTCTTATACCAGCGGCTATCAAAGAAGCCGTGGCCTTGAGAGGCAAGCCCTACGATAAATCCTTCGCAATAGATAATGATTCTTATTACTGTTCCGAATTGATTTATGAGATTTTTCGACGGGCCAACGGCGGCAAACCGGTGTTTGCGCTGGAGCCGATGACCTTCAAAGACCCGAAAACAGGAGAGACATTACCCGTCTGGCGGGAATACTTTTCAAAACTTGGCGTCGATATACCCGAAGGCAGGCCTGGTATCAATCCAGGAGGCATCTCCCGCTCCCCGACGCTGACCATCGTTTACTTATCGGAATCCGTATCTAAAAAAACCAAGTGAGTTTCGTGTTAGTCCAGGCGGATACCTTTTTGCTGGAGCCATTCTTTCAGGTCGCTCATTTCAGTATCGAATACCTGGTTGTCGTAGTCGGCCTCAAGCTCACCGACCTTTTTTGCCAGTTCCGGCTGTGTCTGATGTTTCAGGGTCTGAAAAAAAGTTTACAAAAATGTTGGTATTCTCATGATATTCTCATATTCGCCGGGTTAGTATCCAACACGAAAGTGCCTTTACAGGCCCAGCATGACCAAGGTGGTCGGCTGTGAATAATGTTTTTGCAGAAGGAGAATTGTAATGAAAATGAGACATTCCAAGGTCATCGTAATAATGATTATCGTTGTGGCGATGGGATGCGTATTGACGTATGCAAAGAAGTCGAAGGATAAGAAAGTGTCGCTGCCCGCGGCAGTGACTGATGCAATCAGCTCGATGCATCCGGGCGCAGTTGTTAAAGAGGCCAACCTGGAAGAGGAAGAAACCAAGGTTTATGAGGTCGTGATTGAGCAAAACGGGCAGGAAATTGAACTGAAAATTGCGCCGGATGGAACCGTGGTGGAAGTTACAACAGAAGTGGCAGTGAAGGATTTACCGCCTGCCGTTGCCAGTGCGATTACCGATGCATCGGGCGGCGCTCGTATAGAAGAAGTCGAGAGCGAGGTTACTTATGCAGTGGTCAAGATTGTCAAACTTGACAAACCATCTGCCAGCTATGAAGCGAAACTGGTCAAGGATACGATGAAAAGCGAGATAAAAGTGTCAGCCGACGGCAAGGTACTTGAGCAGCCCAAATGCAAGGCCGGCGATGATGACGAAGACACAGACAACGATAAAGGCGATGAAAAGGACAATGACTAATCCGAAAAATCGATGACATCGTGGATTTGTGAGAATAGAATACACACCGCTGGGCTAACCGGTATTACGTTTCCCAGCGGTGTTTTTTTCTTTGAGGGTGCTGATGCGTCTGCTGCTTATCGAGGATTATCTGCCTTTGCAGAAGTCCCTTGCCAAAGGCCTGCGAGAGTCAGGTTTCGCGGTGGATTTGACAGGCGACGGCAAGGAGGGGCTGTGGTATGCGCTGGGCAATGACTATGACGTGATTATTCTGGACCTGATGCTGCCTGGGATGGATGGCCTTGAGATTCTCAAAAAACTCAGGGCAGGCGGCAGAGAGAACAGCGTTCTTATCCTCACAGCCAAAGATACACTGCACGACCGCGTTAAAGGGCTCAATCTCGGGGCAGATGATTATCTTGTCAAGCCGTTTGCATTCGAAGAACTCCTCGCCCGTGTGCGTGCTCTGATACGGCGAAGGTACGGCGAGAAAAATTCCGTCATCAACATCGAGGACCTGAAGATAGACCTGCTGTCACAGCAGGTTTACCGAGGTCGAGAGCAACTCCAGCTTACACGCAGAGAGTACGCGTTGCTCGAGTATCTGGCTATGAGGCCGGGTCAGGTCGTCTCTCGTTCCGACATCTGGGAGCACGTTTATGAGTTCAATTCGCCTGCCTCCAGCAATGTTGTAGATGTCTATATTGGCTATCTGCGCAAGAAACTCAACCGTTGCGGCAAGGGCGGTCTTATTCAGACCGTTCGAGGCCGCGGTTACGTTCTGAGGGAAAAGCCGTGACGCATTCACTGCGTAATCGATTGCTTCTTGGTGTTACAGGCGGGATGACGCTGTTGCTGATAATCTTTAGTCTCACAATCTATACGGTCATTAGCAGGGCGCTCGTCAGCCAGTTCGATGAATCACTGGCATCAACTGTGCGTATGCTGGCGGCCTCGGTTGAAGTCGATGAAGATAAAAACGAGATTGAGTTCGAAATTAACCGTTTCCCACAGTTTCAAAGTGAGGATAACCCAATTTACTATGAGCTCTGGCGTGCTGACGGTTCGGTCGTGGCAAAATCCCCTTTATTAGTCGGTGATGACCTTTCTTTCATCACTGGTCCCGAAGGTTCAGTTGTCCTGCGGGGGTTTGCAATTCGAGACAATTTCCCGGAAAGGTCCGCACTGCTGACTTTCAGACCGAGAGCAGCCGACAGCGATGAATCTTCCGGTCGCTTATCAGCCCGGCAACATCTTACGCTCGCAGTGGCAAGAGATGCTCGCAACCTGCTCGGCGACCTGTCGCTTTTGCGCCGGTTGTTGTTGTTTTCCTCCGTTGCAATAATCGGACTTGCTGTGGTAGTCGCCGGCCTGGCGGTGCGTCACGGCCTCAGACCCCTAAATTCACTTGCCACGGGCATTGCTGCCATCAGCGTGGAAGACCTGCGAGCCAGACTCGGTGGCGGCCTGCTGCCCGATGAAATCCTGCCGATTAGAGACCGGCTTAACGAACTGCTTGCTCGTCTGCAAAAGTCCTTCGACAGAGAACGACGCTTCACCGCCGATGTTGCCCACGAAATGCGAACTCCCTTAGCGGGTATGCGTTCAACGCTTGAGGTGTCCCTGTCGCGCAACCGGCGGATACCTGAGTATCGCGAGGCGATTGTTGATTGCCTGTCGATGACAACAAGTATGCAGGCGATGGTTGACAGTCTTTTGACGCTGGCGAGGATTGACGCCGAGCAAATGACGTTTCGCCGAGTGAAAATCCGGCCTGCAGAATTGGTCAATTCGTGCTGGCGCAATTTCTCCGCTGTTGCAGAGAGTCGAGGCATCAGCTTTCAAAACCTCGTTCCTGCCGAGATGACCTGCGAGTCGGATCCGGACGGGCTTGCAATGGCGCTGTCCAATCTGTTCGCCAATGCCGTCGAATACGCCGACAATGACGGGCGAGTATGGGTGTCTGCAGAGCAAAGCACCAGTTTCGCAGAGATTGTAGTCGCCAATACCGGCTGTAAACTTACTCAGCCGCAACTGGGCCTGGTTTTCGACCCCTTCTGGCGATGCGACAACTCGAGAACGGATACAGGTGTCCATTGCGGCCTCGGATTAGCTCTTGTCGAAAGCGTAGTGAAGGCGCTGCAGGGGCGGGTCATCGCCGAAATGCAGCAAAACGGAGTATTTTCAATAAAGCTAATCCTACCCTGCTTACGGTCGAATACCTGAAGACCAGCTGTTAGTCGAGGCGGATACCTTTTTGCTGGAGCCATTCTTTCAGGTCGCCCATTTCAGTATCGAAGACCTGATTATCGTAATCGGCTTCAAGCTCAGTGACCTTTTTCGCCAGTTCCGGCTGGCCGTTTACAATGTCGGTCAGTTTCTTTTCGAACTCATCGCCCATTTCCCGCAGGTAGTCGAGGTTGACCTGCAAATCCAACAGCCGTGATATAAACCTTACCGACGCCTCGATGCATCTCGGGTTGTATCCCTGCACATAAGCGGGGACCTCCGCAACCATATTGAGCATACTAACGCCTTCTTTAGGCGCACGCGACGTCAGATACGTTGTAATGCTGGCAGGCCCGTCGTAATTTGAAAATCGCAGGCCTGTTTGCGGCAGGATTTCCTTTAGCTTCTCATCCGATATCGAGAAGGTAATTCTCGGCTCGCGTGTATGCGGCGTCAGACCGGAGACGCTTCCCACAAAGTAAATCTGGCTGATGTTTAACTTGTGACACAGGCCGAAAATGCAATCCGCATATTCCTCCCACGCCAGGTTCGGTTCTCTGCCTTTGAACAGGACCAGGTCGTACTGTACGCTATAGTAAAAGGTATTCGTCGGCAGCTCGAATTGCTGGATGATTCCATCTTTCATTTTCGTATGCGGCCGCAATATCGCCGACAGCTCCATCGGCGCGGGGAAACTGTAAAGGTAGAATCCCTCCGGCTCGATACGCGCGAAGGATTCGGCGCCGAGCTGCTTGCGGATGTACTTTATTGTGCCGGTTGAGACATCGCCGCCATCCATCCAGCCGGAAAGGCCCATCACCAGCCGCGGCTTATTCAACACCGGTTCTTGCACGATTTTTAGTTTTACTGTATTCATAATCCAACCATTTGTCCAATACCGGCGTCGTATCTATTTGCGGGTATTTTCATTGCTATTCAGCAAATTAACTAACGGCTGTTGGCGATTGTCTTGTCTGCAATGCATCGTTTATTCTCGTTTTTTTTTCAAGAATTTCAAGGATATTTCTTCCTGGAACACCTTTAGTAGCGCTAATTTTTCAATTCCTTGAAAAATCCGGGCGGAAGAAGTAAATTTGTTTACTGCCACATCCGGCAATGCGATACGTGAGAGTGTAAGGGGCATAAAATGAGGCAAGGGAAGAAGACGTTGTTATTCGTCCTGATATCCGGAACGCTGTTTTTAACGGCCTTTATTCAGGTGAACGATTCAATAGCGGCCGAAGCGGCACGGCAGCGATTGTTGATGGATTTCGGCTGGCGGTTTGCGTTAGGGCATGCGTTCGATGCGGAAAAAGATTTCAAGCATGGCACCAGTTATTTTTCATATTTTGCCAAGACCGGTTACGGAGACGGCCCGGCGGCGGGCAATTTTGATGACCGGGCGTGGCGCATTATCAGTCTGCCCCATGATTGGGCGGTGGAAATGCCTTTTGACAGCAGGGGCAGTCATAGTCACGGCTATAAGGCAATCGGCAGGGCGTTTCCGGAAAACAGCGTCGGATGGTACCGCAAAAAGTTTTTCATTCCCGAATCCGACCTTGGCCGAAGGATAGTTATCGAGTTCGATGGTATTCATCGCGATGCGCGGCTTTGGGTGAACGGCTTCTATATCGGCACGGAACATTCCGGCTACAGCAGCTTTCAGTATGATATCACTGATTATCTGAATTACGGGGGGGATAACATGATTGCAGTTCGAGTTGATGTCACTATGGAAGAGGGCTGGTATTACGAAGGGGCCGGGATATATCGTCATGTATGGCTCACGAAAACCGCGCCTCTGCACGTCGCCCAATACGGCACTTTGGTTACTTCGAAAATCAAACCCGAATCAGCCACAGTGACAGCCGAAACAACTGTTGTCAATGAAGGCGAAAAAGAGGCCGCCTTTGATATTGTTCAAACCATACAGGATTCCGACGGCAAAGAGGTTACATCAGGAGAAATAAAATCCCTTTTCCTGAAACCCGGCCAGACAAAAGAATACCTCTGTGTTATGGACGTCAACAGTCCTAAACTATGGTCTCTCGAATCTCCTCATCTGTATAAACTCGTTACCTCCCTGAATTCGCAAGGCAAAGAGATTGACAAATACGAGACTGTTTTCGGCATACGTTCAGTTCATTTCGACCCGAACGAAGGATTCTTTTTGAACGGCAAACATGTAAATCTCAAAGGCACGAACAATCACCAGGACCATGCCGGAGTGGGGACGGCCATCCCGGATGCGCTGCAGGAGTTCCGTATAGCCAGGTTAAAATCAATGGGCAGTAACGCCTATCGTTGTTCTCATAATCCGCCTACCCCTGAATTGCTGGATGCCTGCGACCGGCTGGGTATGCTTGTTCTCGATGAAAACCGTCTTATGGGCTCATCGCCGGAACATTTTCAGCAGCTCAAAAGAATGATTCTGCGCGACCGAAACCATCCCTGCGTTATCGCGTGGTCGTTGGGCAACGAGGAATGGGCGATAGAAGGCAATATAAAAGGCGCCCGCATTGCCTCGACGATGCAGACGGTCGCGAAACGTCTTGACCCGACACGTCGTATTACCGCAGCCAGCAGCGGCGGATGGGGACAGGGTATTTCAACGGTAATCGATATGATGGGATATAATTACATAGTCCACGGAGATATCGATGCCCACCATAGCAAATACCCAAATCAGCCCTCTATGCTTACCGAAGAAACCACGGCGAGCGGGACCCGCGGGATTTACGAAGATGACAGGTCAAAGGCATATCTGTCTCAGGCCGACCGTAAATTTATGAGACGCAGTATCGAAAGAGGGATTAAGTTTTGTGCCGAAAGGCCTTTTATCGCGGGACTGTTCTTCTGGACCGGCTTCGACTATCGCGGTGAGGCGAACCCGTTCGGCTGGCCACAGGTCAGCACTCAATTCGGCATCCTCGACCTTTGCGGTTTCCCGAAAGATATATACTACTACCTCAAATCGGTTTGGACTGATGAGCCGGTGCTGCATATTTTTCCTCACTGGAACTGGACTGGAAAAGAGGGAAAGCCAATCGACGTCTGGGCATACAGCAATTGCGAAGAAGTGGAGCTTTTCCTAAACGGCAAAACCCTTGGCCGTAAGCAGATGCCGGAACTTTCTCATATACAGTGGGACGTTAATTTTCAGCCGGGAATGCTTTTGTCGCGAGGATATACGGAAGGTAAAGAGGTTTTAACCGCAAAAGTCGAAACAACAGGTGAGCCGGCTGTAATACGGATGATACCAGACCGACCTTCAATCAAGGCCGATGATGAAGACGTATCCGTTATCACTATTCAGGTCGAAGACGATAAAGGAAGAATTGTTCCCACTGCGGGTAATGAGATATCCTTCAGTCTTCAGGGGCCGGGTAGAATTCTGGGAGTCGGCAATGGCGACCCATCCAGTCACGAGCCAGACCAGTTTCTTGATACTATAAAACTTGAAATGATTAACGATTTGAAGATGGAGTTCATAGACGAGAAACAGAACTTCCCACAGGCGGCGTATGATTTCAACGATTCGAATTGGGCTGTTTTCAGGCAGTCCACTGAAGTAAACACCCCGGATACGGATAAATTGATTGCTATTCGTGGGTCGTTTCAACTGCCTGTTATAAATGATGATATCAAGATTACTTTGTTTAATAAAAGCATCTGCGATAACCAGTCAATTTATGTCAACGGCCATTTGGTAGCGGCGGATATCAATCGAAACGATCCAAATCAGGAATTTAAGTTAAACAAAAGTATTCTAAGGCCGGGTAAAAATATCTACACGGCGGTCGGGACTCCCTTTGTTGTGAGGCGTCGTTGGGAACAGTTGAATGCCGACCCGGGAGTGGTTCAGATTTTTATCTCCGCTGGGCAATGGAAGCGCAAGGTATTCAACGGCCTGGCACAGATTATTGTGCAATCGCAGCAGCAGCCGGGAGAAATGATTTTAACCGCGGAATCGCCGGGATTGAAATCATCGGCCGTAAAAATCCGGACGCGGCCGACAACCTTGCGGCCGGCGGTACCCTCCAAATAATGAAGACCAAATGCGCCAAGCCCGCAATAGTATAGACACGCCTGTTAATTGGCAGCTTATTTGAGAATCGGGTAATGGATTTTGGGTTTTGTTGTTTTGACCCAGGGCAGTTCTTCCCAGGTGAGCGTTTCGTTGCAGTCATAGACCTCCCGGCTGGTTCGCCAGCCGGGTGAGCCCCAGGCCATAAACCATGTCCAACGCGGCTGTTCCCGAAGTTTCTCCGGCGTCGGCAATTGTCCCACCTCACCTAACGCGATTGGTTTGTCGCCGGCAACGGCGAGAAGCTGGTTGTAGTCATTCGGGTCAAAGGCGTTTCGGTAAACGTCCGTGGCGAGAACATCCACCATGTCATCTCCCGGGTAAACGCTATCATAGGGCATCACGCTTTCCCTGATTTCGTTGCAGTTGTAAACCCATATCAGGTTGTTCAGCTTGTGGAAATTAACTAACCGGTCGAACAGCATCCGCCACAGCTTTTTGGTGCCATTCTCGCCTGGTTTGCCGTTCCACCAGAACCACCCGCCGTTTATTTCGTGATATGGTCGCCACAGCACGGGCACGTCGGCGTATTTAAGCTGCTTGAGAAAAAACGCGATTACATCGACCTGCGATTTCCAGCGTTCGTTAATCTCGGTCCCCGGCGTGATTAAGTCCTGCCATTGTTTGTCCGTGAGCTTTCCCTGTATCGATTCCCTGAAAGTCACCGGTTCCTCTTCAATGGGTCGCACGGCGTGCCACATTATCGTGATGATAAATCCTTCATTGTTTCGCCGGATGGCCTCATCCACGATATCCTGGCGAAAGTTAATTCCGTCCCAGGTACCCGGTGCACTGAATCCGAAATCGAATCCGCATAAAGCCGGGTAACGTCCGGTCCATTTTTCAATCGTCGGAAGCTGCGTCGTGGCGACAAGCGGCGCACAGTGCTGGCCGACAAGCGTCTGCCTGCCGGAAATGCTGTAAAGATAATCCAGCAGCTTCACGGCCTCAGGCGAAGCATTCGGTGTCACCGGCTTTTTCGCAATCCCTGCCGGTTGTTTCGCTTTTGTAGGACTGTTCGCATCTTTAACACCATACGACGCAGAAACTATAGACAATAATCCTATAATCAAAGCAAAACCAGAACGGCTGAAATTCATCCTTCATATCTCCTTTATTTATTCTTCAAAAAGGGTATCACCGCATTGAGGTCTTTATAAGTTTCATAATTCCAGTGGTTGCCGTCTGTTATCCTGATGACAACGTGTCCCACCTCGAGTGAGAGAAAATCTTCGATGAATCGTTTGTGCTCCTTTTTCAGATACGGAAGAACGTTTTTCAGGACCTGTTGTGTGTAGGCCGCTCTGCCGTAGACATGTTCTTCTGCTGAGACGATAATTATATATGGGTCGATTGCCTTGAGGTAATCTTCATCGACTGACCCGTGAAAATGGTGGTTGGCGTGATAGACGTGGGTTTTCAGTAAATTCAAGTTCTTGCTTTTGGTATATTGCCGAAGGATTCGGCGCTGATTTTGGCCGTAAATGTCCCCTCCGTGCGTATAGACGAATCCCTTGTATTCCATTCTCATAGAGAGGGATTTGAAGTTCTCGTCCTCTTCGTTGGCGCCGTCCTGATAGGAATTCAGGATAGTGACATTCATTTTCTCAAATTCGAATTGGTCGCCCGTATTAAAATCTTTGTAGTCCTTTTTGGTCAGGCCTTTGTATTTTTCCATAAGCAGGCCCACTCCGCCGCAGTGGTCGTCGTGATAATGCGTAATCCACAAATAATCAGGACTGATTTGATGTCGCTCCAGAAACGGGATGACACGCTGCCTGCACATTTGTTCGGTGCCCGTGTCGATAAGGAGGGTTTTTCCGGTGGGTAAAAGCATCAGAACCGACGTTCCGTGACTCACGTCGAAGGAAACGATTGTCAGCTCTGTTTTTCTTGCTGTGTCTCTTACGTCAAGGTTGAATTTGACGGGTTCTGTATTGCTGAAATTGAAACTTATTTCAGTATTGCCTATGTCCAGCGTAGATAGGTACTCTTTCGGGATTTTGACTATTGTCGCGTCTTCGGTGTAGAAGACCTTTTCTTCCTCGAAAGGCACCGGCTGCTGATTCCGCGTGATTGAGATGAACTTATTGTTATTTTTATCTAATTTAATGAACAGGTCTGAAGTTGTATGATTTTTATAAAATGTGTTCGTGACGGGAGTTATTTCCGGCCTTTCAACAATGGGGCCATAGACGGTAATGTAATCGATGTCCATATGGCCCCAGGATTTCCGCAGCTCTATGGTGTTGTCGCCGGCGGTTAAACCTGCATTTTTCTCGGTCTCGGTCCATTTTGAGCTGGCGAGAAATCCGATTTCAGGGGCGTATTCTTTGCCGTTAATCAGAATCCGTTGTGCGTTGTCTTTGCCGGGTGAGCGGTATCCAATGCCGATGGTAAATCTTGCGTCCCTGTCCGCTTCGACGTGGAAAATAACCGAGCCGGTTTTCTCCATTCGGAGAAATTT
>CAYNVP010000014.1:0-24884 GCA_964400665.1 uncultured Pirellulales bacterium | reverse complement strand
CGAACCTGGTCAGGCGGGGAACCGAGCAGCCATAAGCGCGGCATCGGCCGTGCGTGGCAAACCCGGCCGATCTTTTTATTTATGATTTATTATTTTATATTTTTTATTTTTTACTTTTTCGCGTTTTATGAACCGAGAGGACTTAAAAAAGCGATTAAATGATTTTGCTCATCGTTGCGTAAAGCTGGCTCTGGTCTTGCCAGACACGGCTATTGGTAAGCATATCAGGGGTCAGTTAATAAGATGCTCGACGTCGGCATCTGCCAATTACAGAGCCGCCTGTATTGCGCAGTCCCGGCCAAGTTTTGTCGCAAAGATGAGCATTGTAATCGAAGAATTAGATGAGTCGGCGTATTGGCTGGAGTTTGTTATAGATGAAAAGCTGTTGACTGCTAAGCGTGTTATGCCTCTACTTAGTGAAGCCGATGAATTGACTAAAATATTTGTTTCCGCTCGTAAAACGATTCAGGTAGGCAGGTTGAAAATCATAAATCGTAAATAATAAATCATAAATCAATATGGCATATACCGTATTTGCTCGCAAATATCGTTCGCAGACCTTTGACGACGTTGTCGGTCAGGACCCAATTGCCCAGACGTTGAAAAACGCAATAAAGACCGAAAGAGTCGCCCACGCCTATCTTTTCACCGGGACCCGCGGTGTAGGCAAGACAACTATGGCCAGAATCCTTGCGAAATCGCTGAACTGCCTGTCTGCAAAGCAACCAACAGCCGAACCCTGCTGTAAATGCGACAGTTGCGTTGCAGTAAATCTCGGTGATGATATTGACGTCATAGAAATTGACGGTGCTTCGAATCGCGGGATTGACAATATACGCGAGCTTCGGGACAACGCTGTGTATCGGCCTGCGAGGTCGCGGTTCAAGATTTATATAATTGACGAAGTGCATATGCTTACGACGGAGGCGTTCAACGCGCTGCTGAAGATTCTGGAGGAGCCGCCGAGCCACGTTAAATTCATTTTCGCCACGACCGAGCCGAACAAGGTGCTGCCCACCATTCAATCCCGCTGCCAGAGATTCGATTTCAGGAATATATCCCCCAGCCAAATTGCCGAGCAGCTGAAGTTCATTCTCGACCAGGAAGGCATTAGATACAAAGATGACCTTATTCTGCCCCTTGCGAAGATGGCTAACGGCTCGATGCGGGATGCGTTGAGCTTGCTTGACCGGCTTGTCAGCACGGGCACAGAAACGCTGACCGTGGAATTGCTTGAAGAATACCTCGGCTGCCCCAACAGCGAAAAGGTCTGTGAGCTTGTCTCGGCAATTGGTGACCAGAATGCGGCGGGGACGCTTGCCGCGGCAGGGGAGCTGCTGAACTCGGGACTTAGCGAGGTCCAGATTGCCGATGCTCTTGTCGAGTATATGCGGGACCTGATGGTCGTGAAGACGGCAGGGAGAACAAGCGACCTTCTTATACTCACCGAGCAGCAAAAGAAGCGTGCCGAGCAGTTGGCGGAAAAGTTCGATATAGCCGGATTGGTTTACAGTATAACGGCGCTTGAGAAGCTGCGTTGGTCGTTAAAAAACAGCGATACCGCAAGACCGCTTCTGGAGGCGGCGGTTATTCGACTGGCGATGAGCGAGCATTTTCTCAACATTGACCAGCTGCTTTTACAATCACCCGGCGCTGCCGATAAAAAAAAAGTAACAAGTAGCCCAAATACCGCGAGCAACACACAAAATCAGCGGCGAATGCCCGTAGAATCCACGTTCCATAGTTCGCAGATTCCCGACGTAGAATCGATAAAGAATAACTGGCAGGACATTCTGTCGGTCGTTCGACAACGATTGGGGCCTGGGACAGCGGGATTATTGGCTTGTGCGCAGCCGGTTCAGTTTGAGAACGGAATATTGTCGCTGGAGTTCGGTCCGTCCTCTGCTATTCAAAAAAATATGTGCGAAAGCAACGGCCGAGTTGAGCAGATAGAGTCTGTCCTGCGAGAACATTGGGGGACCGGTTTGAAAGTTGTTTTACAAGTTTCCGAAAGGCAGGCGGAAGCAGGCGACAGGCCGGCACAGGCCAGGACCAGGAGTGAAAGGCAGAATGAAATCCTCAACGACCCCGCCGTCAAAACCGTCCTTATGGGCCTCGACGCCACTATCACAAACATAGAAGACGTCTGATATTAACTGATACTTGTCTGATAATGAATGATATGGCAATGACAAATAGCAACTGTCTGCTTTTGCCGCAAACCCGCATTGCCTCTATCGATGCCCTGCGAGGATTCGATATGTTCTGGATAATCGGCGGAGGCGCTTTCTTTGAAAACCTGACAAAAGTTTTTAAAAATTCCTTCACTGAAACAATCAAGAATCAAATGGAACACGTTTCTTGGGATGGGTTTCATTTCGAAGAACTGATATTTCCTTTGTTTCTCTTTATCGTTGGAGTAGTTTTACCATTTTCAATTTCACGCCGTCGAGAGCAAGGCTTCAGCTCAACGGTGCTTCGTCTGCACATCATAAAACGCACCGCTATCCTGATTCTGCTCGGACTGATATTAAACGGCCTGCTGCAATTTAACCTGGCAGATATGCGATGGCCCGGCGTCCTTCAGCGAATCGGCCTGTGCTATTTCTTCGCCGCGTTCCTTGTTATGCACACCGGCTGGCTCATCCAGTCATTAACGGCGGTGGGGCTTCTCCTCGGATATTGGGCTTTAGTGATGTTTGTTCCTGTCCCCGGCGCAGGGGCGGGCGTATTAACCCCTGAAGGATGCCTGCCCGCATATATCGACCGACTGCTGATTCCGGGCAAATTCTGCTGTTTTACCTACGGCGACAACGAAGGCCTTTTATCCACAATACCCGCTGTTTCCACCGTCCTCATCGGTGCCATCGCGGGACACTGGCTTCGCTCGTCTGCCTCCGGCAACCTTAAAACTTTCGCCATGGCTGTTGCAGGAATCGCTTGCCTGATAGTTGGTTACCTGTGGGGATTATCATTCCCCATCATCAAGGTTATCTGGACAAGTTCGTATGTCCTTTATGCCGCCGGCTGGTCGCTGCTTCTGCTCGCCGCGTTCTATTGGGTAATCGATGTCAGGGGCTGGAAAAAATGGGCATTTTTCTTTGTCGTTATCGGCGCCAATCCCATTGCAATATATTTTCTGCAGGGGATTGTAAATTTCGACGACATCGCCGCTTTTTTCGTCCGGGGATTTGCTCAGCACACGGGGCAGTTCGAATTCCTGATTCTTCCCCTCGCTGCCTTTGCCGCCAAATGGCTCTTTCTCTTATTCCTTTATCGGCACAGGATATTATTTAAGGTATAAACCGAACCACAGCGGCAATAACCGTCTGCTTTTGTCAATTATCATTTATCGATAAAACTCAGTATTTCGACACGTTCACCTGCGGCATTGCGCCCGTGGCCAGGAAGATAATTCGTTCGCAGATGTTGGTGACGCGGTCGGCGATTCGCTCCAGGTTGTGCGTGGCCCAGATAAGGGGCGTTGCCTTCGAAACGAGGCCGGGGTCTTTAATCATACGCATTAAAAGGTCGTTGTAGGCCTCATCATAGAGCTTATCGACCTCGTCATCCTCATTGCAGATGGCGTTGGCGGTTTTGGTGTCTCTGTCAACCAGCGCCTGAATACTTCTTTTGAGCATACTGTTGGCCTTGTCCGCCATTTTGGGCATAAAAATCAACGGCCTGATTAGCGGTTCGTCGCCGAGTATTACCACAATCCTGGCGATTCCCTCGGCGTAATCACCCATTCGTTCCAGCTCGGTAATGATGTTGAGGACAGCTATGATTTCCCGCAAATCAGTGGCGACGGGTTGCTGCAGGGCGATGAGGTTTATGCATTTTTCCTCAATCTGCCATCGTTTTTTGTTGATAAGCAGGTCGTCATCTATGATTTTTTTTGCCTCCTCGACGTTGCGGTCTCCGAGGGCCTTGACTGAGCGGCTGGTCGCGTCAATGACCATTTCGCTCATATCGACGACTTCTTTGTTCATTTCCTTAATGTGTTTTTCAAAACTTTCTCTCATTTGATTGCCTCCGAAAAATCAGCCAAAATGGCCGCTAATATAATTTTCAGTAAGTTTTTCTTTTGGATTGGTAAAAATCTGGTCAGTATCGCCGAATTCGATTAGCTCCCCCAGATAGAGAAAGCCCGTGTAGTCCGACACCCTCGCGGCCTGCTGCATATTGTGAGTTACGATAACCAGGGTGTATTCCTGTCTGAGCACCCGCAGAAGCTCCTCAATTTTCAGCGTTGAGACAGGGTCCAGCGCCGAGCAGGGTTCATCTAACAGGATAATGTCGGGTTTGAGAATCAGCACCCTTGCGATGCACAGCCGCTGCTGCTGCTCCAGTGAAAGTGAGCGGGCGTTCTTTCGCAGCTTGTCTTTCAATTCGTTCCACAAGTTGACGTGTTCGAGGCCGTTTTGGATGGCCTGCATAATGTCGTTCTTGTGTTTGAGCAAACGATGAATTTGCAGCCCGAACCGCAGATTGTTGTATATCGACAGGTCAAAGACGTTGGGACGCTGGAAGACCATTCCGACTTTCCTTCGCAGATATATTAAATCCGTGGCGGGGTCGAGGATGTTTTGGCCTTCTACGAGGATTTTGCCTTCGACCTTTATGTGCTCGACAAGGTCGTTCATTCTGTTGAAGCATCGCAGCAGCGTGGATTTGCCGCAGCCCGACGGGCCTATGATTGCAGTGATATTGCGATGGGGGATAGTGATGTTTACATCCTTAAGGGCCAGGAAGTCCCCGTAGAACAAGTTCAGATTGAACGTCTCTATTTTCGTTTCGAATTCCATATTATCCGAATCTTCCGGTTATGTAGTCGTCGGTGCGTTTATCTTTTGGATTGGTAAAAAGCGTTTCTGTCTCGTCTATTTCGACCAGTTCTCCCATAAGGAAAAATCCGCAGCGTTCGGTGACTCGGGCCGCCTGCTTTGTATTGTTGGTTACGAGTATTTGAGTGTAGTCCTTTTTCAGCTCCCGCATAGTGTCTTCGACTTTCGCCGTGGAGATGGGGTCAAGGCCTGAGCAGGGTTCATCGTAAAGTATCACGTCCGGCCCGACCGCCAGGGTCCTGGCGATGCAGAGCCGCTGCTGCTGGCCGCCGGAAAGACGCGTGGCGGGCGTGTCGAGACGGTCTTTGATTTCGTCCCACAGGTATGCTTTTTTCAGGGCGTTTTCGACAATTTCCCGCACGGTATTTTTTTTCGTGATTCCGTGGACCTTTGGGCCGTATGCGACGTTGTTGAATATGCTGACCGGCAGGACCTGGGGCAGGGCGAAAATGATGCCTATTTTCTTGCGCAGCAAGCTGTCCGGGATTTGTTTGATGTTTCGGTTCTCGAAGAATATATCTCCTGCCTGCGAATAAGATGTGTTGAGATAGTTCAGCCGGTTGAGCGCCCGCAGAAACGTGGTCTTGCCGCTGTTCGCCGGCCCGATTATGCCCAGAATTTCATTTTTGTAAATCTCCAGATTAAGGTCACTCATCGCAGCGGTCGAGCCAAAGCTGCAGTTAAGGTCAACGGTTTTTATGATGGCCTCGGCTACCATTGTTTCTTCTTCCTGTAATGTGCGCGGAGGATGATACTGACTAAGTTCATCAGAAAGACCAGGGCAATGAGAACCAGGCCCGTGGCGAAGCTGAGTTTTGCGGGCATATTCGGAACCTGGGTTGATATGACATACAGATGATACGGCAGGGCCATAACCTGGTCGAAGATGGAGCGGGGCAGACGCGGCAGATAAAACGCCGCCACGGTAAACAAAATTGGCGCTGTCTCGCCCGCGGCCCTGCTCAAGCTAAGGACCGTTCCGGTCAGAATCCCCGGTATTGCATAAGGCAGCACACAATAGCGAACGGTCTGCCATTTGGATGCGCCCAGTGATAAGCTTATTTCCCTGAAGCTGAAGGGCACCGATTCCAGCGCCTCTTTGGCGGCGGTGATAATCACGGGCAAGCTCATAATCGCCAGAGTCAGCGACCCGGCCAATATGGATGTGCCGCATCTCAGAAGCATAACAAACAGCGTAAAGCCGAACAGCCCGTAAACAATCGAAGGAATACCCGAAAGGTTTACGACGGACAGCTTTATCAGGCGTGTAAAAAAGTTATCTTTTGCGTATTCGACAAGGTATATGGCTGAAAGTATCCCGAGGGGCAGCGAACAAAGCATCGTGCCGATTATCAATATGATGGTGCCTATTATCGCCGGAAATATCCCTCCTTCTTTCATTCCGTTTCGCGGCGACTGTGTAAGGAACTCCCACGAAATTGCTCCTGCTCCGTTTTTTACCACGTAGAGAATCGTCAGCATAATCGGGATGACGACAAGGAGCGTTATTAGTCCCAGTACTGCGAAGGCGACTTTTTCACGGATTTTGGCGGCGTTCATCTCCGTGCCCTCCGCAAGCAGATATCGGCAATGAAGTTAATAATGAATGTTATAATAAACAGTATCAGCCCGACGGCAAACAGGGCAAAGTAATGCTCCGAGCCGGAGACGGTCTCGCCCATCTCGCCCGCGATAGTCGCCGTCATCGTTCTCAACGGCTGCAACAGTGATTTCGGTATAACCGGCGAATTTCCCGTTACCATCATCACAACCATTGTCTCGCCGATGACTCTGCCTACGCCTAACATCACAGCCGCGATGATTCCCGATGATGCCGAGGGCAGCACAATCCGCCACAGCGTCTGCCAACGGGTTGCACCCAGGCCGAATGCGGCCTCCTTGAAGGTCTTAGGTACGCCAATCAATGCGTCCTCTGATATGCTGATGACCGTCGGCAGGGCCATGAAAGCGAGTAGTAAGCTGCCCGTCAGGCCGCACATTCCGGTATTAAGATTCAGGGCGTTTCGCAGGAACGGGCCCATCCATACGATGCCGATGAAACCGAGAACAACGCTTGGTATAGCGGCTAAGATTTCAACCAGCGACTTGAGGACGTGTTTGAGATACGCCGGCGCGACCTCGGCAATGAACATCGCCGAACCGACGCCTAAGGGAACGCAAATGACGATTGCGCCGATGGTAACGTAAAGAGATCCGAGAAAAAGCGGAACGACGCCGAATTTAGCGGGCTCCGATATCGGAAGCCAGCTTTTGCCGAACAGAAAATCCCGAAAGTTGTAAATACCGAACAGCGAAAGCGAATCCTTGAGCAGGAAAAGGAATATCGAAACGACAAATATAATTACGACCAGGCCGCTCAGCTTGATGCATGTCTCTATAAAGTATTCGCTAATTCTTTTGTGCAACAGATGTGTCTCCTATGGGAACGAATCCTGTTTCCATAAACTGCTGCTGGCCTTTGGGGCCAAGCGCAAAATCAATAAAAAGTTTCGTTACGCCCTGCGGCTCGCCGTTGGTATAAAAATACAAACCCCGTGAGAGAGGGTATTTCTTGTTTTTAACATTGTCTGTGTTCGGCGGATAGGCGACACCATCTTTTGAGATAAGCAGGGCCTTTGTCCTTTCTGAGACATACCCCATACCCAGATAGCCGATGGCCGCCTCGTTGGCAGCGACCTCTTCGACAATTGCCTGTGAAGAAGATAACAGCAGCGTCTGATTGAAAAACTCCTCGGTGCTTCCCTTTTGGCCTAACTGGACGACCTCTTCCTTGAAATACATATGTGTGCCTGAGCTGACTTCCCTCGACAGCGTCACTATTTCCATGTCTTTGCCGCCGAATTCCTTCCAGTTAGTTGCTTTGCCGGTGTATATTTTGTGCAGGTCTTCGATAGAGAGGCGCTCGATAGGGTTGTTTTCATTGACTATTAACGCGACGCCGTCGTAGGCAACGGTAAATTCTTTGGGGAAAACGTCGTGCTTGTTAGCAATCTCTATTTCTTTTGGCTTCATTTCGCGTGAGGCGGTCGCGACGTCGCAGGTCCCGTTTATCAAAGAGGCGATGCCGACGCCGCTGCCCCCGCCGGTTATAGCGACAAAGACGTGGGGATACTCTTTCATAAATTCTTCGCTGACCATTTGTGCGGCGTTGACAATGGTGTCGGAGCCCTTGACCTGAATGAAGCCGGTCGGTTCATTCGGGTCCACTGACTCGTTGCAGCCGGCGGCTCCAATCGCCAGAATCGTTATTAAAATCAGACGTTCCTTCATTAAGCTGGGATTTTAGCGAGCGGTTTGCTTTTTTGCAAGGTGTTGTGTATCTTTATACCGATGGTGTTGATAAATTAAAGGATATTATGATGGCTGGCTATACAGAGACTGTAAACAAACTTATCGAGGAGCTGGGTAAGCTTCCGGGCATCGGCCCAAAGACCGCCGAACGCCTCGCCTTTCATATTCTCAAATCCAGGCCCGCCGATGCGATGGCCCTTGCACAGGCCATCAGCGACGTTAAAACCAAAGTCAAACAGTGCAAAATCTGCTACAACTTCGCCGAAGCCGATACCTGCCCGATTTGCTCGGATACCCGCCGTGATAAAACTCGGATTTGCGTCGTCGAGCAGCCAAAGGACGTAATCGTCCTCGAAAAAACAGGCCAGTGCAAATGGGTCTATCACGTCCTTGGTGGCCATATCGCTCCCCTCGATGGTATCGAGCCGACGGATTTAACAATTGATAAGCTCGTCGAGCGAGTTAAAGCAGGCGGCATCGAAGAAATTATTATGGCCACTAATCCCAATATGTTAGGCGATGGCACCGTTCTATACATCAGCTCGCTTTTGAAATCCACAGGCGTTAAAATCACCCGTCTTGCCCGTGGCCTCGCCACCGGCTCAACCCTCGAATACGCCAACTCCCGAATGCTCTCCGACGCCATCACCTCCCGACAAATGTTGGAGTAGTAGCACGGCCATCTTGGCCGTGCCACAAATTGTAGGGCGGGACTTGCCCCGCCGATTACCTTTGACAACCAGTGATAGCTGGATTATAGTTTTAGTGCCTTAAAATCACAGGTAGATTGGGTGTTTCAAATGGGAATAAGCGAAGTTGTACAAAACTGTCGAGATGTCCTTCAAAATTACTATGGCCCTCGATTCAACGGTCTTGTTTTATACGGGTCGGTGGCTCGTGAACAGGCCACGATGGTCAGTGATATTGACCTGCTCGTTTTACTGAATAAGCCCTTTGATTATTTCCAGGAGCTTCGTCAAATCATAGACCTGCTCTACCCTGTTCAGCTTGATACCGACCGACTGATTTCAGCCAAGCCCGCTGCTGTCGATGAGTTCGAAAACGGCAGCATTTCACTTTACCGAAATGCCAAGCGAGAGGGGAAATTGCTATGACGCCGGCTTATGAAAAAGAAATATCCGCTAACCTTGAGCGGGCACAGCAGTCCATTCAAGCGGCAAAAGAATTGGCCAATGATGGATTTTATGACTTTTCGGCGTCACGGACCTATTATTCGGCGTTTTATGCTGCAACTGCTGCGCTTCTGGCAGAAGGGCAGGAATTTAGAAAGCACAGCGGCGTCATAGCTTCAGTGCATCAGCGATTAGTCAGGACAGGCAAGCTGGACAAGGAACAGGGTAAGGATTTGAACTGGCTTTTCGAATTACGCAATGTGGGAGATTACGGAGTAGCCCTCCACGTGTCACAACAAGATGCTCAAAGGGCTATCGAGGTCGCAGAGAATTTCCTGCAAGTAATCAAGTCCCTGCTTAAGAAATGATTTGCGACCGACGCCATCACCTCCCGGCAACCGCTGGAGTAATCTTTGACATTACGCGATTTTTACAGTATAGTTTTCGTGGGGCGGGGCAAGCCCCACCGATAACTGATATGGTCCAAAGATTGCCAAAATACTGGATACTCTGCACGGTTCTTATTTTTGCAGTGCTAGTTGTTGGGTGTAAGGAAAAGAAAAAGGCGCATGAAGAAAAGTCTGATTCCCTCAAGTCTTTTCTTTCCAGTTTCCTTGATAATCCAAACCTTCCCAAAGATGACAGAGAGCGCATAAAAACTACCCTTGCGAAATGTGAAAATAAGACTTTGGGATTAGAACCTGTATTGCTTCAGGCATATATAATGAAGCCCACGTGGCTTGAGTCCCCAGATATGCTCTTGACAATAGTGGATCCAAATGAGAATGTAATTGGGGTTGGGATAAGGGAAGAATGCCGTGATTCAAACTGCTGTTGGAAAACCATCGAGGAGAATTATCCAGTATATAGTCACGGTCAGTCCGATCTATTTAACACTGTTGTTATTCCTTTGCATATTAGAACTGACTGTCAGAAAAAGGATGAAAGCGCTTGGATCGAATATGTAAATCTCGATTATTTCAAGTTGTACGAAGATTATCTTGAGCAGCAATTAAAATCAACAGAAATTTCCATGGGAGCTACTGATAAAAGCTTTTGGGAAGAGTCATTGCCGCCAGTATGGGTTTCAAGACCGGAACCAAACAAACTGGATGTTTGGGTTTGGGTCTTTAATAAAGCAGGCAATAAATCTGAGCCCATTAAATTGATTAATCTCGTTGGTCAACAGAATTCAGAACAGCCAAAGGCGAAATACTGAGAAACGAGTAATGAACGGCAAAACCTGCCTCCGGTATTAAAAATCATAAATCAGAAATAGGTTGCTCGCCTTTCGGCCTGTGTTTCCACCTTCGGTGAAGCCACCAGTATTGCGTCGGGTCTTCGCGGACGAAATCCTCTATCGCTTTTGTATATTCGGCTGTTACCCATCGCAGCGGGTCTTTCTTATTGGCCCATTCGTTCGGGAAGATTATTCGCGTTACGCCCATTTCGAAGAAGAAGCGATTGTCGATTCGTCTGCCGTAGCCAATGACAATCGGGATATTGTTCGTGATAGCGAGCAGGCCGATACTCTTATAGGTGCTGGCCTTCCTGCCGAAGAAGTCAACGAAGATTCCTTTTTGTCCTGCGTCCTGGTCGGCTATGAAGCACAATGTCGCGCCCGTGGAGGCAACCTTGTCAAACAGTTCTGCTGCGCCTTTTTTATCGATGATTTTCTGTCCCGCGTGCTGGCGCACGCCGTACAGGTGTTTGCTTATGAAGCGGTTATCAAGCGGCCGGGCGATGCTGTAAACGTTGAAGCCGAAAAGACCCATCATATAGCCGATAATTTCAAAGTTGCCATAGTGGGCGCCGATGAAAATAAGCCCCTTGTTTTCCTTGCTGAGCCATTTGGCACGTTCTGCATTTTTGAAACGGGAGTATTGTCGCCAGTTGTCTTTCCTGACGAGCTTCGGCGTGAAAAGAACGTCCACCGCCAGCATCGCAATACTTTCACAGCTTTTTTGCCCCGTTGTTTCATACCATTTTTCGTCCTTGTCGGGGAAACTTGCCCGCAGGTTGTCTAAAGCGCGTTGTCTGCCGCGATGGTAGTGCCGCCACATCAAACGACCGAGGAAGCGGGCGAATCGGAGATTGGTTTCGACGTCAAAAAGATAAAGGATTGCGACAAGCGTTCGCAGAGCGGCGTAAGCCAGCCAGTCGATAACGATTTTGCGTTTTCTTTTGGGCTTCTTTTTTTTGACGAAGACCGGGCCTGTCATAAAGAATGTTTAGCCCCCGAATTTATTCGGGGATTTTATATAACTTCGAGTCTCCGCAGCGTCGCTCTTGCCCATCGCATACTGCGGATTTGGGCAAACAGCAGCAACAGCACAACCAGCAGCCAATAGCCGGTGAAGCGGAGATAAAAGCCGATATAAGCCGGCACGGTCTTGTTTGCCTGGCAGGCGGTTATCAGCTCGGAAGGCGTGAACATTGCGCCTGCAAATACGGGCGCAAACATCAACTGCCAGGGCATCAGCAATACGATAAACAACAGAGACAGGAAAAACGCCCTTGCGATGTGGTTGATGCCGCCCAGCCGGCCAATCAGGGAGACCTTTAGAGAGAAGAGCATCGTTAGACAATAAAGCACCGCGCTGGGAATTAACACGAAGTTCAGGAAACTCACGATGGCCGTTATATGTTTTTGTCTGGGGTGAAACCATTGCTTGATACCCGCCGGCGACGGCCCTTCGGCTTTATTCGGGGCGGGCTGGTTTGGCTCTGCGATGGTTTGTGGTTGTTCTGATGTGCTGACGGCTGCGTCGACGTTGCTTGCGACCTGTTTGGCGGCTTGTTTGATTGTGTTTATATCTTTAGCGGCCGGCTCATCGGCCGCGACGGCCGTTGTCGACATCTCCGCGGTAACAACCGGCTGTTCGTTTTTGGCCGACTTGAAATTTACTATCCAGAATGAGCCCTGCAAAAGCAGCAGGGCCAGCAGGATTATTATAAACAGGAAGTTCTTCCAGCACCTGATTACGCTGACCGCTTCGAGGCAGTCAGTCGTATCGACCAGATTGCCCGTTCTTGGTTCCTGGTTCATTTTTTCTCTCCCGGATTCAACCTTTTGATTTTCTTCAAATTCGAATTCCATAGCGGTTACCATTATGCCCTCCCGTCTTTGCCGGTTCAAGCGTTTTTTTTGGGAATACGAAGGGAGAATGTGCCACTTATTTTCTGCCTTGTCCCGGCAAAACCAAGCCGGCTGGCTTCGTTAGTTGTGGTATGAATTGCTTTATTCGATGTTAAAGGTGGTTTGTCCTATGAAACCGCCCCAGTCCTCGTAAACTTCAAGCGTATATGTTCCGGCTTGGAACGGGCCTAAATTTGCGTCAACCGGGTAATCGCAAATGCAGAAGCACGGATACTGAGGGAGTTCTTCACGCTCATAAATGGTTATTAAATTGCCGTTGATTTCCATTTCAAGCCAAAGATTGGAAATGGGTGTGCAGCAGTTGGCGACCATCATATCCTCGAAGTGAATATAGTGACCGTTGACTGTGACAGTGAATCGTGTCTGTGTTGTTTGTTCGGCTGGTGCGCTTTGGGATGACAATCCCAAATCACAAGGGGTAATGGAGTAAAAGATTCCCGGTTCGCCCGGGCGTGGTTTGTAGGGCTCATTACCGAAAATCGCGAAATCCTTGAAATCGACATGACTGTTTCGGTCGAGGTCGCCTGGAAGGCAAAAGCCCGTCATAAGCCAGTATGAGGTCAATACTTTAACGTCATCAATGTCTACTTTCCAGTCGTTGGTCAGGTCGGCCAGTGAACGCCACCCTGCTGGCGTTTTACTTGCCTGTGCCGTTCCGCCATAAGCCCCCATATTGATGCGAACATTATTGGTATCGTTGGGCTCATCACCGGTAGAACATCCAGGATTGCCTGCGTCGATGCACGGGCTTGTATTACTATCTTGAACCCAAATTTTGGCATTCGGGTCCCATCTGCCCGCTGCTGACTGCAAATGATAATCTTCATTTAATATGTCAGCAAAAAGAGGAGCCACATCAATATTCCCAGGTCCCCAAACAATGTTCACGTCGCTCGCATATACGATGCCTGGATTAGAATATTCGATTGTAAATATAGTATCAGGCGGAAAACTTTCTCCCGGAGGGAGAGGAAGTTGCCAGACATAGGTATCGTTACCATCTCCTGAGGCTTCATTTCCCTGAACAATACTGTTTTGCATGGTGACGTTTCCACAGGCACAAGATATTCCACCTCCGTTGCTTGCGTAGTTTTCTGTGATTGTACAGTTAATTATTAGGATATCGCCATATTTGGTCAAGGTCGAGGCAGATATACCACCTCCGTCCAATCCGGAATTTTTAGTAACGAGACAATTACTAATTAAACCATTCCCCTCACCACCAACATTGCAAATTATACCTCCATCACTATTATCACTTATAACACAATTGCTTATTTCAATATTATAATCACTACACGATATACCATGATAATCATTCTGCATAATTCGGCAATTGAAAATCTTAAGGTAAGAGCTGTACCAGCTTCCTATGCCCCTTCTTCCGTTGCTTGAAACTTCACAGTTTTTAATTACAGCGGAACAGTTTTCCCACAAAAAGATTCCACATCCAACTATATTTTGACTTATATTACAGTCAGTAACAGTTATAAAGCTGTTTTCCAAAGCACATATGCCAGCACCCTGAATGGCTTCGTTATTTTTTATGATGCAATTTTTAATAGTCGGTCCGGAACTTTTGCAGTAAACAGCACCTCCCAATGTCCATGACCATCCTGTGCACGGGTCTTCAAGACCGTAGCCGTTTTGAATTGTAAAACCATTGAGGATGGAGTTCGCATCTTCCGCACTTTGAAAAGTAAATCCGCGGTGAGGTTGTGATGCCGTTCCCTGGCAGTCGATAATGCAGTTGTCAGGACCGTTTTTACTTTTTACTGTAACAGCCAGGCCATTGTAATCAATATCGCGATTGCCGACTCCGGTATAGGTGCCGTCCATAACTTCTATAATGTCGCCGTTGTTGGCGTCATCTATCGCGGCCTGAATATTATCAAAATCAGCTTGACCATCATCATCGACGGTGATTATTCTTGCAAGGCAGGGATATATCAAAAGGGCCGCAAGGGCGATTGTAACAAGTCCTGTCCTCATTTTTATCCTCCTTAAATACAGGACCAGATAATACTTAACATTTGTATGCTAACACAGATTTTCGAAGTTTTCAAGGAATATTATCTAAGATTTTGAAAACCTTGTTGGGCTGCTTCAATGGTCTTTTCGATATCGGCTGTGGAATGGGCGAGGGAGACGAACATTGCCTCATAGGCGCTTGGGGCGATGTATATGCCGTTTTTCAGCATTTCGGCGAAGAAGGTCTTGAACCGTCGGATATCGGTCGATTTTACGTCTTCGAAATTGCGGACGGGCCTGTCTGTGAAGAAACAGCTTAAAAGCGAGCCGACGCGATTGATGACGACAGGGACATTTGCTTCTTTGGCGGCATCTTTCAAGCCCTCTGCTAACATTGCTGATTTTGCTTCGAGTTTATTATAGCAGTCACCTTTGGCAAGTATGTCAAGCGTCGCGTTCGCGGCCGCTGTTGCAATCGGATTTCCGCTGAGCGTTCCCGCCTGATAGACGGGGCCTAAGGGCACGAGCAGAGCCATAATTCGGGCCTGTCCGCCGAGCGCGGCGAGCGGCAGGCCGCCTCCTATAATTTTGCCTAAGCAGGTAATATCGGCATTGATACCGAGAAGCTCTTGCGCTCCGCCGCGTGCGATACGAAAGCCGGTGATTACCTCGTCGAAAATCAGGACTGATTTTTCAGTGTCGCATAAATCGCGGAGCGTCTGCAAATATCCCCCGGCAGGGGGAATGACTCCCATATTTGCGGCAACCGGCTCGACAAGAACCGCGGCGATTTTTCCCTTGTTAGTTTGAAATGCCTTTTGTGCTGCGCCGATATCGTTATAGGGTATGACAATAGTGAGGTTAGCGACGGCAGGGGGGATACCTGCACTTGAAGGGACTGCGTGTTCTGCTGCCCCTGAGCCGGCGGCGACGAGAAGTGAATCGCTGTGACCGTGATAACACCCGGCCATTTTGATAATCAAATCTTTACGGGTATAAGCGCGGGCGATGCGAATCGCCGTCATAACGGCCTCAGTGCCGCTGTTTACGAGGCGAAGCTTATCAATTGAGGGAAACACGTCGCAGATTTTTTTTGCCAGTTCTGTCTCGCCCAGCGTCGGCGCTCCGAAGCTTGTGCCTTTTTTTGCAGCCGTTTCAATGGCTTTGATGATGGCAGGGTGGGCGTGCCCCAAAATCATCGGCCCCCACGAGCCGACGTAGTCGATATATTCGTTTCCGTCGATGTCGTAGATTTTGGAACCTTTGGCCTTTGCGATAAACAATGGTTTTTGGTCAACGCCGCCGAATGCCCGAACGGGTGAATCCACGCCGCCGGGCAGGTACTTGGCTGCTTCAGTGAATGCCGCGGCTGATTTTGAGTTTTGCATTTTTTTCATTGGATTAATCGTAAAGGTTAGACATATTTTGGTCAATCTTCACTTATCACTAGTATTGTGGGTGCGCTGCTGAGCAGTATGATTTACTGTTTGGCAGGACCCCGTTCGACGGCTCTGAATCCCTGGTCGCGCCTGAGCGGTATCAGCATTCCATTGGTTTTTTCCAGCCAGTCATACATTTTCCTGTTCATTTCATCTATCAGCTTTTTATATTCCGGCTTGTTAATCAGGTTGTGCTTTTCCTCCGGGTCGTTCTGGATGTCATACAGCTCGTCGATATCCCAGATACCGTGATAATGCATATACTTGTATTTATTCGTTCGCAGGCCATGGACTGTCGGTGTCTGCGGGAAGTTCCGTTCCCAGTAATATTCGTAGTAGGCCTCCTCTCGCCAGGGAATTTTTTCCCCACTCAGAAGTCCCTTGAACGACCTCCCGTCCATACGGGCCGTCGCCGGAATCCCCGCCATATCCAAAACGGTGGGAGCGATATCGATATTCTGAACCAGTTCTTCTATGACAGTGCCCGCCTTTGTCATGCCCGGGGCATATACGAGCATAGGGATGCGCATAGACGGCTCGTACATATTTCTCTTGTCGATTAGCCCGTGCTCGCCAAAACAAAATCCGTTGTCGCCCATGTAAATAACAAGCGTGGAGTCGGCTTCGCCGGACTCATCAACATAGTCGAGAATCTTTCCTATACTCTCATCCACGCTCAGAAGTGTTTCACAATATCTTTTGTAGAAAGTATCGAAATCCATTTGGCCGTGATACATATAGTCCACGCCGTGCCAGCTGTTCCGCTGCGCCTTCACCCATGCGGGCTTGTTTCTGTGGTTTTCTTCCATGTCAGCCATCGTATCAGGATAGGTCAGCTTTACATTTTCATATTTGTTAAGATGCCGTTTGGCCGGCTCAAACATCGCGTGAACTGCCTTGTGCGACAGATATAAAAAGTAGGGCTTGTTTTTATCTCGTTCATTTTGCAGCCAGTCCATAGCGTATTCGGTGAGGATGTCGGAGATATAACCCTCGCGTTTGACTTTCCTGCCGTCGATGTTTAGCTCAGGGTCATAGTAAACTCCCTGTCCGCGGAAGCTAATCCACTTATCAAACCCTGGCCTTGGCTCATCCGAGGCGTCACCCATGTGCCATTTGCCCATAAACGCCGTCTCATATCCTGCCTTTTGCAGGTATTGGGGAAAATACTCCGTACCTTTTGGCACCGGAGTATTATTATCTACCACGCCGTGCTTATGCGCGTACTGACCGGTTAGTATCGATGCTCTGCTCGGTGAACACAGGGAGGTCGTAACAGTCGAGTATTTGATATAGGCCCCTTTTTTGGCCATTCTGTCCATATTCGGGGTCTTCAGAAAATCGGGCTTGTTCAAAAAGCTCATAAAGTCGTATCGATGGTCGTCGCTTAGAATAAGGATTATATTTTTGGCCTTCTTTTTTGATGAGCCGAGCGCGTCCGTCGCGCTCGAAAGGCCGGCGCCGGCCAGAGAGGCCATTGTTAGTCCCGTCGTTTTCAAAAAGCTTCTGCGCGTCGTTTGTTCATCAGCCATTTGTTTCGCTCCTTATCATTTGTCCCTCGACGTCCTTTTTATTGCTGTTCGATTTTAGTATAGACCTGTCTCAACTGTGGTTCAAACGTTTTCACTGAGTTTGCGGTTTCGACAGGGTGTGTTTGCTGATTATATATTTCACCAGTTCCGGGACATATCCATTGACCCTTTCCACCGCGGATGGGTCTTTTGTCGGCATATTCCTGATAGTATTAATAAGCGGCGATGCCTTCTCGCCAAGCGCATCAATTGCGTTTAAAGCCAGAATGGAGACATAAGCTCCATTCTTATCCGGCGGGGCAAGCTCTTTCAGAACAGATAGTGCCGGACTCAAATCGTTTTCCCCGCTGAACTGCCCCAGAGCGCTTGCTGCGATAATGCGGACAGTAGGTGATTCATCCTTCAAAGCGTCTCGAAGCTCTTTAATAGCATTGTTGACGTCCTTCTCTCCCCGCATAAGCAGTCCCATTGCCGACCAGTAACGAACCGCGCTGTCACTGTCTTTCAAACCGCTTTTTAGCTCTTCCAGTGCGTCCGGTTTCATAAGCGACGCCAGGTCCGCCATCGCCAGAATCTTTTCCAGATTATATTTTTCTGCGTTATGGCCCATTTCATACATTGTCGTGCCAACCGAGCGTGTATGTTGTTCCGCCTCGCTTAAAAAACCAAAATCACGAATTCCCAATATATGCTCTCGCATCGCCTGACGCAGTTCCGTCAGTACCGCCTGATGTTGGGGCGACTCAACGAGGTTTGTCACTTCGTCCGGGTCGGTCTGTAAATCATAAAGTTCCTCCGGCGGCTTCGGCTCCCAGAACCGCCTCTGCACGGCGTTGAGTTTGCCTTCGTCGTATAGCTGCTTCCAGACGCGTGTTGTAGGGGTCTGAAACATATAATCGATGTGCTGGCCGTAAATCAAATGGGGCATGTAGTTTCTAATGTAAATATAACGGTGGTTGCGCACCGAGCGAACCATATCGTAACGTTCATCCATTCGTCCACGGAAACCGAACAGATAACGTTGCGGCTCTGCTTCGTACTTGCCCATCACGGAATGACCCTGCATCCACTGTGGCGGCTCAATGCCGATAATACTCAAAAGTGTCGGCGCCATATCTACAAAGCTGACTAAACGGTCGGACACCCCACCCGGACTGTATTGCTTAGGGGCAAGATGCCTGAACTTCTCCGGAACATAAATAATCATTGCAACGTGCAAACCGGAATTGTATGGCCAGCGTTTACTGCGCGGCATACCTGAGCCATGGTCGCCGTAGAAGAATACTATCGTCTCGTCCATCAGCCCTGCCTTTTCGAGCTCCTTCAGCCGTGACCCGACCTGGACATCCATCTCCGTGACCTTGTCGTAATATTGGGCCCAGTCATGGCGCACCTCTGGTGTGTCCGGATGATAGGCGGGAACGGGCGCCTTGGCTGGGTCGTGCTTGAGTATGTGCGGGCGCGAGCGAATCTGGCTTTCATGGCTGACGGTGATATTGAAGATTGAGAAAAAGGGCTGACCCTCAGCACGATTTTTCCAATGAGCACGCCTCGACGAATCGTCCCATACCCTGCCGGGCTTGGTGAGGTTGTAGTCCTCTTTGTTATTATTCGAACAGTAATAGCCGGCCTCTCGCAGAAACTGCGGATACATACGCATAAACACAGGCATTATCACCTCGCTTCGCATATGCTCCGAGCCGGTGCTTGTCGGATACAGGCCTGTAATCAGTGCCGTCCGTGCAGGCGCGCAAACAGGCGCCGTTGACCAGGCAATCTTGTACCGCATACCTTTGGCGGCGAACGAATCCAGGTTGGGCGTCACAGCGTACGTGTCCCCATAGCAGCCCAGCTCAGGGCCTGTATCCTCACAGGTTAGCCAGAGAATATTAGGCCGCGTATTCGATTTGTCGAATCCCGCCAGGCACTGACTAAATCCGAACAGACTGCTGCCTGCTATGACAGAGCCGGTTTGCAGGAACTGTCTCCTCGAAAATCTCTCATCTCGACGCATCTTAAGGCACCATCTTTTCTGTCAAACCCATAATCATCCCTGCCGGCCTGCCTTGTCTTATCAATTGCCTTATCTTCTTCATATATGGAGCAATATGTTTGAAGAACCTCTTGTAACCCTCGCACAGGTAGCTCACCTTCGGCTGGCCTTCACGCAATTTTATGAATCTGTGTTTTGGACAGTCACCATGACAGGCGAACAAAACATCGCATTTTCTGCAGCGGGGAGGCAGATTTGTCTCTTTGCCCAGGCCGAATCGGATTTGCTTCTCGGACTCGACCATTTCTTCCAGCTCGTCATTGAGAATATTACCCAGACGATACGCCGGATAAACATAATGGTCACACGAATATACGTCCCCGTTGTGTTCCATAACCAGGCACCTGCCGCAGCTTTCCGAGAAAGTGCAGGCAGGCGAAATCCCGTTCACCCACGAAGCCAGAGCCCATTCGAAGTTCATTACAAATACCGAACCGACATCTCGGCGGACCCATTCATTGAATACCTTAATCAAAAAATCGCCGTATGCTGCCGGCTCAACGCTCCATTCAGTTACCTGAGGCGAGGTATCTTCCTGTTCCGGTGCCGCAGGTGCGGCAAGACGCAGCCCGAGTTCTTCTGCGGCCCGGTCAGGTTGTCTTTCTACAATTGGTATGAATTGAATGAATCGCACGCCTTGCTCTTTGAAAAACCTATATACGTCCAGCGGTCTTTTAGCGTTTTGTTTCGTTGCACAGGCCAGAACGTTGAATTCCACACCGTGCTTTTTTAGAAGTTCGAGCCCGCGCATCACCATTTCAAAAGTCGGCCCGCCGCTGTGGTCAACCCGATAATAATTATGAATGTCTTCAGGCCCGTCGATGCTTAGGCCGACTAAAAAATTGTTTCGTGCCATAAACTCACACCAGTCATCATCGAGCAGTGTGCCGTTGGTCTGCAGTGAGTTGGTTATTTGCTTGCCGTGTGCATATTTTTTTTGTAATCGTACTGCCTCGCGATATAAATCAAGCCCCATCAGCGCCGGCTCGCCTCCCTGCCAGACAAATGAGACCTCGGATAGCGGCTGTAACTCTATATATTTCCGGATGAATGTCTCAAGGACTTCATTATTCATACGGCAGTTGTTATTCTTGGTGAAAAGTGCCTCTTTTTCCTTGTAAAAGCAGTACCGACAATCGAGGTTACAGACCGGGCCTATTGGCTTGGCAATTATGTTGAAACCCTGAAGCGAACAGTTTTGTTTCGCTGAACTTCTCATAATTCTGTTTTAGACCCGGTGGCATCTTATATCATTGATAGTAAGAGGGCATACTAAACGGCAATGTGCTTTCGGTCAATAATCGCTTCGGACCGGCTATTTCATCTCATTAATACATTGCGGCGAATGGTTTGACATTACACGTGCCCGGCTGATATATTACCCTTGTTTGCAGTATCTTGCGCCCGTAGCTCAGCTGGACAGAGCAACGGATTTCTAATCCGTAGGTCGCAGGTTCGAATCCTGCCGGGCGTGTTCTGTGAGTGTCTTATCGTCAATGGATTGCTCTGGCAGCATTTTTATGCAAAGATTTGAGGTTTGGTGCTCTTGGAAATTATGAAATTACACATCTGTGGAGACAAAGTGGAGTCACGCATTTAACGAAAATATTGACATCATATTTCGGGTAATGAAGCAATTAAAAAGAAGGGCTGAAAGCAATATGCCCACAGCCCTTCTTGCGTACACTCTGTATAACCGTCATCACTCTGGAACAATCGTGATGGTATCGCTGCCTGAGACAACATAGCCGTCATAGGTCAGTGCGCCAGTTTCACAAACCGCTTCCAGTTCATACTCGGCGAGCTGTTATGGCTGATGCGGAAAAGCTGGCATGGATATTTAAACGGATTATTTACTACCCACTATACGCTGTTCGCTGTGTTATTGACGCGGGGCAAAGGGGTTTTGGGATTGCGGATTAACCAATTTCTGATTTATGATTTTTGATTGATGATTTAAGATACTGACGGACGCGGACTAAAACACGGACTGACACAAACGCAAGACGGAAGACAGCGGAGACCCTGCTTCGCCAAGGGCTACGCCGGAGCAAGATTTTGCCGTTGAAAAAGTGTAGAGTTTGGGTAGGATTGGGGGGAAAGTAAAAAGTTAAAAAGGAAATAATAGGTGGCTGTCCCCGGTTATTCCTCGGTTATTCCTGTTAGATGTCTAGCCCTATTATTGCTTATGGTTGGGTGTTTCCGGGTAATCCTGTTGGCAGAATCTATTTGAGAAAGTGCTTTCGAACTTTTGCCGCAATCTGCGGCTCAGTCATTTCGTCAACGGTTTCAACGGCAACTATACGGCCGGGGAGTCCTTTGCTCTCAATACGCTTTTTAAGCTTCCCCTTTGCCTCGCCAGGACCAAGGCCGCTACCCCGCTGGAGCTTGAAGTCCGCGTATGCCTTACAGTCAAGACGGATATTGTTCCTGTAGGAGAGATTGCTCACCAAAGAGATGAGCGGCTTGCGGCGACGCCACAGGTTGCCGACCACCCTTCGCAGAATTCGCGGCAGGGAATAGAAGTTCCGGTTGCAGGAAATCATTTCCCGGAGGATGCCGTCCAGGGACAAATGCTTATACCTGGCCACCGGGAAGGTCAGCGTGTAGTATTTCCAGTCCTGCGGGAACGCATTGAGGGCGATGCGGTCCTGCGATTTCATCTGGTCCCACAGGCGTGTGCCGGGCAGGGGCGTCAGAAACAGCACGTTGAGATTGTTGACCCCGTAATGGCTGGCCGCCTCGGCGATACGTTTGCCGATGCCCGGCTGGTCGATGTCCAAACCGATGATAAAGGAACCCATTACCAGTATGTTGTGCCGCTGTATCCGCCGCACAGAGGCGCGGAAGTCCCGGCCCCTGAGAAGGTTGAATTTCTTGCCAATCTCCAGCAGCCCTTCGGGCGTGGGGGATTCAAAGCCGATGAAGACACCGCTGCACCCGGCCTTCGCGGCCAAGGCCAGAAGCTCTTCGTCGTCGGCGAAATTAATCGTGGCCTGGGCAATCCATTCCTTCCGGAGGTTTGCCTGTGCAATGGCGCGAAACAGGTCCTTGGCGCGGGAAATGTGTGCTGGGCTGGTGCCGATGAGGTTGTCATCCACTACCAGAACATATTTTTCAGGGACCAGCTGTAATTCCCGCACGACCTCGGCAATCGGTCGCTGCCGGTATCTGGCCCCGTTGAACGCCGTCACGCTGCAAAAGGTGCAGTTCAGTGGACATCCACGAGTGGTCTGAATGGCTCCCAAGGCATATCCCCCGGCCAGCAAATCATGACGGGCGACAGGGATATCGTTGATATCGGCGAGTCCTCCCTCATACCGGCGATTCAGGCAGCCATTACGGGCGTCTCGTAGGACTTGCCGCCAGATGGGCTCAGCTTCACCCGTGACGACTGAGTCCACACGCTCAATGACCTCGTCCAGACACATTGTGGCGTGGATGCCGCCCATCACGACAGGCACGCCTATACTACGGAAATGACCGGCCACTTGATATGCGCGGTTTGCCTGCGAGGTGAAAGCGGTAATGCCCACCAGGTCAGGCCGAGGCATGGCAGGATAGTCCGGCACGCCGAGGTTCTCGTCCACAATCGTTATGTCCCACTCCGGCGGGGTCAGGCCCGCGAGAACCATAAGACCGAGCGGCTTCCACACACGGTAACGGTTCCACCGGCTCTCCTTGACCTTGAGTAGGCTGACAAGCGGGTTGGACGGGTTTATCAGATATAGTCGCATCGCAGGCATTCACTCATTGATAGAATTTCCCTTCTTCTGCTTCTTTTCCTCAGAAAAACTATTGCCACTCGCAGCTTTTTATCATCGTTACATAATTCTAATTAAACCCGCCCGCATTTCAAGACCTTAAATTTCAATTCAAAAATCAATTCGCCTTCGTATCAGCAACCTTCGCCGGACGAGAGTGTAAAATTCAATATTGCGGAATCGCGGATTACGCGGAGAACACGGATTATAAATAAAATCTGCGTAATCTGCCTGCCCCGGCGAAGCGTAGGGTAGAGGGGTGTAATCAGTGATTAAAAACCTTAGTGCCTTGCCTGCCCCGGCAAGTGTTAGGCCGGGGGTGACTTGCCTGCCCCGGTATGTTTTAAGCCGGGGTCCTCGCAAGATTCAGGCGGGGAGGCAGGATTTGCCGTTGAAAAAATATTCGGTTTGTGTAAAATTGTGGGAAAGTAAAAAGTTAAAAAGGAAATAATATGTAGCTGTCCATAGTTTTCCCCTGGTTTTTCCCGTTATCTTCTGCATCGATGACAATGGCGAATGGAAGTTACTAAAGTTTTGAATAGTTACTCTTATTGCAATGCTGTCCTTGTTATGAAAGGAACACCAATGGCACAATCTAATGATGGCACCGATGTGCCGTCATCGCAAAAAGAACCGCTGTTGGATGGAGATAAGCGTCAAGGCGAGAAACGACTCAGGATAAGTATTCTTGCGATTATCGCATTCGTGGCATCTATATTGGTTACCGTACTTTTGGGTATTGTCCTTCACAGGATTAAGACGGATCCCGGACTTAACTTGGTTCTGCTTCAGGATCGCAAATTCTACGAGTTTTGGGAGAATCTTTGTGTTTTTCAGTTTGGGCCCGCAGCAATAGTTTTGAGTGTTCTGTCCATCTTGAGAATATGGTTAAATCGCGTCAAGGTTGGCGGCCTAAGATTGGCCGTTGCCTCTTTTGTAATCTCTGTGGCTGGATATATTCTATTCTGGTTGATTTGGCTTTTGCCCGACACTTGGAACGCATAAAGCAGGGAAATTTATCTTTTGCTTCATCATGCCATAATTCTAATTAAACTCGCCCGGGCGCAAGCCCCCGCGTCTCGTTTTGAGAAGCAAAACGGCGTGGGGTTTCAAGAGCTTAAATCCTCGCAAGATTTACTTGCCATTCGTTTGGCGGATTTGGATGCAAAAAGCAAGTGCATCGAAGAGTTCTACTGATATAATTAAAGGTATGATCGGACATAAAACAGTATTGGTCTTAGGTGCTGGTGCAAGTGCTCCGTATAACCTTTCTCTTGGTAGAGAGCTTGTCGAAGAGATCGTAGGAGGAATTAAAAATAACAGGTTATTGTTTCAACATGTCCGCATAAATTATCCAGACAAGTGGAAAACTTTTATAGATAGATTGATTTATTCTGATTGCGCCTCTATCGATGCATTTCTTGAAAAAGAGGAAAACCAAGACTTAATGGGGATTGGAAAGGAATCCATTGGTGCGGGGATTTTGCAAAAAGAAACTATTATTAGCTTGTTCCAGCATCATCGAACGACGCCAAGCTGGTATAGCCAACTTAGCTCATTGTTGCTTGAAGATGTTTCCTTCAATGATATATCCCAAAAGAACAATCTTAAGGTTATAACATTCAATTATGACCGCTCTTTGGAATACTACTTAACTCGAGTGATCAGTGAAT
>CAYNVP010000013.1:0-24947 GCA_964400665.1 uncultured Pirellulales bacterium | reverse complement strand
ATCAGGAGGTTGCGCATCTGGTAACTATCGGCAAAAACAAGGACAAACGTATCATAGGCGTCGTTACAATTGACAAAGAATCGCTGAATACCAAAATTTTCGGCATCAACGTTTTCCAGTGCGAAAATCTTATCTTAGCTGCCGGCGGGCCGGGCGAATTATATAAGACGAGTGTCTATCCCAAAAATCAATCAGGTATTCACGGCCTTGCGTTCCAGGCGGGAATGCCCGCTGAAAATCTAACCGAATCACAGTTTGGGCTTGCCAGCATTAAGTTTCGCTGGAATGTGTCCGGCTCATATATGCAGGTTATTCCCCGCATCTTCAGCACCGACGCGAATGCAAAAGACCATAGGGAATTCCTGACGGATTTTTTCCCGACGATGAGCAAAATGTCCACGAATATTTTTCTCAAGGGATATCAATGGCCGTTTGCCCCGCAGAGAATTGAAAACAAACAATCCTCACTTATCGACATCCTCGTGTTTAATGAGACCCAGATTGGCAGACGCGTCTTTATGGACTTCCTGAATAATCCCGTTGGCAATTCCAAAATGAAGCCCTTTGCCATCGAAGACCTTGAGGAAGAAGCCCTTGCATATCTGCGCAAAACTGGTGCTGTGCAGAAAACGCCCATAGAGCGCCTTGCCCACATGAATCAGCCGGCTATTGATATTTATGCCGAACACGGCATCAACCTCTGGAAAGATCCTTTGGAGATTGCTGTTTGCGCCCAGCATAATAATGGCGGCTTTGCGGTCAATCGCTGGTGGGAATCCGGAATCCGGCGGACGTTTGTCGTCGGCGAAATGGCGGGAACCCACGGCGTGAAACGGCCCGGCGGAGCGGCGCTGAATTCCGGCCAGGTCAGCTCGCTGCGAGCAGCCGAGTTCATCGCGAACGTCTATGGCGCTGATTTGCCTTCAAAAAAATCGGCTGCAAAAGAGATTAAGACACAGGTAGGAGAGCTGGTCGCCAAATTCGACTCTTTTTTACGGTCAAAGGGTCTTAAGCCGAAAGACATAATCGCCGAGATTCAACAACGTATGACCGCTTCGGCGGGCCATATTCGCGAAATCAAAAATGCCCGTAATGCGTTGACACAATCGATTGCTTTAGTGAGCCGGATTAAACAAGATGGCATTGCCATAAAAAGTCCAAAGGATATTCCTTCGGCTGTCAGGGCGGAGCATCTCGCGCTGGCAAGTGTCGCGTATTTGAGAGCAATAGTAACGCTGTTAGAACAAGGCAGCGGTTCCCGCGGCTCGCACCTTGTTCTCTCGCCGGATGGCGTACGTATCGCCGGCACGGAACTAAAATACAAACGGGAAAACAAGGATTTACGCAATTCAATCCTGCGAGTCGAATATGACCTTAAACAGCCGGACCTGTTCCGCTGCGAGAGTATTACACTGAGACCTATCCCAGCCGAACGCAAAGCGTTCGAGCCGGCCTGGAAAGATTACAGACAGGGGAAAATCTATGATTGACCTGCGGTATCTCGATCCGGAGCAGGGGTGTTGAATAAAATGAATCAAGCACAAAAGAGTTTAAGTATCCGTGATTTTGGAGCTCTTGGTGACGGTGTCGCAGATAATACTATAGCGTTTACCAACGCCATCGAACAATGCTGCAAAAATAACGGCGGCAAGATAGTCGTTTCTGCGGGCACATATTTGACCGGGCCGATTCGTTTACGAAGCAATATAAACCTCCATCTTGAGCCAGACGTAGTAATAGTATTCAATGATAATTTCGAGGATTGGCCGCCGATCAAGTCAAGGTGGGAAGGGGTGGAATGTTACGGCTACTCACCCTGCATCTATGGCGCAAATCTAAGCAATGTTTCAATCACAGGCGCCGGAACAATTGACGGAAGTGGCCGGGCCTGGTGGAACGAATTTAAACGACGCAAAACAAGCGGTCAGACCCAGCCGATTTCAGCGCGCGACAAGGAATTCGCGAAACTTAATAAAGATATAGACCTGTCCGATTGCGGCGGAGGCGGCATTGGTTCATTCTTTTTCAGGCCGCCACTGATCCAATTTAATAATTGCTCAAATGTGCTGCTTGACGGTTTTGCAACATCTAACTCTCCTTTCTGGAATACGCATCTTGTTTACTGTTCCAACGTTATAGTAAAAAATACGACATTTCAAAATCCCCAGGATGGAATCAACGGCGACGGTCTTGCTATTGATTCCTGTAACGGCGTGCAGGTTTTTGACTGTGCCTTCGATGTAAACGACGATTGCCTGTGTATCAAGTCAGGTATCGGAAAAGACGGTATGCGGGTCAATAAGCCCTGCCAGAACATTGTCGCAAGAAGATGCAAAATGATGCGAGGCCACGGCAGTATTGTTATGGGTTCTGAAACGGCCGGCAACATTCGAAATATCGAAATATCCGATTGTTTTTTCAACGGGACCGACCGAGGGCTAAGAGTAAAATCACGGCGGGGAAGGGCCGGCACAGTAGAAAATATCACACTCAATAATATCACTATGAACGGCGTCGGCTGTCCGATAGTGATGAATTTATATTATGAATGCGGCGCGAGGCCTGAAGAAATTGCGGACTTTTGCGACCGCAATCCGAGGCCAGTCACGGACGCAACGCCTTGCATTCGAAACATAAAAATAACAAACTTAACCGCCGAAAACGCCCAAAGCGCAGCGGCCTTTCTGCTGGGCCTGCCTGAAAAACCCATTGAGAATATTCTGTTTGAAAACGTCAAAATAACTCTTGTGAAGGACGGCAAACCAAGACGTCCGGCTATGGCCTTCGGCATTAAAGAAATGCAGGGCCAGGGAATCATTGCAGAGTTTGTGAAGGATTTTGTCCAAAAAAATGTTCGTGTAGAATGAGTGCATAGAAGGAAGGTTCGATAAAATGCAAAAGAGAAAGCCCCAAAACGTCGCGGTCCTCATAACCTGCTTGAACTGGTTCAGCATAGCAGCGGTTTGTGTCATTCTGTCAGGTGGATGTGTCACTCAGACAAATACCGGCTGGGAACAGGCCGATAAGATTTTAAGCAGGATTAAAGCTCCTAAGTTTGCAGCTAAGGATTTTAATATCACCGATTACGGTGCAGTGGGGGATGGGAAAACCGATTGTACCCGGGCTATCAACAAAGCGGTATCTGCCGCTAATAAAGCCGGCGGGGGGCGCGTAGTAGTTCCACCCGGCACATTCCTGACCGGCGCGATTTATCTGAAAAGTAATGTTAACTTCTACATATCACAGGACGCAGCTGTCAAATTTTCAACTGACCCCAATCAATATCTTCCGGCGGTGTACACGCGATGGGAAGGTGTTGAGTGCATGAATTACTCGCCGTTAATCTACGCCTACAAAGAGAAAAATATTGCCGTAACAGGCGAAGGAACGCTCGACGGGCAGGGCAGCGAAGATAATTGGTGGAAATGGAGGAAAGGTCTCCAGGGCAGGGACCGAAAGGAACTGTTTGAACAGGGACAAACCGGCGTGCCGGTCGAGCAGCGGCTTTACGGCGGCAGATACCTCAGGCCCACTATGCTCGAGCCCTACAAATGCAGGAATATTTTGATTGAAGGAATAAAAATTATAAACGGCCCCTTCTGGCATATTCATCCTGTACTGTCGCAAAATATTATTGTCAGAAATGTAACGGTTGGGGGTATGGGGCCCAATAATGACGGGTGCGACCCTGAATCCTGTAAAGACGTTCTCATCGAAGGCTGTTTGTTCGACACCGGAGATGACTGTATCGCGATAAAGTCCGGCAGAAATAACGACGCCAGACGAGTAAATGTGCCAAGCGAAAACATCATTATCCGCGATTGCCAAATGAAAGCCGGCCACGCCGGAGTAGCCATAGGCAGCGAAATGACGGGCGGCGCAAGAAATATCTTTGTTGAAAAATGCACAATGGATGACCCGGAGCTGGACAGGGCAATACGACTTAAAACCAACTCGGTCCGCGGCGGTTTTATTGAGAATGTTTTTGTAAGGGATATTACTGTCGGTCAGGTAAAAGAGGCCGTGCTGCTTATCAATTTCTTTTACGGGGATATCGAGAAAGGAAATTTCAAGCCGGTTGTTCGCAATATCAATATGGAAAACGTCACCAGCAAAAAAAGCGATTACGCTCTGTTCCTTAAGGGCTTTGACGATTCGCCGATAACAGATGTTACTCTGAAGAATTGCACGTTTGATAATGTCACAAAACCCGATGTTATCAGCAATGTAAAAAATCTGGTTCTGGAAAATGTGAAGATTAACGGTAATCAGATGCCTTCGAGCCAGTGATTGGCCACAACGGCGAAATCGGTTAAGTGACTTGAATTTCCGGCTATTCGATTCTAAACCAGTCGAAGTCGGCGTAACCGTCCGGTTCTGATTCCATCTGCGACACAGCAAACAATCCCACTTTGGCCCCTATCCATTTGCCGGGTTTGGCCTTGAGTTCATTTCCAATAGTATCAAAGCGCTCTCCATCGACACTATAACTGAACCGGCAGTGGGCATCCGGGGACGAGATCTTGACACGCAGGAAAACGGAATCCGTTTGCAGTGGCTGCTCTTCGACAACTTTTTCTTTACCCTTTTGCAGGGCGCTGGTACAGACCGCCTGGGCCACGTAAATTCGCTGATTTTTCTTCGTGATATAGATAGAGGCGTAATCGCTGCCCATAATAACCAGCCCCGCCTGTTTGCCGTCCTCGTTAGCGGTTAATTTGACTTTAGTCGTAGCCGTAAAATCCGGGGCGGGAAATTTTTGCAGTAATACATTAGGGGCTTCTGCGAGGTTGTTCTGTTGTTCTGGTGGATTTATCGCAAACAGACGCAGAAAACCCGTCTGGCGAATTAACGCGTACCAGGTCAGTTGTGGATTTGCCTGCCATTGCCACTGTAAGCCCAGCGAGTCGCTATCGAATTCATTGCTTTCGGCAGGAGTCGTAATCCGGCAAACGCCATTCACCCGCGGCTTCGAGAATCGTAAGACCGGCTGGCCCTTCCCGTCTTTATCCTTATCGATACCGATGACCGGCCAGTCGTTAATCCATTCTACCGGCTCCAAGTAAACCACTCGACCGTACGCCCCATTATCTTGAAAATGAATGAACCAGGATTGTCCCCCGTGCGTTTCAACCCAGCCCCCCTGATGCGGGCCGTTAACGGTGGTAGTGCCCTGGTCGAGCACGATTCTCTCTTCATAAGGGCCGTAAATATCTTTCGAACGCAGGACCAATTGCCAGCCCTCTTTCACGCCACCGGCCGGAGCGAAAATATAGTAGAAGCCGTTGCGTTTATAAAATTTAGGCCCTTCCACCGTCGGATTATGGTCTTGACCATCGAAGACGTGTCTTCCTTCGGGGCTTGCCATCGTCCCTTCGGGATTCATTTTGCGGACCGTTAACAAGCTGTTGATACCGGCTCGGCTGCGGGCCCAGGCGTGGACCAGATAAGCATTTCCATCGTCGTCCCAGAGAGGACAAACGTCTATCAATCCCTTTCCCGGCAAAACCAATACTGGCTCATCCCATTTACCGGCCGGGTTGCGGGACTTGACCATAAAGATACCGGTATCGGGGTCCCCCCAGTAAATATAGAAATAATTTTTATGATAGCGAATGCTCGGTGCCCAGACGCCTTTTCCGGGCTGTGGTTTGCTAAAGTCGTTGGCAGGATATTTTTGAAGTGCATGGCCGATGATAGTCCAGTTCACAAGGTCCTTCGAATGCAGAATCGGCAGGCCGGGGATGCAGGAGAAACTGGAGGCGGTCATATAGAAGTCATCCCCGACACGAATGACGTCCGGGTCGGAATAATCCGCGTAAAGGACGGGATTTTTATATGTGCCGTCGTTATTGTCCGCGACCCAGACCCTCGATACATAAGCAACTGTATTGTGCGGATTTGAACAGCCGCTAATAAAGAGCATTATCGCCATCGCGGTGATTAAACATTTTACCTGATTGCTTGTCATTTTCAGGTAACCTTTCAAGATTCGTTTTTCCATAGCCGAGTACACTATGCAATTATAAGCTTAAATGAGACGGCGAGCACTGTTTTTGGTCATGGTTTGGAATATAATTTTGATTTGTTCTACTGAGAAAACACTCGTTAGCCGCCGATGAGCCACCTGTCGGCGAACAAGACAAAGTCAGTAAGGTTCACGAGACCGTCATAGTTTAAATCAGCGCCGGAGTACGTGCGCAAAAACGGGTATGTCTGATTTTCGCCGATGCCCCAGGTATCGACAAAATCCCAGCCCGCCGACATAAATGTGGAAAGGGTCTTCATTTCGGCTGTGGCCATACCAGTCCCGCCAGCGCTGGATTCCTGTCCGGAAGTTTCCACATCCCAGAAACTGTTAGTAGCACCAATAATACCAATCAGGCCTCCGACATTATCATTTCCGCTAACCATGCCCACAGCATAACAATTGATGACATGACTGATAAAATTATACCCTACAAGACCACCGACATAACTATCTCCACTGACCGAGCCCGTGGCATAACAGTCAGTGACGGAACACCGCCCTAAAAAGATATTGTCTCCGTTTTTCCCTACCAATCCACCGACATTATTGCGTCCACTGACTGAGGCCGTGGCATAACATCGTGCGATAGTGCCCATATAATTAGGATCAAACAATAATACAATATTCTCTCCTACCAGACCGCCAACACTATCGTCTCCATTGATTGTTCCATCGGTATAACAATCAATAATGGTTCCGACATTCACCCCAACAAGTCCGCCGATTCCTTCTCTTGTTCCATCGACCTGGCAAGCAGTGTGACTGCCTGTGATAGTTCCATAATTTAAACCTACCAAGCCGCCAATGCCGATATGCTGGGGGAAGGATTGACTAACCTTTCCAGTGGCGTAGCAGTTGCTTATAGTCCCATTAGAGCTTCCTACCAGACCACCGACGCGACCGTTGCCGCTCATATTGACATCTTCCACACCTAAGTTGCGGATTTGACTGTCGGAAGAAATTCGTCCGAACACGCCGATTTCACTATCATCCGGCCTATCTGTTATTACGGCATTGCGAATGACATGGCCATTGCCGTCGAAGACGCCGCTAAAATATGTCATAATTCTATAGTCGCCGACCGGTGTCAGTGGAACATCCTGAAGATTTATGTCGGTCGTCATAACAAAGTTCGCGTCCCAATCTGAGGGAGTATTCATTAAGTCATTCCAGTCGGAAACCATGCCAATCTGATATGGGTCGGTCTCTGTCCCTGAGCCGCCGGAATAGGCAAAAACGGTTGATACCAGACAAAAGACAAGACCGGCACCGACCAGCGTTTTACGGTGTGTGCGAACCATGATTAGACCCTTTTCCTTATAGTCCCTCGAAAAATGTTTCCTTTGCACTTATTTTACACCTTTTTCAGAAAAACAGCAAAAAATCTCGGAAAAAGTGCAAGGAATGCAGGTTTCTTCAGGTTAACTGCGACGAAAAAGGGTGAATATTCCCGCCATTTGGCGAGGTCTCGCCCGCCTTTGGCGGGGCGGACAGGTTCACCCGTACGCGTCAGTGGAGGAGCGTTCTGATGAGCAGCCAGAAGGCCGTCAGGATACCGGTGGTAAGGGCCAAGCTGACGAGGAAGCCCCAGGTATCTTCTTTTGTCCACTTGCAGAATTCCCAGTTCGATTTCGGGAAAAGTTTCAAATGGTCGAAACGGGTGGGATTGTCGTAGCTTTTTTGCAGTTCGGCCTTGTCAAGTTCGCGGTCGGCAATGACCTTTGTTTTCATTTTGGCATAAAAGCGGGCGATGTTTTCTTCGAGGCCTTTACTTCTGGTAAACAAACTTACTGGAATTAGAATGAGAAACGGCAAAAAGGCATCGATAAGATACCTCAGAGTCAAAAGCATGGAAGGTTTCATGTGTCTGAGGTTGAAACCGGCCATTCTGGCGATAAGCATTTCCGTATTTAACCTGCCAAGTCCGACTTTCGGTGAATTCGGGTCGTCCGGATTGCTTCTTACCACCGAATCATAGTAGATACCCGTCGGAGGAATGAGGGTCTCTTTAGTTATTTTTTGCCCGACATTTAAAGCAAGCCCCTTATCCACATCTTTCTGTTCGGCCGGCACAATGTGTTTGACTGTTATCTCGGAGGTTTGCTCAGTGAGCCATTCTGATTTTCTGACCGAATCGAACTTCGGCAATATGCCGGGCATAAGCGCGAAAAGTACCGCACAGATTAATACCTGTATGTATACGGCCTTTAAGGTAAGGTGCTTCCAGAACAGCAGCAGCATTACCGGCGCGCCGAAGATAATGTTGAGTGAAGGCAGCATCTTAAGTATATCGATGATGCCGCTGCTTGCCATCGCGACGTATACAGAAAGCAAAAGAATGACTGCAATTGAAACTCGCGACATATTAACGTAATGGCGTTCTGATTTGTTTGAGACAAATGGTTTGTATAAATGACGAACGAATAAAGCCGACAGATACACTGAAACACCTGCCAGGGTTGACATATTTGCCGCAAGGATACCTGATATCATAATGCCTCGCAGCCCAACACCGAGCAGATTGTTGCTCATTACACCCCAGGCGGTGTCGGGGTCAGAGACCGAATCATGGTAAAGCGCATAAGCAAGCAGGCCGCAAATGGCCCACATAATTGTCAAAATTCGTTTGGTGTAGGCGCCGCCGATATTTCCGGTTCTGGCCGTCAACTCATCTTTGGCCGAACCGTTGTTGGCCATATTGCCCTGGTGTCCCGTAATGCCGATAATATAGTTGGCCAGCATGTAAGCACCGATTGACCATAAAGAAAATTCGTCGAGGCCGGAGCCGAACATGTAGAGCATGTGCTCTGGAACCCTTGCCGAAAATTCGCTCCAGCCCCCGAGTTTTACCAGGGCAATGGGTATCATCATTCCCGAAAATGCGAATATCAGAAGTCCCTGGAAGAAATTATTCAGGACCGCGGCCCGAAGACCTCCCATGATTACATACGCACCTACAAAGGCGATATAAATCGCGTAAAACCAGCCGGTTTTCGTATACGATATGTAGGCGCTGATCCGGCCTTGTTTGTATAAACTGCGAAGAGCTTTATATCTTTCGAGTTTTTCAGGTTCGAGCTGTTTTGCCCTGTATTCTTTGTCAAGCTGGTAATACTCATTGTATTGCTGCACCTGCGTTGTTTCCTGTGCGGTATATTTCGACTCAGGTTTATTAGTCATGGCCTGAAATGTTCTCAGAGAGATTTTGTTGGCGATGCCGATATTAATGACGCTGAGCCAGATTCCAACAATGGCATAGATGCTTGCCAGAAATTTACTTCTGAATCGCTCTTCAAAAAGCTCGGCCATTGTAATCAGGCGGACCCGCCTGAACCAGCCCGCCATAAACCAGTAATACGGCCCAGTAAGAATAGGCGCCAGCAGAATCCAGACGCCGCCAAGCCCTCTGCTAAAGGCGGCACTGGCGGTATTTACAGCATTGCCGGAATCGACTATGGTGCCCATGTTAAGGAAGTACTGAAATAATTTACCAACTCCGCGGCCGGCTAAAAAATAATCCTCCTGATTATGCACCTTGGCTATGCTTCTCTTGCCGATGTAGGTGATGAGGAGCAGATAAGCTACTATTATTGCAATGTCTAAGGGATGAAATCCCAAAATATCCATGCCGTTAGTTCTCTCACTTATGGCTACAGTACAGAATATTACGATTAGATGCGAAAATATATCGTATAGAGGATCATATGTCTATGCAAAACCGCGCAAAAAATAACGCCTTAATGCGCAAGATTTTACATTTTCAGCAAGGAACACGGGGATTTTTATGAAGATAAATTACTTCAGCCAGATTTCCGCCAGCAGGGAAAATTCATAGAAACTGACTATGCCGTCGCTGTCATAATCTGCATCGGCTACATCAGTTAGCCAGTAATCTGCAAATTCAGCAAGGTCGTCGATATCCACTGTGTTGTTTCGTGTGAAATCACCGTAAGGATAGACCAGCCAGTGCGGCGGGTCAGGCGTTTCAGCCCCCGCATATGTTTGCACAATAGCCGGCACATCGAAAACATTGCCAATAATGTAAGAATAAGGAGGATCAAAAACATCGTCAGGTCCTACGGGATAATATATATGTGTACAGCCGGGATATAGATTAACCCTCGACTCTACCAGCGAACTCAGGTCCTTCTCATCAATGGGTTCATCGACATAATAAAAATAATTTTTCTCTACGAGAATCTGCGACTCCACTCCGGGCCGGATGCAGTAATTGTTACCACTGCAAGTGTAGTAATTATTGTAAACATGTACCTGGCCGTAACGGACGCGAGGCATTCTCTCACGGCATAGGTCTGCCCACCAGTTGTGGTGCATTGTGACGTGAAGCTTGCCTGCGTCGCCTGTATCACCATCGCTTGCGCCGATAAGATTTACGAACCGATGGTTCGGGTCTGGGGCAGAGCTGGTATAGTAGAACTTGCACCAGGAAACGGTTATATAGTCGGACTGGCTGGTTATATCTATACATCCGTCCCCGCAGTCATAGATAGTGCATTTGTTGATAAATACATTGGTTATCCTGTCTCTTACAGAAATGCCGTCGTATGGGTCGCCGGCATAAGGATTGGTTATAATCAGCTTTTCGATGATTATGTTTGTGGCATCATCTCTAAAGCCGAGTTTTCCTATGATTTTTGGATTTGTTCCGATTCCCCTGATAGTTTTATTTGACCGTATGGATACTCCTCCGCCGATAGAACCAAGGTCGATAGTGCCTGTAACCTGCACGATATAGGTTGAGGTTGATTCAACGGAGCTTTCAAAGTCTGCTGCGTTACTAACGGTAACAATAGTTCCGTCTGCCCCGCCGGTGACGTTGCCGCAGAAACCGTTCGCAGCAAAAACTCCTGATGTGAAGCAGGATAGAGAAACTACAATGGCCGTGCGCAATAAATTTCTTTTCATTCCGCTCAACCTAAAAAACATAGACAGATGTAATTATACCATAAATACCGGCTAAATTGTCGCTGATTCGGTGATTTTGCGCAAATTCGCCCTTTATTTTGCGCAAAAAAACTCGCATTAAGCGCCCCGCCTCTCTGGCGGGGTTAGGCCGCCGTTCGCGGCGGCCTGTGAATAAGGAGGATGTTCAGATAAGTGATAATCGCAGGAATAAGAACTGTTGAAAAATAACGCCTTTTTGTGCAAAAACGGCGGAAACTTCAGCGGTTGAGTTCACATCCGTTGCCGGTTCGATGTGAAAGTACGGCCTTAGCTCGGGCACGGCCTTGATAAGCTCCTCAGCAACAATTCGACCAAACATCACGCTGCCCTGGTCGGTAAGATGCGTGTTGTCAATTTGGTTATTGCTTTTCATCGGACTGAACTCATTGCACTTTTCCCTGCCTAACTGTTCGCATAATTCTTTGCTGTGGGCATGAAGGTCAACAAGCGGTACGTTCTTTTCCTTCGCAAGCTGCTCGACCGCTTCGACGTAGGGTGTCAAGCTGGAGTTTATTTTGCCGCTGCCGGATTTGTCCCACTGGCGGCGCACCAGCGAGGTTACCAGTATCGGCTTTGCGCCGATTGCGCGGGCTTCGTCTATATATTGCGTCATAAACTCACGATAGGTGGTCTTGGGATTCGTCGAGCGCTCGCCTTTGCCGGGTTCGTCGTTGTGGCCGAACTGGATTAAATAATAATCGCCTTTGAGTGCCAGCGCCTCTGCCCAGTGTCCCTCCTTGATAAAGCTTTTGGAGCTGCGCCCTCCCCTGGCCGTATTAATGCACTCTGCACGGTCGGTAAGAAAACTCTTAAAACCAGGCCCCCAGCCCTGCTTGTCTGTGACCGTTGAATCACCCACCAGAACGAAGCGCACCACCTTGCCGCTCGGTACAATTGCTTCGGCAGAAGATGTCACTGCGGCATAAGAGCTGTCAAAAAATACCGCTTTAACAGGCGAAACGGCGGGAACTTCGGCGGCGATTGAGTTAGCATCTGTTGCCGGTTCGATGTGAAAGTACGGCTTCAGCTCGGGCACGGCCTTGATAAGCTCCTCAACAACAAGCCGACCAAACATCACGCTGCCTTTGTCGTCGAGATGCGTGTTGTCAATTTGGCCATTGCTTTTCATCGGGCTAAACTCATCGCACTTTTCCTTGCCTAACTGTTCGCACAATTCTTTGCTTCGGGCGTGAAGGTCAACAAGGGGCACATTCTTTTCCTTCGCAAGCTCCCTGACCACTTCTGCGTAGGGAGCCAAACTGGAGTTGATTTTACCGCTGCCGGACGGGTCCCACTGGCGGCGCACCATCGAGGTTACCAGTATCGGTTTGGCGCCGATTGCGCGGGTCTCATCTATATATCGCGTTATAAATTCGCGATAAGTGGTGTTGGGGTCTGTTTTGGTTTCGTCTTTGGCCGATTCATCATTGTGGCCGAACTGAATCAGATAGTAATCACCTTTGAGTGCCAGTGCCTTTGCCCAGCGTCCCTCATCGATAAACCTTTTAGAGCTTCGTCCGCCGATGGCCGTATTAATGCACTCCGCACGGTCGGTAAGAAAGCTCTTGAAGCCGGGACCCCAGCCCTTATTGTCCTTGGCCGTCGTATCGCCCACAATAACAATGCGGATATTGCGGTCCGGTGGGATTTCAGCGGCGGACGGCGCCGCTGCGGCATAAGTGTCTTTGATTGCTTTGGATACGTAGTTGGGTGCCGGACTGCAATTTTTGAAAGTAAGGCCTGAGGTTGAATTAGTATCGATTGTCCAGGGTGGAGAGCTATTTGTAATATTGATTGTGTCAAATGTGCTGTCTGTGCAGTATTTGATATAAGCTCCGCCGGCCGAGCTGTTGTCTATAGAAACGTTGCTCAGAGATAGATTGGTATGCGGCGTGCCGGCTAATCCGTTAACATAAATACCATACTTTTTAACGTTGGTGCAAGTGATGTTCTTTACTGTAATGTCCCTGAATTGCCCCGGACCGCCTGAGGGATAATCGCAGCCATAAGTGCTGTCGAAAAATATCGCCTCTTTTACGATGTTCTTTATTTCAATATCTCTGCAAAGAACGTTCCTGGCTCCGCCTCCCTGCTTTTGGCCGGTTTTAAAACGAAGCCCTCTGTCGGTTCCGTCGAAAATACAGTTTTCTGCCAGGACATTCTGAATCCAGGCCCCCGTAAAACTGCCAAAAACTACACCGCCGTGCCCTCGTTTGGCTATGCAATTGAAGACCCTTATATTGTTGTCGGGGTAATTGTCTTTTACGCCGTCGGCGCCGACACCGGCGTTAAAATTAATGCAGTCATCGCCGGCATCGAAACTCGAATTGAAAATATACGCCGTGTCGCTTGTTGCAAGGTCGATGCCGTCTGCATTATGGATGTCGTAAGTATCGACTGTAATTCCGGTTACAGTAATGTTTTTGGAATAGCTGATGAATATGGTATGCATCGCCGGATTTACAAGAGTAAGGCCTCCGAGATATAGGCCGTTTACGCCTTTTACGGTAATCATATCGGCCCTGGAGCTGTCTTGATTAGCAGCCCGGGCCTGGTTATCGCCAAGTATCGTATTTTTATGACCTGTTAGGGAACCGACAGTATCAGAGCTTCCGTTGACAGTGCCGCCGCCGCATATCCTGACGTTTTTAATGCTGTAATAATCTGTAGTGTATGCGTTTATCAAGCCCATAAAATTATTGCCGGACATGTAATACGGGAATCTTTTACTTGTCAGCGGATAATCAGCAGCGTTATCGCTGCCTCGCAGAGTTCCATCGATTTGAAGGGTGATGTCGCTTTTTAAGAAAAGTGCCCCGCTGAGGAACGTCCCTGAAGGGATTAAGACCTTGCCGCCCGGTGTGCATTCCTCGATTGCCTTTTGAATCGCGGCGGTATTTAGTGTTTTGCCGTTGCCGACTGCGCCGTAGTCGGTAACGTTAAAGACCTTCATTGCAGGGGCCGTCTGCTGAATAATTTTATTGCTGGATAACGATTCTGTTCCGGCTTTATCTAAGGCCTTTACGGTAATCGAATACGGGGTATCCGGCTCTAAGCCGGTAAGATTGTAAAAAAGATTTTTCGTATTTCCGGCCAGAGACCCTTCCTTGTAAACATTGTAACTGACAACATTTGAATAATCAGAGGGCTTGCTCCAAATCACGGTTATGCTTGAATCATCATAAGCCAGGGGGGGTACCATCACATTTTGAGGCGGGCTAACTGGTGCGGTTGAACTCTGCGCCTGTATTTGGAAAGCGGCACAACCAAACCATATTGACAGAGCGATAGTTAGAATAAGGTTTTTTCGCATAATGAGCACTCCAAAGGTTTTATCAAAAATACGGCAATACGGCCTTTAGGAATCCTTATATTCTAATATGCACATAGGTTTGGCAAGTAGGATTTTTGCGCAAAAAAAAGGATGAAATTGCGCAAAACTCCCCTTATGAGCATAATTTTGCCAGGATTTCAAGATTTTTATGATATAATGGTAACTGTCTATTAGTTTTTAGAAGGAGACGTGTATGAAAAGAGTTTTTTTGGCGGCGGGGGTCGTGGTAATCTCTCTATTCTGTTTTATCAATAGTGCCCTAGCGGCAGACGGCTGGGCAAGTCAGAACGGCGGCACCACCGGCGGTGAAAACGGAACTGTCGTTACCGTCACGAATGCTACTGACCTCGAAACTTACGCCGAAATGGGAACTACACCTTATATTATTCAAATCTCAGGTACTATCAATATTGGTACCGGTGTTCTCGAAATCAGCGCTAACAAAACCCTCATAGGCATAGGTACGAATCCGACGCTCGTAGGAAATGTGGGCTTTAAAAATCGCGATGGGAACATAATTATTGAGAACCTGAACATCACTAATCCTTACTCAGGAAGCGCGTACGACGGCATCAGCTTAAAACAGGATATATACAATGTTCTTGTTACCAAGTGTACTATTTATGACTGCGGTGACGGCGCTTTCGATATATCCAACAATTCCGACTTTGTTACCGTATCATGGTGTAAATTCCACTATACCCCTTCTGCTCCGGATCCCGGCCATACCTTCGCATGTCTCGTCGGAAGCAGCGACGACCAGGAAGACGATGCGGCTAATCTTCGCGTCACTTACCACCACAACTGGTGGACGACCGGTGTCAAAGAAAGAATGCCTCGCGTCCGTTACGGCCAGGTGCACGTCTATAACAATTATTACAGCGATCTTGTGGCCGGAGGATACTGTGTTGGTGTAGGCTGCGGTTCCCGCATTCGTGTAGAGAGCAACTATTTTAATGCCGTACCTATGCCATGGAAAGATTACTATACAGGAACCGGTCATCCGGCAGGGCACATCGGCTGGGATACCGGCAATATATTTTATAGCTGCACACAGCCGACCTGGGCCACGAACGAATACGCCACAATTTTCACGCCGCCTTATTCATACACGCTTGATGATGCGTCAATTTTGCCGACTATAGTTCCTGCATACGCTGGAGCCGGTACTCCTTATCCGCCGCACTGGTATTACACCGTTTACGGCGACTTCGACATCAGCGGCATAGTAGATATAGACGACCTGGCAACATTTGGCGATTACTGGCTTGTCGATGACTGCGAAGCAATTGCCGATGCGGATTACGATGCCAATTGCGAGGTAAACTTCTATGAGTTTGCCCTGCTGGCGGAAAACTGGATGCAATAATATATAACACATTATTTAAGCACACCGACAAGCGAGGGTAAATGGTAACCTTGCCTAAAAATGCCTGCAATAGGAATGCAAATCTGCCGCAAATAGCCGGCATTAATCCTCAGGCGGCAAGTCGTCAATAGTTAACAATCAATTATGGTTATCCGATTTTTCAGAGGAGTTGGGTGATGAAGAGAATTATTCTGCCGCTGATGCTTTGTGTCCTTTTTGCCGCTTGTCCTGCGTATTGCAGCACTTATTATGTTTCCCCAACCGGAAATGATACTACCGGTGACGGTTCTATAGGCAATCCCTGGAAGACGATTCCCAAAGCGGTAACAGCGGCTTCGGCGGGCGATACTATTTATCTACGCGGCGGAACTCATAGTTATACGAGCACTATCTCTATTACAAAAAACGGCGCATCGGGAAACCCTATAACTCTGCAGGCTTATCTGGATGAAGCTGCCGTTGTGGATTTCGATGGTCAGCCGTATGGGAGCAGCAGCAGGGGAATCAGCGTTAGCGGCAATTACTGGCACCTTAAAGGTTTTACAATTCAGAATGCCGGGGATAACGGCTTGTATATTGCAGGCTCTTACAATATCGCTGAACAAATAGTCAGCAGAATGAACAGCGATTCCGGAATTCAGCTGCACGAAGAAGGTTCTTATAATCTGGTGCTGAACTGTGATTCCTATTTAAATTACGATGCTCCAAATAATGGTGAGAATGCCGACGGCTTTGCGGTGAAATCAGACACCATCGGCCCGGGCAACATATTCAGTGGATGCAGGGCGTGGAACAATGCTGATGACGGCTTTGATTTGTATTACACCCAAAACGCTATCGTGTTTGAAGACTGCTGGGCATTCCGCAACGGAGAAAATCTCTGGGGCGCTTCATCGTGGAATGGAGACGGCAACGGATTTAAATTAGGCGCGAGCAGCGGCTATCATGTATTAATCCGCTGTGTGGCCTATGACAATTGGCATAATGGTATTGATATAAACGGGGATACGCTTCCGGTTGAGGTCTATAACTGCACCGTCGTAGCGTGCGGAGTTAATTTTTACTTTGATGAACCTGTAGCTTCAGTATTGCGCAATAATATCTCGCACCAGAGTTCGGTAAATATTGATGCTGCGGTTGATGACCAATATAATTCCTGGAACGGTTTTACTGTCACTGACGGCGATTTTGTAAGCCTTGATGACAGCGGAATCGATGGACCGCGCGAAGCGGACGGCAGTCTGCCTAATTTGACTTTTCTCCATCTTGCGACGGGAAGTGACCTCATTGACGGGGGAATAGATGTCGGTTTGCCGTACAACGGCAGTGCCCCTGATCTCGGATGTTATGAGACCGGCAGCAGCCCTCCTGATGCACCGACGGGTCTGTCGGCTACGCCTGGCGATGAGGTTGTAACTCTCGACTGGAACGACAATTCCGAAGGCGACCTCGACGGCTACAATGTGTATCGTGCGACGGTTACAGGCGGGCCATATACCAAGCAGAACACCTCGCTTTTAAGCAGCTCGAATTACACCGATAACAGTGTTACCAACGGAACGACCTATTACTACGTCGTAACGGCGGTAGATACGTCCACCAACGAATCCGACAATTCGGACGAGGTCTCGGCCACACCATACGCGGACACGACACCGCCTGCGGCCCCGACGGGATTATCTGCAACGGCAGGCGAGGGGACCGTTTCGCTTAACTGGAACGACAACGGTGAAGGCGACCTCGACGGTTATAACATATATCGTTCGACTGTTTCAGGCGGCCCTTATACCAAGCAGAACGGCCCGCTATTGAGCAGCTCGGATTATACCGACAACAGCGTTACCAACGGGACGACTTATTATTACGTTGTTACAGCGGTCGATACGTCATCGAATGAGTCGGACGATTCGAGTCAGGTATCAGCCACGCCCATTGACCAGCCGCCTGCAGCGCCTACTGGTCTTGCGGCGACAGCAGGCAACGGGACGGTGACGCTAAACTGGAACGATAACGGTGAAGGCGACCTTGACGGCTATAACATTTATCGTTCGACAACTTCGGGCGGCTACGGCAAATTGAACAGCTCGCCGCTTGGCAGTTCGGACTATACCGATAACAGTGTTGTCAACGGCACGACTTATTATTACGTCGTCACGGCTGTAGATATTGGGACTAACGAATCCGGTGCCTCGAGCGAGGTCTCGGCTACGCCTGAACTCCGCACGGACGTAGAAATCCTCGGCGACCCGAATTGGGTGACAGGGACCAGCCATACAAAGGAAAGCGGAACCAGCCGTGCCCTGATTTTCATCGCTCATGAAGAATCTGTAAGCGGCACTCCGACTTTGACTTCTGTAACTTATGGTGGGCAGGCAATGACGAAGGTCATCGAAATTAGCGCCGTATCTGGATACGGGAATTACGTTGCTGCCTTTATCCTCGACGAGCCAAACATCGCCGCTGCGACATCAGGCACTTTTACCCCCACATGGAGCGGCACGACCAGCTCCGTCGCATACGCCAGCGTATTTCTTGGAAATGTTGACCAGACGGCCCTTGTCGGGGCAAGTGACAGTGCCGGGACGACAAGCAGCACGCCTAATCCAATCACGACCTCTGCTCTTGCCACAGACAACGGCGATATGGTGATTGTCGCCGCGACCTGCGGTAATAACGGCTCATATACATTGAACAATGGTTTTACAGAAGGAACAGACCAGTCGGTCGGGACTAACGGGCATACCGGTGCAGCAGGACACAAACTCGCAACGGGCGTACCCGAGACGCCGAGTGCGACTTACTCATCAACGGTGAACCGCCAGGTGATTATCGGCTTTGTGGTCAATGCCCAGGCGGCGACAGGTTATTCGAACTGCAGCGAGGTTCTGGCTGCGGGTTACCGACTTGCCGCAGACATAGACGGCATCGGCGACTGCTACGTGAACTACGATGACCTCGATACGTTCGTTGATTACTGGCTCAATGACACCTGCACTGAGCCGGACAATTGCCACGGTGCTGATTTTGAGCCGGCGGATGGCGTGGTGGATTTGTTCGACTTCAGCGATTTTGCGAAGCAATGGCTGATGTGCAATGACCCAGAAGGCATTAATTGTGTACAGAACTGGTAGTCCAGATAAGATGATAAGAAAATGCCGACGGCAGTTTGCCCGATATTACTTTTATGCACCTTGCAGCCGGAAGCGACCTCATTGATGGGGGAACCGACGTCGGACAGTGGTATTATGGTAATGCACCTGACCTTGGATGCTTTGAGTATGGCGGCTGTACAAGCCCGGTCGCCTCTGACCTCGATGGCAACTGCCAGGTGGATTTATTCGATTATGCCCTGCTGGTTGACGCATGGATAGACGGCCTGCCGGATGCCGATTTGCACAACGACGGCTTCCTCGATTTGCTCGACATAGCGCAATTCGCAAATGACTGGCTGACCTGCAATCGAGAGCCCGCCGGCGAGTGCTGGCAATAAAATCAACGACATTTAATGTGCGCGGTGCTGATGGCGGAAAACGGCCGGTATTTAGCGATATGTTATATTTCTAAGGAATTGCGCAAAATGAAAAGAAAGGCCATTCTCGAAAGATTTATTATAGTTTTATTTCTCTGTTTAACATCCAACGCCCTTGCGCTGGTGCCCGCTTTTCCCGGCGCCGAAGGTTCAGGATGCTGGGCAACCGGCGGACGCGGCGGTGAGGTCTATGAAGTGACTAACCTTACTAATGCCGGCTCCGGTTCAATCGTCGATGCCTTGAGCCAGGGTAACCGGACGGTTGTTTTCAGGGTGTCAGGCACAATCGAGCTAAACGGCGTAATGCTGGAGCCAAAGTCCAATACGACAATCGCAGGACAAACCGCTCCCGGCGACGGTATCTGTATCAAGGGACGTATTCACATAAAAAACGATGTCCACGATATTATCATTCGTTATATTCGTATCCGCGTCGATGAAGGCGCAGCGAATTCAAGCGGCGATGCCATAGATATCGACGCCGGCAGCGATATTATTATCGACCATACAAGCGCCTCTTATGCCAGAGATGAAACAATCTCGTGCCAGGAAGATTCTGACTATGTAACTGTCCAGTGGTGCATTATGAGCGAAGCTCTGACCTTTGAAGGCCATAGTTACGGCTCGCTTATTCGGGGCGAATATGGACAGGAGAAGACGTATCACCATAACCTCTATGCACACAACAACGGCCGAAATCCGAGGCCGGGAAATTATACCTCCACCAGCAGCGACCCGGAAGGCCTGCATTTTGATTTCCGAAACAATGTAGTGTATAACTGGGCAGGAGGCCATCCCGGCTACAACGCTGATTCATCTACAACCAGCCGATATAACTTTGTCGGCAACGTATTTATCAGAGGTGTCGAATCTTCCGGTACCAAGGCCTTTAAAGAGGACGCCGTTGATGCCTATGCATACTGGTCCGGCAACGCCCACGGCGCCAGCTACGGCACCGTAGCGGTTCCGTCTGACCAGTGGACTCTTGTTACATTTAACGGATTTTCTACCGCCGAAATTGACGCCTATAAGGCCCGTTCTTATGAGATACCAATGGAACCGGTGACTACGACCTCGGCTTCTCAGGCACTAACCGATGTACTCGCAGGTGCCGGTACAAGTTTTCCTTCACGCGATTCGGTAGATACACGAATAGTAAATGACGTAATCAACGGTACAGGCAGTTCCATTGCAAATACCGGTCCGGGTTCCTGGCCTGTGCTTGATTCACAGCCGGCTCCGGCGGATACCGACCATGATGGCATGCCGGACAGCTGGGAAACAGCTAACGGATTAGACCTTAACGATGCAGCCGACCGAAATGATTATGACCTCAACGTCAATTACACTAATCTGGAAGTTTATCTTTACAGTCTTGTAGAACCTGATATTACTGCTCCGACACCGAATCCGATGACCTTTGCGACAGGGCCTTATGCGGTAAGTTCATCTTCCATCACCATGGTCGCTTCAACGGCAACTGATGATGCTGCAGGCGTCGAATATTATTTCACCTGCTCGAGCATCGGCGGGCACGACTCCGGCTGGCAAACCAGCACAACCTATATCGATACAGGCCTTGCGCCGGACACAATGTACACCTATACCGTCACGGCCCGCGATACAAGTACCGCTCACAACGAAACTGCCGCATCAGGTCCGTCCTCGGCAACGACGTTAGCCGACACTGTGGCCCCTATCCCCAATCCGATGACTTTTGCGACGGCACCCTATGTGGCAAGCCCGACATCCATAGCTATGCTCGCTTCAACGGCAACTGACGATGCCACAGGTGTCGAATATTACTTCGCCTGCACTGCTGGCGGCGGACACGATTCGGGCTGGCAGTCAGGTACAAGCTATACGGATACTGGTCTTTCACCATCTGTAACCTATACCTATAAAGTGAAGGCCCGTGATTTGAGCAGCAATTTCAATGAAACCGAATGGTCCAACGAGGCCTCGGCAATCATACAGCCGGATACAACGCCCCCAACGCCCAACCCGATGACGTGGTCGGCCGGTCCCAACGCGGTCAGTTCCAGCGTTATAACTATGACCGCAACAACGGCAACGGACCTTAGCGGCGTGGAATATTACTTTGCAAACATTACCGACCCAAATCACGATTCCGGCTGGCAGGATAGCGCATCTTTTACGGATATAGACCTTGCACCGTCCACGACATATACATATCGGGTTATAGCCCGCGACAAGAGTTTGAACCAAAACGAAACGGGATGGTCCAGTCAGGCAGGCGATACGACCCTGGACCTGGTAACTCTTACTCCTCCTGCCGCCTACTGGACGCTCAACGAGACCAGCGGCACAACAGCTCACGATGTAACCGGCAATACAACTCTTGCAGGCACCCTGCAGGGTACGACTCTGCCTGCATGGACAACCGGTCATTTTGGAAACTATCTGACTTTCGCGGCAGGCGGCGGAAAAGTTTACGTACCAAGCAGCTCGACAATTGACTTTGGCGACGAAGATTTGTCGGTCTCACTCTGGGCCATACAGCCGGTATCTTTCAGCGGACAATATGAAGTTTTCATCAAGGGCACTATCGGCAGCGGTGCATTCCCCGGTTCCGGAAAACGCTATGAGCTGTATCGCAAAAACGCCGATTTCCGATTTGCGATTGACGACGATTCGACAAAATCAGAAATATCCATTGCCACCACAAATTTCTGCACCGGCAACTGGGTGCATATTGTAGCGGTTCGTGACACATCAGCAAATCAGATACGGCTCTATGCCGACGGTGTGCTCAGAGGCACGGCCACAGACAACACGGGCAGCATCAGCCAGACAGAGCCGCTGTATCTGGCCGACGGCGTTTTCACCAATGGCGCGATAGATGACGTGCGTGTTTATAGTTATGCACTTACTCAGGAGCAAATCACTGAAATATATAACGGGGCAGGTCTTTCCGACTACTCCTGTACTAATCAGATTGCATCCGACCTCGATGAAAACTGTCAGGTGGATTTATTCGACTTTTGCTTACTGGCTGACGCGTGGGCAGGCAACCTGCCGGATGCCGATTTGTATAACGATGGCTTCCTGGATCTTATGGACATAGCCCAATTCGCAAGTGACTGGCTGAGCTGCAATCGAGAGCCCGCTGGCGAGTGCTGGCAATAAAATCAACGACGTCTAACGAGAGTGTCGCTTCTGATAATATTTCTGAGGCAGCATATCCTGAGCGTTCGGCTATTTCAAGAGTGTTTGCAAAACAGAAAACTATTATAAAATATTGAAAGTTTTACTGTAATGCTTATTTTTGAATAGATGGATATAGGCTCAAACAGACGGTCTTTCTTAATTTGTCTGGCCTTGACGTTTGCTACTGCAGCAGTCTACTGTCAGGTCTGTGGCCATGATTTCGTTAATTACGATGATATACAGTATATATATAAAAATCCGAGTATCAAGTCCGGCATAACACTTCAGGCTATCAAATGGGCATTGACTACCGGTTATGCCGCTAACTGGCACCCGTTAACCTGGCTGTCTCATATGGCAGACTGGCAGCTTTTTGGTAGTAACGCAGGAGGTCATCATCTTACTAATCTTGTCTTTCATATCGCAAATACCCTGCTGCTTTTTATTGTCCTGAGACAAATGACCTCCGAGCTGTGGCGAAGTGCATTTGTAGCGGCCCTTTTTGCCCTTCATCCTCTACACGTCGAATCCGTGGCCTGGGTTTCCGAACGCAAGGATGTCCTCAGTACCTTCTTTTGGATACTGACAATGTGGGCGTATCTGCGATATGTAAAAAAGCCGAAAGTTACCAGCTATTTACTGACAGGCGTGTTTTTAGCTCTGGGTCTTATGGCAAAACCTATGCTAGTAACTTTGCCGTTTGTATTGCTGCTACTTGATTATTGGCCGCTTGAACGTCTTGGGCGGCGGACGATATGCCGGCTGGTTGTGGAAAAGATTCCTTTCTTTATTTTTTCGGCTGCTTCAAGTATCGTTACATTTCTTATACAGAAAAGCAGCGGAGCTGTAGTAAAACTTTCCGCATTTGCTCTGAGGGATCGGATCATCAATGCTCTTATTGCTTACATTGAGTACATAAAAAAGATGTTCTGGCCTGACCGTCTGGCATCTTTTTATCCGGTCGACGCTCAACACGTATCTGTTGCCTATGCGGTAATATCTGCCGGCCTTCTGCTGGCTGGGACTGTTCTTGTTATTCGATACGCAAATAACCATCGATACCTTGTTACAGGCTGGTTCTGGTATCTTGGTACGCTTGTGCCTGTTATCGGTTTCATCCAGGTAGGTACCCAGGCTATAGCCGACCGCTATACCTACATTACCCTCACAGGTTTATTTATTATCATTGCGTGGGGCATAACCGAACTGTCTGCAAAATGGCCGCACCGAAATATCATACTCTGGCCGGCCTGCCTGACAGTTTTATCCGCGCTTGCAATATGCACCCATCTGCAAACCAGATATTGGAAGGACAGCATTACGCTTTATCAGCACGCATTCAAAGTAACAGAGAATAACTATATGGCACATATCGGCATCGCAGAGTTGCTTATCGAGCAGGGCCGTTTCGAGGAGGCTATCTGGCATAATACCGAGGCCCTCCGAATCAAACCTGACTGGCAAGTGGCCCTTAATAATTTAGGTATATGTCTTTACAAAACAGGCAGAAATGACGAGGCTTTAGTCTATTTTGAAAAGGTTCTTGAAATAGACCCCGCTTGTGTTGATACCCATCTCAATATTGCTGTCATCCTCACAGATAAGGGTAACTATGCCGAGGCTGTCAAACACTACCGAATCGCGCTGGCAATCGATGATATGCCTTCGACACACAGGCAACTTGGCTTCGCTCTGCTGAACCTCGGCCTGTTCGATGAGGCCGTTGCGGAGTATCGCAAGGCTCTTCAATGGATGCCCGAAGATCCCGATATGCTCAACGAGCTTGGTTATGCCCTGGTTTATACCGGCAAATCCGACGAAGCGATTTCACTCTACAATAAGGCCCTTCATATCGCACCTGACGATATCGACATACGTCTCAACTTAGGACTTACTTTAATCAACAGCGGCAGGTTTCAGGAGGCGGCAAAGGAGTATGAAAAAATCCTGCTCCTCGAGCCGCACAACGCGGCTGCTCACAATGGCATTGGTGTTGTGTTGTTCCGGCAGGGCAAACTTGATGAGGCAATCGAACAATTCAGACTGGCCCTGAAAATCAGGCCGGACTATAAACCCGCAAAAACTAATCTCGATATCATTCTGGCCGAAAAGCAGAAACTTCAAGACGAAACGGCACAAGATTCAAAGAAATAATTCTATGTTTTTCAAATATTAATTTACTGCGGGTGGTGCTGCTGGCGGTACTTCTGAGGCAGCATTCCGGTGAGCTTCTTAAAGGCGCGTCTCATATTTGAAGTGTAATGAAATCCTGAGCGGGCGGCTATTTCATCGATTGCAAGATTTGTCTCAATGAGCATTGCTTTAGCGATTTCGAAGTGCGCCTGAATGATTTCATCGTGTACGGATTTCCCGATTATATTATGGAACTTCAACTGCAGCAGTCGCTTGCTCATATAAACGTGGTCGGCGACTGCATCGACCTGAAGCGGGGTATTGCCGTTTTGCCTGATGTACTTCATGGCTTGTACGATAGCAGGGTCGTCGATTGCATAAACATCTGTTGAGCCGCGTGTTTCTACATGCGTCG
>CAYNVP010000012.1:0-25333 GCA_964400665.1 uncultured Pirellulales bacterium | reverse complement strand
CGGTGGTCGCCGTATCATTACCTATTCCGAGGGCAACGTAACCTATCTGGCTAATGCTCGAATAGGCAAGCAGCCGCTTGAAATCCCACTGGATGATTCCGAGAAACGCACCGAGGAGCATACTGAGCACAGCAAGGGCAATCACTACCCATCCGACGGTGACTGACACCCCGAAAACGTTGAACAACAGCCGGGTAATCGCATAGAGGCCGAGGGCCTTAATCAAGACACCCGAGAGCATGGCGGAGACGGGCGCCGGGGCTGCTGGATGTGCATCCGGCAGCCAGGCGTGGAACGGAACAAGAGCCGCCTTGAGGCCGAAACCGGTTATGAACAGCGCCAGTGCAAAGGTCAGGCCGTTGTTTAATCCCCGTGACTGAACTACCTGAGAGATGTATGCCAAATTCAACGTGCCGGTGTTGCCGTAAACCAAACCGATGCCGAAGAGTATAAACAGCGATGCAATACTGCCGAGCACAGCGTATTTGAAGGACGCCTCGAGCTGTTCGTGCTCGCAGCCGAAGCCGACGAGGGCATAAGAGGCGATGGAGGCGATTTCGAGAAATACAAACAAATTGAAGATGTCGCCGGACAACACTACCCCGTTCATACCAGCCAGCATAAGCATAAACAAGCTTAGATACTTCGATTTGGCGGTATATTGCTCCATATAGCGAACGCTGTAGAGCATCGCGGCAGCGCTCACAACGGATATGGTAAGCAGCAACAGGGAGCTTAAACCGTCAAGAACCATATTGATGCCGAGCGGTATGGACCAGCGACCGACCTGATATGAATCAGTGCGGCCGATAGTTGTTATCGCCAATACAAGCAAAGACAAAACTGCTGCGTTGGCAAGCAATGTGGCCAGACGCTTGAATTTGTCGCCGCAAAGCGGCAGCAGAAAAGCCGTCACCAACGGAACTGCTACAAAAACAGGCAGCGGCACGGTCATCCCTGTAATCTCCTTATCTGAGTGATATCAAAAGTGCCGTATCTCTCATAAGTCCGAATACATATCGACACCATAAGCGCCAGTGTGCCCAGGCCGATTACGATGGAAGTAAGAACGAGCGCCTGAGGCAGCGGGTCCACACTACTGGCGAGGAACTGCGGGACAATCGCTCCTTCGGGATTAACGTCCGTCGGACTGACGATAGGGGCGGCGCCGCCGAGCCGGTAGCCCAGCATAATCAGAAACAGATTGACTGCGTATTCCATAATCATAATGCCGATTATGATTTTGACCATATTTTTCTTAACGACCGCGCAGAGCAAACCGATTGTGAACAACAGAAAACACAATGCATACGGCATAATGTTCACTCCTTTTCCTTGCCTGACAATTCGGGTCTGAACACCGAGAGCAAAAGGACAATCATAAACAACGATGCACTAACCTTAAGGCCTATGGCAATATTTTCCAGCGGGATGATGCCCGCACTGACGAGTTTGAAAGCAGTTTGGTGTCCGGCCAGATATTGCTGCTGAATGAAGTTATAAAAGAAGCTGGCCGAACCATAGAGAAAACCAGCCAAGGCAACAGCCGCAAAGAGCAATGCACCCCCACAATCGAGCTTTGAGGCGGTCCCCAACGAGAGGTTTTTCTCGGTAAATTCACGACCGAAGGCGAGCAGAAGCAGCACATAAGAGCCGGCCAGTATCACGCCGCCTGCGAAGCCGCCGCCGGGCGTAAGGTGCCCGAAAAGAACGATATAAATGCCAAAGAGAAATATCAGGACCTTAACCCAGCTTCCAACCGTCTTGACTATTACCGTCATTCCTTTCATCGGCAGTTCTCCAGTGGTTTTCTGGTTTCTTTTCGCAGGATGACCGTTGCCCCGATGACGGACGTAAACAGAACGGTCGCCTCACCGAGGGTGTCATACCCGCGATAATCGAGAATGATTGACGAGACGAGGTTCGCCGCACCTGTTTTCGTCAAGCCCTCAGCGATATACGTCTGTGAGGCCGCGTTCGAAAACTGAGAGAAAACGGGGATACCAAAGGCGGGAAGCGTCCTGAATACCTCGATACCCGCCAGGAAAATTATGAGAATGATTGCGATTGAGGCGACGGTTCCGAATAACTCCCTGTCGCCGGTAATGAAGGTGACGTCACGCGAGATAGTGACTCGAAGCATAACTACCAGTGCAAGGACTTCCACGACCACCTGAGTTATGGCTATATCGGGTGCGAATAAAAAGAGAAACATAAGTGAGCCGATTGCACCGACTGCCCCGACGCAGATTATTGAGCTGAGCAGATTGTCGGTCTGGACGGCGATGATGGCCGCAATAATCAGAAACAGCAACAATATGTAAAATACCATCATAATAACCTCACCAGATTTTACACAGGACAAACAGCAGCAAAAGCAATCCGAGCGTCACCCAGTTGAGATAAACCGGAAGCAGTCCGCAGTGCAGTGATTTGAGCATGCTCGTCAGAGTTAATCCCAGTCGGCCGCTCTGGTCATACAGGTCGAAGTGGCCCTTTTCCTGCGAGGCATACATCTGCCGCAGCCCGCCCATTGACGAGACCGTTTTATAGAAATGCGTGCCCGGGATAATCATCTGCTCGTTGGCAAGGACCTCGCCGCAGGTCCAGGTTGGGACTATACGCACCTTCGAAGCAAACCGGCTCATAATTAGAATCAGCAGACCGAGAACTATGCCCGCGACAATCAGAACGGTCGCCAGTCCCGACTCCCATGTTCCGACGGCAACCGTGCCGGGCTTGATGCCCAGGGCAGGATAAATAAAATTATTCAAGGGGACATAATAGAAAACTCCGAAGAAAACACAAAGTGCGGCAAGGACAATCATTGGTGTTGTCTGGAATTTCGATACCTCTCTAACGTCGCTGAGGTTATCAGGCAGCCGCGAAAGGAACGCGGAATGCAGAACCTTCACGAAGGATGCGAGTGTAAGGGCGCTTCCGAACATTGCACAGGCAAGCCACACCGGCCATAGTCGCGCCGCGGCGTCGGTCTGGGCGACAGGCATCTGGATTACACCCTGATAGACCATCCATTTCGATACAAATCCGTTAAAAGGCGGTATGCCCGAAATGCTCAAGGCAGCAATCGTACAGGCGGCGAAAGTAATCGGCATTTTTTTGCCAAGCCCGCCCAGCTTGTCAAGCTCTGCGGTGCCTGCGCTCTGCTCGACTGCGCCGCCGCAAAGGAACAGGCAGCTTTTATAGATAGCGTGGTTGAGCATATGGAACAAACCGCCTGCGATACCAATCGGCGTCAATGTAGCGATACCGAGGACCATATAACCGACCTGGCTAATGGCATGATAAGACAACAGCTTCTTGAGGTTGTGCTGAACCATTGCAAGCATAACAGCGACGATGATTGTTGCGGCACCGATTACTGCAAGGACCGCCTGCAGCGCCGCCGACTGCATCACGAACAGCTTGCGGACGATTAGCACAAGCAGATATATGCCGAGCAGCTTGTCAATTGCCGCCGGTAAAAGCGCCATAACCGAAGTCGGAGCATACTCGCCGCTGGTAGGAAGCCAGGTGTGAAGGGGCATTGCCCCGGCTTTAGTGATTGCGGCAAGCATCAACAGCAAAAAGGCGATTATTGCCTGGGTTGAATCGGTCTGCAAATGAATCGCTGAGATACTGAAAGAGCCGGACTGCACCCAAATCATCAATATCCCAATGAGCATCGCCGCATCAGAGGCCGCTATCATTGCGAAACTCTTGGTAGCTGCGAAGTTGGAGTGTTTGCCGCCTGTCGTAATCAGGATATAAAGCGAAGCGGTAACAATTTCCCAGAAAATAAGCAGAAACAGAAGATTGTCGGATAATATTATCCCTGCGCTGCCGCCTATGGTTAGAAGTATTGCTCCGTAATATTCGGTAAAGCGTGTTGTGGCTGCGGCCATTGCCTTGAGCGAATACAACGTAATCAGCACGCCGAAACCCATCGCGAAAAGGAGAATAAACCTGTTGAGCGGCTCGGCTACAAAGTTAAGCGTCAAATCGATGCCTGCGAGATTAAAAGTATATCCCTCGTAGCTGGCAGGCCCGACCCTGAATATTATAATCGACAGCACAAATGCCAGGCCACAGACCATCATTGCCATAAATTGCGACAATACTCGCCATCGGCTGGGAAGAAACAGCATCACAAAACCAACAACCAGCGGCAAAAACACGGTCACGAACAGACGGTTATCCAATTTTCATACCTCCGTATCTCACAGGAGCTCCTTCTTGATTTTTTCAGTTTTCTCACGGCTGAGTTTCAACAGCGATTCATAGTCGTGAAGTATTTCACCGTTACGGCTCCTGACGGAGGCCATTCGTTCAGTGCAACTATAACAGGGGTCCACGGACGCAAGCGTGATTGTAACGTCCGCGATATTTCCACCGAGACACGATGCCTTGAACGATGGAACGTTCACAAAGCTCGGCGCACGCATCTTGTGTCGGACGGGCCTGTTGCCGCCGTCGCTTCGGACATAATGGAACGTCTCGCCCCGAGGGGCCTCGGCGTGGCCGCAGCCCTCGCCAGCCGGTATTTGCTTGACCTCAATGGCAACCGGCCCTTTTGGCAGCTTGGCAAGGGCTTCTTTTATTATTTTTATCGACTCTAACGTTTCCAGCAGCCGGACAACGACCTTTGCGAACACGTCGCCTTCCGGCTGCGTGATAACGTTCCAGTCGAGCAGACCATAAGCAGCATACGGGTCATCCCGGCGGACGTCGATATCGACGCCGCTTGCCCTGGCCGTGGGGCCTGTAACACAGTAACTTATTGCGTCCTCTTTCTTCAGAATACCAATACCCTTCAGCCGCACGTGCAGCACAGGGTCATCGAGGACCGCCTTTGTAAGCATTTCCATCTTCTTGGCGATTTTATCAAGCTCGGCGACAATCTTCGGCTTAAGCTCATCGGGGATATCTTCTCTGCAGCCGCCCACCCTGACGTTGCCGTAGTTGTTTCTGTTGCCTGTTATTTCTTCGAGCAAATCGAGCACCGGCTCGCGGTATTTCCAGGCCCACATAAATACGGTATCGTAACCGATGAAGTGGCCCGCCAGCCCGAACCAGAGGATATGGCTGTGGATTCGTTCAAGCTCGTTGATAATTGTCCGTACGTAGAGCGCACGTTCGGGAGGAGTAATACCTGCAAATTCCTCTACGGCCTGAACATAGGCCAGCGGATGCGACGCCGAGCAGATACCGCAAATCCGAGATACCAAAAACGGCACCTGGTCGAACTGAAGGGTTTCTGCTATTTTCTCCATCCCGCGATGGTTGTAAGATATTCTCATATCGATATCGGTTACGATTTCGCCATCGACAGCGAGCTGGAAAAGCTCCATCTCCTCCTGCAGCGGATGAAACGGGCCGACCGGAAGGACAGGTTTCGACAGTTGGACGGTTCGTCGAGCCGGTGATTGCGACTGGACGGTTGGACGGCTGGAGGGCTCGCCGTCAGGTCGTTTTGCCGGTTTTTCCGCATCTTTCCTCAACGGATAAACACCCTCCGGCCAGTCGTCGCTCAAAATCAGCCGGCGCATATCAGGATGATTGCGAAACTCTATGCCCATCAGGTCGTGCATCTCTCTTTCTATCCACGAAGCGCCGGGAATGAACCGGGCTATGGATTCGACGCTGGGTTTCTCCTTGTCGCGGATGAATGCCTTGACGGTCAAAAAGCAGCCGGTCTGGTCGTGAGCAAAATGATACAGGACCTCGTAACAGTGGTCAGAATCGATGGCTGTGGCAATTACGAATCGACACTTCATATCCTCAAACAAAAATCTATTGACTGCGAAGCTGTTTTCGGCCTCGCAGAGCAGATAAAAACGGTTGTCTTTCGTCTGCTCTATGCCTTCGAGCTTTTCCCTGATTTGGTCAAGTTTGTCGATTAACTGTGCTCGGTCCATCTTATGACCTCTTTACAATATAGACAGCGCCTTAACAACGCCGGAGATAATTGCTTCTGGTTTTGGCGGACAGCCGGGGACATAGGCAATGATGGCATTGGGGTCGATTTCTTTGATTATTTTGTCCACTGGGCCGACGACGTGATAGCCGGTGTGGAAAATCCCGGTTCCGCACGCACAGGCGCCTATGGCAAAAACCACACAGGGTTTGGCGGTCTGTCTATAGACCTCTCTAAGCCGGGGCGCCGCCTGTGCCGTGACAACGCCCGTAACGAGCAGGGCATCAGCGTGCCGGGGAGAACCCACCAGCTTTATCCCGAACCGCTCGACGTCGAACCGCGGCGTGAGCAAGTCAACAATTTCAATATCGCAGTTATTGCACGCGCCGGTGTTGACGTGAAACACCCACGGTGATTTCTTGACTGCCTTTGCGCTCAAACCCATATTAAAACCTCACAGCCAGCCGATGCCGTATATACTTCCAACCGTCGCCAGCGCTATCGCCAAAACCAAAGCCAGGCCGCACCAAATCCAGAAAAATTTCATTGCCTGGTCGATTCGCACCCGTGGATTGGTGTTCTTTATAAGAATGATAATGACAAGAACAAGGACATATTTGAGCAAGCCAATCGCGATACTGCCTGCCGTCGTTGCGATACCTCCCAGAAATACAATAACGAGGAACATCGGAAGTGCCACGAGCATCATCGCGCTGGTCAGGTTCCATAAGGCCAACAGTCCCCCTGAATACTCCATCAAAACACCGCTGCCCAGTTCTGTCTCCGCTTCGGCCATATCAAATGGAACGTAGCCGATTTTTGCGTGGATACACAGCAAGCTCACCAAAAAGGCAATGGCGCCCGATATACTGGCGACCGGGGTATTCTCCGCGATTGCCGCCAGGCCGAGAGCGCCGCCCGACTTGATAATCACAACGATAAACGCAAGAACCAGCGGCAGCTCATAACTGAGGACCAGCTTCATTTCACGCGCCGTGCCCACCGCCGCGTGGGGGCTTGCACTGGCGCTGGAGCCGAGAATCAGTGCCAGTGAAGGCAGGGTCATCAGGTAAATAGCTACAATGATATCGCCTACAAAGGTTTTCTGCGGCCAGAACGCGGCAACGCCGAGCAAAGTTGAGAGCAGTAAAACACCGGCCAATCCAACCAAAGGAGCGCCTATGAATACCCATTTGTTGGCCTGCTCGGGAATCAGCACTTCCTTTGACAACAGTTTCCTGATATCCCATAACGGCTGGAAAAAAGGCGGGCCGACGCGGTACTGCACCAGCGCGCTTACTTTACGAACGAGCCAGCTTGCAAACAGCCCCAGACCGGCCGTAAAAACAAATCCAGGAAAAACGAGTATCCAGAACAAAATTTGTAACTGGCTGCTCATCGGTTAATGCCTTTCTGCAACGGCTTTGCTCCTGCCTTTTCGCCCAAAAACGGCTCCCAGAGCTGTCCGCCTTTGACGCGGACGACAATATCCTCAAATACCTCTCTCATATCAGCTTGTTTTGCAGGTTCGACCTCGGCGTATTCAACGGCGCCCTCGCCCGTGCGGACGCAAAGTGGTTTTTCCCCGTCATTTAGCCGGCCTCTGCACAGGTCGCAGACACTGCTGGGAAAAAGAACCAAATCATTGAACACCGTCCCGAACGGACAGGCGATGGCACAGGAGCCGCAGCCGGTGCAAAGCATATTCGCACGACTGAGAATCCCCTCGTCGTCCGGATTTTTCTGGACCTTTTCCAGCGCATTGCGGGGACAAGCGGTTATGCAGGGCGCTTCTTTGCATCGCCGGCAAATCAGCGCAAACCGAATCATTTCGAGCAGCGAATCGAAGCCGCGGTTGTCCGGATGATTGTTGTACGAGCAGAGCACCGCGGATTGCTGCTGCGGCTTGCATTTACCCAGGTCGATTATCAGTTTTTCCGCCATACTTCGTTCTCGATTATAATTACGGTCAATCCCAGATTTTCGGATACTTCATTATTTGCTCATAGGTAAACACAGGCCCGTCCTTGCAAACGTAGTATTTACCCAACATACAGTGGCCGCACTTGCCGACTCCACAGCTCATATTCTTTTCCATCGAAAGGTAGATATCGCCGGGTGCGAAGTTGAACTCGAGCAGCTTGATTGTCGCGTATTTCATCATAATTGGAGGCCCGCAAACAATCGCAACAGCGTTTTTCATGTCGACGTCGCTGGGACTTAGAATCGTCGTCACGACCCCCACATTTCCATTCCATCCATCCGCGGCCTTATCCACAGTCAGTTTTATGTCAACGCCGTCGATTTTCTGCCAGGGGCCGAAAAGGGCCTTTTTATAAATGAAATCATTCGGTGTCTTTGCGCCAAATCGACAGACGACTTTCTTGAAGTCCTTTATCCTGTCAACCAATGTCAGGAATAGCGACCGTATAGGCGCCAAACCCACGCCTCCCCCGACGATGTAAATCTCTTTTCCCTTGAAGCTATCGACCGGATAGCCATTACCAAAAGGCCCACGTATCCCCACCATTTGTCCAGGCGAACACTCGTGTAGCAGGCCGGTCATCCGCCCTGCCTTCATAATCGTGATTTCCATTTGCTCGGTCTGTTTCGGCGAGGATGAGGGAGTGAAAGGCGCTTCGCCCTCACCGGGCAAGGTCAACTCCACAAATTGGCCCGTCTCGAACTTGAACGGGCTCTCCGGCTGCACAACGAAGTTCTTTATTGTCGGCGACTCGTCAATAATATCGATTATCCGGCCGTTTATGGGCTGGTAAAGATTTGCGTTCATTTCGCCTTTCCCGTCTTCTGGCTGCCGGCTTCTTCACTGAGTTCCTTCAACACTTTCCGCAGGTCGATTCCGCCGGCGTCCGCATCAATGCACCTGCCGCACCCGACGCACATATTCACGCCGTATCGTTCAAGAAAATAAACAAACTTGTGCATCAGCCGGTGTTTTATTCTCTCGCCAAGCACCTTATTGGGATTCGCTCCACCGGCAACTGCGGCATATCCGATTCTCATACAACTGTCCCAGATTTTCATCTTCGCAAAATAATCCTTCTGTTTACCGTCGTGTAAAAAGAAGCAATGGCAGGTCGGACAAACTCGTGTGCACGCCTGACATTCTATGCAGTCTTTCGCCTGCTGGTCGAAAATATCCGAATCCTGCGTTTGTTCTAATGCTTCCTGCAGGGGTATCGAAGGGACAAACTCGGCATTTTGCCTTTCGAGCTGCTGCTGCACAATCGCTCTGTTCGCGTCTCGTTCCTCCATCAGGGCAGCGGGAACATCAGCAAACAATTGATTGTTTCGCTCAACGAACTCATGTCCCTTACGCGAGCCGATATCAACAATAAAACCGCCTTTTATGGGAGCGATGTTCAGGTCGAAGCCCTTTTCGGAGTAACCCTTCCCGTCAAACAGCGGGCAAAAGCAGCTCTGGGCGGGTTCGGTGCAGTCCGAGGAAACTATAAACATCTTTTCCCGCCGAGCCACATACAGAGGGTCCTTGAAATCATCCTCGGCAAATACCTTATCGAGAATTGCAATTGACCGAACGTCACAGTCCTTCAAGCCGACTACCGCGAACGGTTTCAACGTTGACGGCTCCGGCTGTGCCTGCATCGTGGCGGCCACCTCCCGAAGCGGAAACAAAAATTCCTTTACAGGAGTGCAGGCACGAACAGCATTGAATTCAACCTCCTGGCTGCTTTTGGGGTCGTATTTCGCGAACACGAGGTGTTCTGAGACCTTCGCAGGGATGTAAACATCCATCTTTTCTGCCAGGGCATCGAGCAGCGTTTTCAACTTGCTTACAAAAACAGCGTCCATATTACTCCCACGTATTTTGCGACTGGCTGGAAGCCATATAATATGGCAGCCGAGCCAGCTCTATCGCAATGTCAATCGTAACAACCTTTACTTTTTTCGGCACACTTATACGCACAGGGGCAAAATTAAGGATACCCTTGACTCCAATCGCCACGAGCATATCCGCTGTCTCCTGAGCCGCCGATGCCGGCACGGCAATTATGCCAAGGTCTGCCTTGTGTTTCTTCGATCCCGCCATTTTAGAAACGTCCTCGATAACCACCGGCCCCTTCTTTTTGCCGATTTTCTTCGCGTCGCAGTCAAAAGCCGCAATAATATTGAAACCATACTGCCTGAAACCGGCGAACGCCAGTATTGCCGAGCCCAGATTCCCCGCTCCAACCAGAACGACGTTATGACCGCAGCCGAGATTGAGGATTTTATTGATTCGCCTCTCCAGCATCGCAGCATCGTATCCGACACCGGGCTTTCCGAACTCGCCGAAATAAGAAAAGTCCTTTCTGATTTGCCAATCGTTTATACCCAGACACTCAGCCAGGCTCTTGCTGCTTATGCTGCCTTGCCCCTGTTCAGAAAGAATGCGGATACCCCTCAAATAAAACGGCATGCGTCTGACTGTCTCATCCGGCACTCTGTGGTATCGCATATAGCAACCTTGGTAATTGTGTTCACAATCACTTGCACTTGTGCGCACATTCACAAATACCAGAAGTGGAATTTAACAAATATTTACCGCCCTTGTCAAGCAAAAATATCACCGGCGGCGGAATTTGTATGAAGCTAAAGTGCCATCGGAACTGTAGTTATGAATTTATGACAACAACGACGTAAAAATTTCGATTTTTGTGAGAAATGCGCAGTAAATTCATGAGCAGGTCGAAAATAAAAATCAGGTCTCAACCGGATGTTTAGGCAGCCAGATACTGAATGTGCTGCCGCCCTCCGCATTATTACTCGCCCAGATGCGACCCTTGTGTCGCTCAACCACTTGTTTGGCTATGGACAATCCCAGTCCCGTGCCGTCTTTCTCGACCTTTCTGGCGTTCTCGGAACGATAAAACTCATCAAATATCCGGTCAAGGTCTTCTTCCGGTATGCCTATGCCGCTGTCTTTTACTTCTATCAGGACGCCTTGCTGCTTATCCTTTACGTTCAGCTCGACTTTGCCGTGGTCGGGAGAATATTTCACCGCGTTTGTCAGGACATTTGTTACAATTTCCTCGATTAAAACCGGCTCACTGAAGATTTCTTCCACGTTCCCGTCAATCCGATGTGAGATTATAATTGCCTTTTCTTTTGCCCTGCGCTCCACAGCCACAAGGGAATTAAATATAATGTTGCGCACCGGAAAGTAGTTCATATCAATCCGGCCGGCAAGCTTCATCCTGGTGAGCTTGAGCAGCGCGGTAATAAAATTAAAACACTTACCAGTTCTTCTGTATGCTCGCTCTACCAGGTCGATTTGTTTCTCGTTAAGTGGACCCACAAGCTGGTCGTTGACGATATCGAGGCAGCTTTGAATAGCAGCCAGATGTCCCCTTATGTCGTGGGTAAGCCGCAGCACGTATTCATTCTTCAGATTGTCTTTCTTATTCAATTGCGCGTTCACCTCCGCCAGCTCCTTCTGCTGCTGCCTTAACTGTTCCGAGATTGAAGCTGACAGGTACGCCACCACGTAAATCATTGTCGCGAACACAAAAAAGGTTCCGAAGACAAAAAACTCGTCGCGGTAATTAACCCCTTCCACAAAACCGGTCAATTCATAATGCGGAATGATTTGGAGGTATTCCAGTAAAATAAGGGTACCAAACAGAACGACTGCAAAAGTCGCCTGTATATAACTTTGAACCCTGGACAAAAGCACACCGGCGAGAATCGTATGAAAAACGAAGTAAAGGTAGAAGGGATTTTCGATGCCGCCGGAGAGATGAAGAATAATAGTCAGAATAATCCAGTCGGCTGATATCTGAAAGGTTATGATGCGGTTGATAGTGCCTGCGGTTGCATTCCTTCCTTTCCAGGTGACATACCGCATCAGGTCATATAACACGAAATTATAAAACAGCAGAATGACCGACATCTTGTACAGATGCCGCACAGGTAAAGCTATGCCGAAAATTTCAGCCGATATGAACGTGGCTGCCGCCAGGCCGGCAATCATCATCCAACGCAGCCGAATCAGCCAATAGGCCCGCTGCACCAAGCTTTTGCTCTGCAGAATGTCTTCCATCTTCTTACAACTTAAGCAGCGACTCGACCTTTTCGATGAGCTGCTCCGGCCTAACGGGTTTATCGAGAAACTCCTCCACCGGCAGCCACGTTTCATCGCCTGCCTCGGGCTTGAAATCGATGCCGGTTTTTTCTCTAATCGCCGTCAGCATCAGAATCGGAATTTCCCGGTAGTCAGGATTCTTCTTCAGGTCTCGTGAGAAATCAAAACCCTCGCTTTTGGTGCCCATCATTACGTCCAGGATTATCAGGTCCGGCTTTTGCGACTTGATGTGACCGGCCGCCTCTTTGCTGTCGCCGGCGGCATCAATAATGTATCCTTTGTTTTCCAGCACAATCCGCATTGCCTCTGTAATGTCAGCGTCATCATCAACAATCAATATCCTGGCAGGACTCATTTGTTTCCCTCACAAAATTTGCACACTGAACAGTTCATTAGCTAAGTTCATTATACAATCTATCCGCGTTAATGGTCAACATATTAGAAAATCAACTCCGGGACAGGCCCTATAGGAGGAGGCGGTTTCATATCGGTTTCATTCCGACCATATTAAGAACAAGGAAGGCGCTGTGCAAAACAGAATGTAAATAATGTCGTTTGAATTAACGCGGTAACATTTATCTCAGCAAAACTGAACAAACCATCGGGATCGACGTTGTTTACTGGATTTGCGTGGCAGTAAAGGTATTTGTGCAGCGATTGCGGGTCTTGGTTGTTGCCAGCGCATGGATCAACTTGCAAGTGCTTATTTCAATTATAGTTCTGAATTTAAGATATTTTCTATGCGATGCAGAATACGGCAAAATTATGCAAACTTTGACATACCGACACGCCTAAATCAAAAATCATCTATTTTTTGAAACAAAAAAACCAGCCATTAGTGGCTGGTTCCGCATTATTTAGCAATAGCGGGGGAGGATTCCGAGACGACATCGGGCTCTGCGCTACGTTTCGTGTCGAACCTCCGACCTCCGGGTTATGGGCAAAAAGAGCCGGTTTTCCAGAAGTCACGCTTTTTCAGTAACTTATAGAAACAGCAACATCTTAGGGATAACTTTTTAAATCAACATGTTGCACATGTTGTTCATGATGATCACAATTTTAGTTGCAAATTAGTTGCAAGTCAAGACCCAAACAGAGCAACAAAATATTGTTTAGCAGCCCCCCTGCCATTCTTTTCCTACGAGGCCGGTTTTTTTAGCAAATTAACTTCGGATGAATTTTTATATACTACGCCATTCCCGCTAAATTCACAACACTCTAACAGTCGCACAAGTTTTTACACCCTGCTTCCTATCCAAATTCAAAACGAGCAGTTGTGGGGAATTTTTTATAACCCCTCAAATCAAAGTTGCTGGACTTTTTAGCCCATACCGCACCCACTTCGGAAAACAGTTTGCCGTTTTCATGAGCAACACGCAAAACATGGTCAATACCATTGATTACCGTTTTAATCGTATCGCCCATGAGGACGCTCTGCTCATAACAACTCAGATATTTCTTGTCAATCGAACGGGGATGTCCACAAGACTCAAACGCTCCATTTACAATCAGCGTGAAAGGCCTGCAGGTCTCAAGACTCACAGGATAGGGCGATCCGCATTCATAATGCTCGGCCATTTTCGTAAGCATGTTGACACGTTTGTCGCTCTCGTCATCTATAGTATCAATGTTGCCGTTTTCAAGTACAATCTTGGCCTTACTGAAACCAACATACTCAATCCTGGCTTTATCACATTCAATAATAACGGATGGATCCATTTTCGTGTCGGAACAAAGCGAAGCATTAAACAGTATCTCAACACCTTTATCGGTTATGATCCTTAAACTACTGGTGTCCTCGCTCTCAATATCATGGCCATGATACAATTCAGCCTGGACACTTACAGGCTCTGCCATCGCGCCGGGCTTCGTAGAAGCAAGATACAGTTCGTCACTCAACATGTGAGCAAGAGGATTATTAATCGTCCCGTCAAGAACCCACTGGCCATCTACACAAAGCTTGCCCGCCCACCCAGTGCGATTATAATACGTATCAAATCTCGGCCAGCCGGCCATACCCCTTACTCGTTTTACTTGGCCATATCGGCCTTCCACAATCCGCTTTTTTAATTGCTTCATAATCGCCGAATAGAGATATTGGAATGCTACAGGAACCATTTTGCCATGCTGGGACGCATATTTCGTCAATTCATCAAGGTCCTGTATAGTGGCGACAGGAGGCTTCTCCAGAAAAATATCAAAACCGGCAGCTATGCCCTTCCTGGTCAGATTAAAATGTGTGTGAATCGGTGACGCAATAAAAATTATATCCGCCAGCCCTTTAACATTTTCAATCAGTTGATCAACATCATCATAAATCGGAATGCCTTTGCTGAGACAATGCGACCTGCCTGACGATTTCCTCATCGGATTGCTCGTCACTGCCACCAACTCTATTTTGTCGGGCAAGTCCCAGATTCGCTTAATCAATTCATAAGCGTATCCGCCTGCACCTACCATTGCCAACTTAATCATCGCCTGTTCCGTTACTATTCTATGTTCAAAACCTTGTTCTTTTGGGCAGCCTCGCTGGCAATCAGGCATACTTTTGTAAGCATAAAAGATACCTGTGTGATTTCGTCATTGCTTCTGCCGTCAAGAATATTCAAAAGAAATCTAACGAATATCTTATCTTTTCCGTCGGGCAGCGGATGCTGAAAACTGCCTTTATCGTTACTGATAACAGAACATTCCCTTTTAGAGCCGCTTGCCTCGAGCACTCCTTTTGTCCCGACGATTCTTATCCAGTCATCCCCGTGAGTCTTGGCTATTTCCGGACGGCAATAATCAACACTTATCGTAGCGTGTCCGCCGTTGCCGATTTCCGCCACAAGAGCACAATTATCTTCACAGGCAGGCCGTTCGCTATGTGCAAAATTACTTTGCATTGCTGCAACTTTAGTAAAAGCCAAACTCGTAATATAGTTGATATAATCAAAGGCGTGTATGCCGACCCATCCTATTGTGCTGCCGTATTTGTCCTTGTTTCCAAACCAGTCGGGTCTTGTACCCCATTTGTAGCTCTTTCGGGCATTAACTAAAACAGCCTCGCCAATGGCGCCACTATCATAAACCTGCCGGGCGGCTACAAATTGAGGGTCACTGCGCATAGTCAGCATAGCCATAAGGTTAATTCTATTCCGCTGCACTGATCTGCGGACTTTTTCCAGCATTTTCAAATCAAGAGCAAGCGGTTTTTCAGCTATTACGTGACAGCCCGCATCGGCGGCATCCATTATCAGCAGTGGAATAAGGTCGAGCCGTGTGCTGATTATTGCAACGTCAGGATTAAGCTCCCTGAGCATCAGCTTATAGTCATCATAAACCTTCTTGCCGACGCCTGGCTCGAGTTTCAGGAATTTCGAGATATCTTCACCCTGATACGCCGGCGCCAGCCCTGTCAGCTCGACTTGCTGCATTGCGACTAAATCGCGAAAAACCGCATCTGAATGGCCAAAGCCGCCTATGTTGACTACTGTCAGTTTATCCATAAAAAATTACCCACACTGTTACTACTTAACATCTTTCGATTTAACCGGCATCAGCTTGCCTAAGGGCAGCCAGTTAATATATTCTTCGATATTGGTGAAGCCATCGCCATCACGGTCGCCGCGGGCGTCGTTGGCATCAGAAGGGTTAAGGCCGACAGCCAGCTCCCACTTATCTGGCATCCCGTCGTGGTCGCTATCGACAGATGGTGTGCCGGATTCCATTACGGAATAGCCGTCGACTTCTTCTATATGATTAATTATACCGCCCGTTTTTTTTACGACGCTATCCACAATACGTTTGTCAACTGCATCCCGGACAGGAAATACCGTGCCGGCACCGGCTAAAACCCGCGTATACGCTGTTGACGCATCCTCAGTGGCTACCGGCGCAACCGGTATCGGGACTGATTGTTTATACGCGTCTTTCTGTGCCTGAGTAAAAGCAACAAATTCAACAAGGCTCCAGGGGTCCTTTGGACAAGTACCCTCTATCCAGTTGCCGCTGAAATACGCCGTGCAGCGGGCGGTCGTTTCCTCGAAAGCATAGCTGCCTGTGGAGTTGCGGCCTTTTACATAATAGTTATTCACAAAGTTCATACTCGTAATGCTATTTGCGTCGTTTTGTCCATCAGCATTGTACCCAGCATGGTTCCCGCCCCAGTTATACACTACATTATTGCGGAAATCAAAAATTAAACCGCGGGGGTCGCGCTTAGAGTCAACGTAATTACCCGGACGGGGACTTCGGCCGTGGTTATGCGCATAGAGATTATGATGATATGTAACGCCATTGCCGTATCCGGCCCGGATTAAAGAAGCGTAGCCATGGCAGCCCTTATGATGTGCGGAACAATTTAAACTCTCGGCAATTATGCACCACTGGATTGTTACATCGCTTAAGCTGGGCCTTCTGGAAACAACAGAAATGACTTCATCCACGGCCCAACTCGCCGAGCAGTGGTCTATGATGATGTCGCGGCCGTTCAAAACGGAGATACTGTCAAATTCCTGTTTTGCAATATCGCTTGGCCGCACACGCAAATAACGAATAATCACATTGTCAGCGTGCACCGTGATGCCGTAATTTTTAAGACATATTCCGTCACCCGGGGCGGTCTGGCCGGCAATCGTAATGAATGGTGTGTTAATATCCAGCATTGACCCCAGCTCAATATATCCCCCAACACGAAAAACGACGATTCTCGGGCCGTTGGTATCTACGGCCGCCCTTAAACTGCCCGGACCGCTGTCATTGAGATTGGTAACTTCAATAACCTGGCCGCCTCGGCCGCCGATAGCACCCATCCCGAAACCTTCGGCGCCCGGAAAGGCCGGCAATGCTGCCAGAGCAGACCAGGCGCTGTTAAAACTATGCAGTACAAACAAACAAAAAATTCCAATCTTAACGGTTTTCATAAATATTTAATTCTTAAGAGCAGTAGTTTTGCGAAAATCAATAATTTCCCGAAGCCACTGGTCAATAGTATGTCCGTCAAGCTTCATAAAGTTTTCCGGCAAAAACTTTTTGGCCTCTTCATCCGTAAGCTGATGCGACCATTTCACGCGCGATGAAGGGTTAGCACCGAAGCCGGAGCTTTTATATTCGGCAAAAAAAGCCGTTTTCTCTCTGTTTGGGTCGCGCCAATTATCCCAGCCGACCGGCTTTATGCCTTTGTCAAGCCAGCAATGATAATAAACCACCTTTGCATAAGGACGCCACGGCCTGCCAAGGTCCGTCATAATACCGTCGGCCGTCGTGACCCTGCAACTATAAAAAACAAAGCCGGTAGGAAGATTTGGCTCGGAAGCTGCATGCGCTGTAATATGGCTGTTCTCCTTGGAATGTATCATGCAGTTGTCAAAAACAGCCTGAGCATAACCATAAATAAAATCCGTGCCACCTTCTACATAACAGTTCACGTAATACTGGCGGCCCGAATTCGCCATCAGCGTGTCCTGTCCGCCCAGAAACCGACAATTGACGGCAATAGCACGCTCGCAAACCAGTTTTGCAGCCAGCGCCTGCGGATGAGGACCGTGAGTATTTTCAATGGTAAGATTTTCTAATATCAAATCGGGACTATTCGCTATGAATGTCGCGCAATCAGAACGATATTTGTCTGAGCCGTCGGGCTTGAGCATCTCATGATTAAGATTATAGCTTATAATCGTTTTATATGGGTCGGCGCCCCGCAAGGTGATAAAAGGCTTATTTTTAGGTATCAGAACCCGCTCTCTATAAAAACCGGGCTTTATCAGCACAACAATTCTTTGATTATTATCTTTGGGAACAGAATCAATAGCTTTTTGTATCGAATTAAAATCGCCGGGGCCGTCGGCATCCACGGTAATCTGGCGGGTTTTGCCGGATTCAAAAAGCTTAGCCAGACCGGCCAGTTTACCGTCCGGCTGCCAGGGCACATTACTGTCCTGGATTGCGTTACACAGGCAACCTGACAGTAAGGATAAAACCACTGACAACTTAAAAACTTCTCCTTTCATAAAATTTGCCTTCAAATTCTGGGGTGCTTGTAAATAAGATTAATGCTCCCGTTTGTCTGCCTGGGCACATTCGTTCTGAAGTGTTGCACTTCAAAAACGGTCATCGGTGGTCTGCGGCGCCTCCGCGACCGCCTGCAGCCAGACGACTGGAACCTTTCGCACCAGCAAAGGCGTCAACAGCAAAAGTGATGCTGTCTCCGTTCAGTACAAGTAAAAAAATACAAATCGAGATGTTTTTCATCACCCGCTTATTAGACAATTCCCACCAAACGCTGAGTCGATTTCATCCCCGCACTAACCACGATGCCCCGGAAAATATCTGTTTCGTATATTATCCAGGGCATCATAATTATACTTCTATGCCGATCAAAACCTGTTCTACCGGCCAAATCATCAGGGCTGAATCATACTGTATATAGGGAAAAAACGATATCTGAAATCCACGTCGGTCGGTTTCTCATTTCCTCCTATCGCGACATCCCAATAGACATTATTGAAGAGTGTCCCCGCGTCTTGCCCATAAAAAGTAACTTTCTCGTCTCTGGCAAACCTGACGTGCCCATCCTTAAACAAGGCATTGATGCCGCCATTTTTCACACGTTTGTTCCCGCCGATTGTTTCTATTCCTGACCTATGGCTTATGTTCTCTATATCCCAAAGACCATCTGTCGCATACGGGGTCTTGCGGCTGAGCAAAGCAAATCTTCTTGCTGTATATACCGGCACATAGAGACCGTGAACGTTCACCATACCAGTGGGAGGTCTTTTTAGTGTCTCATCTATCGGGTAATACGAGTAACCTACGCGCACCCACTCATTTTCGGTATTTTGGTTGTAAACCTGCGGCAAAGTACCCCATGGCGCGGGATTTGCATAAGATTTATACTGGTACGTGGCGGACCGATTTGAAGGGCAATAAAATGCTTTCGGGTCTTCCATATATCGGCGAGCATAAAGACAGGCCAGTCTCATTGGGACAAGCGGAGGCCCCGCCCATTTGGGTTCATCGCCCCGATAAACAACATAAGGATGCCTTTCATCATCCACAGGATCGTCATGAAATTCAGTCTTTGAATAGGAAGGGTCCTTGCCGCCATAAAAGGGCAATAAATCGGTATCCCCGACATACCCCGAAATAGCAATCCCAATTTCCTTTAAGTTATGGCCGCAAACTGCACGCCGGGCCTGCTCTCTGGCCTTGCCCAATGCAGGCAAAAGTATCGCCATGAGCAGGGCAATAACCGCGATTACCACCAGTAATTCGACCAGCGTAAAACCCTTTTTTCTTTTCATGGCATTATCCCTAATTAACCCGAAAAGCCACCTGTTTACCAAATGCACAATCAATCATTTAATCAGGCCAGTCGTTACAGCCGTCTGACCTATTATCACACATTCTCCATTCAGCTGCAAAGTCGGCAAAATTATCATTGGTGAGCATATAGCCGCCAAACCCGCTGTTTAACCAGTCCTTAACAAAAAACGCGAAATCTTCAATATCAATGATGCAGTTGTGATTGAAATCCCATTCCGGTCCGCCCACATGAGGGACACGATTGGAAATCGCAAACGGACAATACCAGTCAACTGTCGTAAAGGACCATATATCACTGCTGATAGTACCGTCGGTTACAACCTTCCAGTAGTAAGTGTTTCCGGAATAAACGGTCATATTTACACTGTGCTGACCGCGGGTTGCTGCGACCGAACCTTGTGAAGCGGACGGATTAGGATTAGTGTCACAGAAAACTTCGTCGGTTCCGGGCGTTACGTTGTAACCGGAGTACCATTTGAGCTGGATGGTACAGGGGTCAGAGCTGCAATAAACCTTCTCGTCGCCGTCTGCAGGTGTGGGCGCCGAAGCCCTATTGGGTTCAGCTTCGGAAAAGCTTCTGATGAAGATAGTGCCATTCTCGCCGTCCTGGGCAAGAGCGGTATTATCGAGGTCGGTACCCTTGGCGCCGCCGTCAGCAGTAATGGTGCCGTCGTCAAGGTCTTTAGTAGTGCCGTAGAAGATTGCCACACGGCCGCCGGCGCCGCCGCCGCCCGTATCATTCATATTCCCGGAGCCTGTGGCATCGCCTCCTTTGCCGCCGTTTACATTTATAGCACCCTTATTAGTAACAGAGCCGCTGGCAATAATTCTTACCGAACCGCCGGCGCCGCCGCCGCCCGGGTAATCCGCCCTGCCACCCGCTTGACTGCCGCCATAGGCGTTTATCTCGGAATTGGCGTCAAGGACCACGTTGCCGGTGGCGATAATCTCAATACCGCCGCCGCCTGCAGCACCACCCTCGGCACTGCCCCATCCGCCGGAGCTGCCGCCAAAGGGGATAGGCACTTCCTCATCGCCGTAGTTGGGGCCTCCGGAAAAGATACCAGTGTAGTAGCCGCGTCCTGCCTCGCCGCCGACACCGCCATAACCGCCGCCGCCGCCGCCTTTATACGGCGGATTGACGGGCTGACCGGGACCAAATGTCTTTTTGCAGAGTTCCGTTGGAATATATATGTCCTTTGAAGAAGTATAGCTGCCAACCCGAGTATGGTTGTTGGCCTTCATAGTCGGGTGGTCCCAGTAATCATCAATGTCTGAGTTACCGGGAACACTACTACCAAAGATGCTGTCACCATTATTATGCTTGGGTCCGGGGTAACCGCCCGAACTCGCGACGGTGAGGTCCTGGGTTGTAGATAAGATATCTTCTCCTGCAATCTGCACCCTGCCGTCAAAATAGAAATCACCCGTTACGTGAATAGCAAGCGGTGTGGGATAGTACACAAACAACTTATTGATATCTCTGGCGTTATACTGAGGCACTACGATAATATCGTAACGCCTGTTGTAATTAAAGCCGCTATCGAAATCAAAGACCGCGATTGCGTTACCGTCGGCCATGTAGTTGCCGTCAAGGGAGCCGGTTGTGACAGTTGTCCAGCTGGGGCTTCCTCCGTGAATCTCACAGCCGTAGGCCGCGACAGCGTGGTCCGCATAGGCTACCGAGTAACCCGAAGTGTTGAAAACAAGCTCGTACGGCTTTGTGCGGAAACTCCATATATCGCCCGGTATTGTGCCCGACGTATAGGTGCTGTTTACGCGCCAATAGTAGATTGCGCCCCTGATGCTCGTGTTAAAAACATCGTTTTTGAATGGGTTCGAGTTACTATCGGCAATCCGCACACTAATGTCGTTGGAGTCCACCAGCGACCAGTCCTGGGATAGATAAACCGCGTATGTTGCCGCAGTAGGAGTGGTCCAGGATAAATCAAGACCATTACTATCTATGTCTTCGGCACCATCCGCAGGAGACGGATTGATTGCCTTGCCTGTTTCGGTGGTAAACGACCAGACAGGTCCATTCACATCATTACCGCCGATGGTCGATTGAATATACCAATAATATTTTGTGTTAAAGTTGAGCGGTCCGCCGATGTCCGTATTTGTTGCTATATGTGTTGTACCATTGAGGATTGTCTTCTTAAGGGGCAGATTATTGGGATCTGTATCTGTGCCAAAATATACCTTCTGGGCTGTAGGCAAAGGCGTGCTGACTGCAGGTATCCAGTTCACATCTGTCGAAATAAGTACGTTTGAAGACCTCGGAATAGGAAGCAGTGCTCTTGGTAAGGTTTTATCAGGTTGATTGAGAATACTGACCTCCACCGGGGTCAGGACACGGCCAAAAAGACGGACATCGTCAAGCAATCCGTCAAATTGGCGTTCCCCGGCTCCAATCCATAAAGGCGAGTCATAATAAGGGTAAGCGTCAATGTTCATACTTGCAGTAGTAACAGAAGAAACTATTATAGGCGCCTCAAGACCGTCGATGTATATCTTGGAGCTTAACTGCGTCGTGGGAACGCTCGTCTCTATGGTATCTTCTCTGTCGATTACAACAGCCGCAGAATGCCATTCGTTGACTGTAACCCCCAAGTCGCTCAGTGTCGAGGCCGTCTCCATACGGAGGGAGTTGTTTTTATGATAGAAATGTAGCTTTCCGCCATGTATTCGTATTTCCCACAGGAGATTCTCATAACCTTCGTTCTCCAGGTAGATGCTTGCATGCCTTATAATGGTGCCATCAGTGAGACTCGGCACATTGAACCAGAATGTCCACGTGCTCTTAACTGTGTCATCATTGCCAAGGTCGAAGATGCCTGTTAGTGCCATAGACAGCTTACAATCATTGGGGCTTCCGATGTCCAGGTCATGAACCTGCGCGAAATTCGCGTCGTGACCAAGGCCGGCTTTGGTTGTCTCCTCGCCAAATACATTAGGGTTGGCAGTGTTATAATCAATTACCGTTCCAACAAGACTGGCTACCACATCCGTGGCAGTATGCGCTCCGTTGTCGTAGGTCCCAGTCTCAAAATTCATGTTGAAGAGCCGGTCGGGATCCGTATCGGGATTCCATACCGCCCATGCACTGGTAGAAACCAATACTACCGCCGCCAAAGCCATCCATATCATTCCACGCTTCATAGCTATGTCCTCCTCTAACACAAAAAACTGACTCGATATACCGAGAAATTAAGGTTTACAAAACATTCCGAATTTCAATCTGAAGTACGCTGCTTCAGACCAAGAAACACCTATTGTATTATTACTATTTTACGCAAGACCCCGGACTATGATAAATAAGACCTGTAAGAATCCCGGAATAATGCCTTGACAACAGTAATATCCACTTCGACTTGCAAAAGAGCATATATTAACACATTAGACCATACAGAGTCCTCAAGGGCCATATTCAATTTATCGAATATGGCCCTGAGTTCTCTTTAATACTGCTTAAACTTTCCCTTTACTTTTTGTTGCGTCTTATGGCCAGTAAACCAAGACCAAACAAAGCAATAGTCGCCGGCTCGGGCACGAACTCGACCTTGAAGAGGCTCGTGTCGAAGATTTCCCATGCCCTATCATAGCCGTCCGGCCGGAACTGGAACGTATCGAATGCATAGCTCCCGCCGTTCGGGGCGCCCGTGTAGTTGATCTGCATCAACCCGGTGCCGTCCAAGCCGGTGCCGGCCATGCTGGTCATAATGTCCAGGTCGCCGTCCGCACGGCGCGTCAGCTCCATGAGGAACGTGTAGTCCACGCCGGGCATGTACGAGGGATTCCCATTCGTCCCCGCCGAGGAGCTCAGCGAGGCCCACGAACCGCTGGCGCTCAACAGGGCCGACGCCGTCGCGGGAGCGGCTCGTGCAAGGAGATCGAAAGGCCTGCTGTGGGAGAACACGTTTTCGTTCATGTTCATGAACAGGCTGTACCCGGAATAGGTAGCGTCACCTGGCGAGCTCTCACCGGTGACCCTCGATCCCGCGGGGCTATCGACGACCGCGATGCGAAACCCCTGGCTGGTGTTGGCGAGTATCTGGCCCGATACCTGGAACTCCCACGTCAGCCGGATGGAGTCGCCAGCGTTGCTCAGCGTGAGCTCGGAACCTTCTCCCGTGAAGTAGGTGGTCACCGACGCAGAACTTGTTGAGGTCTGGTCGAGCCGGAGCGGCCCGCCCGCTCCGAGGGGGTCAAGTGTACCAGTGCCCCCTAGGAACCATGCGGACTCAATGTCGCCGTCAACATCACTGTCTACACCCATTTCCGAGTAGGTCGGGGCAGCGGGATCGCCGCGCGTGCCATCGAGCCATGTGTCGTTTACAACATCGGCCGCACTGACCATAGAACTAAAACCCAACAAAAAAGTAATTACCAATAAAACACTTAATCTTCTCATTCTTTTACTCCTCCTTCTTCTCATCTTAAACCATCAATAAAAGTTATGCGCGCTCAACTTCTACATTTGAACAGGCGAGCACCCGGCTGACTCCAGGCACCGCATATATGCATAAATATTGAGCCCTTCTTCGTTCTAATTGTGATTCTCCCAAAAATTAAAATTCAAAACAAGGTCATTTTACGCACAAATAAAGTCGATTTCGCGCAAAGGCCGTAACTTCATAAAAATCAAGGGATTAGCTCCTGATTCTGCCCATGTGGATTGTTTTTTTTCTTAAAATTTCCCGACAGCTTTAACTCTATAAAATTCAAGGACTTACGAAAAATTCTGTTTTTTAGTCCCATAAAACCGGCTAAACCGCTAAATTTGATGCTTTGGCGATATCTGTTAGCTGATGCTTTGAATTCTAAATTTTTTGGGAACTTTGCCCCGGGTTCGGCCCGCAAAGGCCGTATTATTCGCTCGTCCCCGGGATTCGGCGCTAAAGAAAGAAGGAAATAAAAAGAGTAAATAGACTCTTCGCCGGATTATACTGCAGTGAGAATATTGGCGCTAAGCCTGCGATAAATCATTTGATATTCACTGTCTCAACAATGAAAATCGGCGCGCGATGCGTGTCAGTCTCAGCTTATAAGTTGCAGCATGTTGACAAATCCATTTAAATCGATATGATAATTCACCACTTCGGTTTTCTCGAAAGCTTTTGCGCTCACACAAAAACTAAAAAACAGACAAAGGCCGTGATGAGATGAAAGAAAAAATAAAAATAGCTTTCGCTCACAGTCATATCACTCACAACACCGAAGGGCTGATGGCCGGCATCTCTCAATACATCCATGACAGGGGGGACTGGCAGTTGATTATCTGGCCTGATTGCTCGCAAAAGTCACTGACGTTTCTCAAGGAAAGGGGCTGTAAAGGCGCTTTTGTAAGCGTACAAACAACTACAAAGGCAAAAGAACTGCTCCAGATCGGCATACCCGTGATTGGAGTGGCCACAATACAAAATTTGCTCAATCTTCCTTTTGTGAGCGCGAATTCCAAAGAGGTCGCAAAGATGGCCTGCGAATATCTGCTGAAAAAGAAATTCAAAAATTTTGCGTTTTTCGGCCTTACGCAGGCAAGGTGGTCCGCTGAAAGGCTGGAACACTTTTCCCGATACCTGGTCAAGAGGGGTTATAATGTCAATGTGTTCAAAGAAAAGCAGGTGCTTTTTACAAATGATCCGACTTCATATACCAGACTATGGATTAAAACGGCTCTCAACACCGGCCAAGAGAAACTAATAGAATGGCTTAAACAATTACCCAAGCCGGCAGCCATACTGGCCAGTACTGACATATTTGCCTGCCATTTGGTCAATATGGCCAAAGAAGAGGGCCTCAGCATTCCGGACGAAATCGCCATCCTCGGTGTCAATAACGACAATGCCATCTGCAATATCTGCGACCCACCGCTGTCGAGCATCGCGTTTAATTTCAAAAAAGCCGGTTATGATGCTGCCAAACTGCTTGACAAAATGATATCGGGAAATGAAACGATGCAGGGGCAGTGCATAGAAATTCAGCCGACACATATCGAA
>CAYNVP010000011.1:0-25597 GCA_964400665.1 uncultured Pirellulales bacterium | reverse complement strand
ATACTCCCATCGCCTGCGCGAAAGATGAGGATACTGGCCTTTCTGAACCCGGACCAGTGGATGGGTTCGGCGAATTATCAGGCGAGCCAGTCGCTGATTGCGATTGGCTCGGGCAGCTTGTTCGGTAAGGGGCTGGGCAGAGGGGTTTGTAAATATGGTCATTTGCCGGAAGACACGACGGATTTTATTTTCTCGATTATTGGTGAGGAAACAGGCTTTGTCGGGATGGCCCTGGTGATAGCGTTATTCATAGCTTTTATCGTGCTTGGGGTGATGGTTGTGAGGCGGATAGGCGAGCCGTTTGGCCGGCTTCTGGCGGCGAGCATTGTGCTGGCAATCGGTGTGCAGGCGGCGTTAAATATCGGCGTGGTAACGGTGGTGCTGCCCACGAAGGGACTGCCCCTGCCGTTTGTCAGCGCCGGCGGCACAAGTATGATTCTAAGCGCCGCGGCGGTCGGCGTGCTGTTGAACATTGCATCGCAGTGCGGCCGGAGGAGTTCGGGAGAAGATGGGTGATGACAGGTAAAAATTTCTTTTTTGCCGGCGGAGGAACAGGCGGGCATATTTATCCCGCGGTGGCGGTCGCGGAGAAAATCGCCGAGCTTGACCCTGCCGCAAAAATCCATTTCTTTACGAGCTCCCGGGATATCGACAGGCACGTACTGTCAAAGACCAATTTTGCATACACCCCCCTGCCGGCAATCGGGCTTTCCTTTCGGCCCGACAAGCTCTGGCGATTCTGCAAGCTGTTCTTTTCAAGTGCTAAAACCGCGGCTGAGGCGATTCGCAAGAGCAACAACCCCGTTGTGATAGGCGTCGGCGGATACGTCGCGGCGCCTGTGTGCCGGGCGGCGCATAGATTGAATAAGCCGGTTGTACTCCTGAATGTGGATATCGTGCCGGGCAGGGCGAATAAGCTGATTGCACGCTGGGCGAAACGGATTTTCGTGCAGTTCGATGAAACCGCCGATTACTTCGGCAGACAAAGGCAAAAGGTAAGTGTCGTCGGCTGTCCTTTGCGAAGCTTGTTTGAAAAACCGAACCCGGAAAGGGTCAAAGCCGAGCTCGGGCTTGATAGGAATAAAAAGATTTTGCTTATAACGGGGGCGTCGAGCGGCTCGCAAAATATAAACCGGACGGTCTGCTCACTGCTGGATAACCTTGCGGATTTTGCAGACGATTGGCAGATAGTTCACCTGACGGGCAGGGCCAATTTCGACGAGGTTACGGTGAAGTATGCCGTGGCGGCAATAAGGCATAAAGTCATTGATTATTATGATGATATGGCTGACTTGCTTGCAGCGGCGGATTTGCTCATCGGACGAAGCGGTGCAGTCAGCGTGGCCGAGTATGCGGCGGCGGGGGTACCGAGTATTTGTATGCCGTATCCCTATCATAAAGATATGCACCAGTACCTCAACGCCGGAAAATTAGTCGAAGCCGGAGCGGCTGTAATCGTCGATGACATCGGCGATGATAAAGACCGACGGGAGTGGCTGTGGGAAGAGCTTGAGCCGCTTTTGAAAGATGACAAGACACGGCTGCAAATGAAAGAGGCCTGCAACTCCGTCGCAATAAGTGACGCTTCCCAAAAAATAGCAGAAGCACTTATTGAAAATTGAGCGGCAGGCGGTTTACTATCTCAGGAATCGTACGAGTTTGTCCATTTAAATTCTACTCGATGTGACGCTATAGTAACAATCCGATAATAATGAAGATGAAAGCACGATATAGACGATATAAGTACATAGTGATTATGAGCATTCAACATTTTTGAAAGGAGTCTGTTATGCGAAGCATGCGAATGTTAGCGGCGGTTCTACTTGTTGTTTCAGCGGTAGTCCTTCATGGTTGTGCATCGTCTGAAGGAACTGCCCCGCCGGAGGAGACAACTGCCGGGATGGCACAATACAAGATGGGCAGTCTTAAGTCCGTTGAACCGACGGGTATTGATAAGGTTTATGACGCGACGCTCAAGGCGATGGAGGAGCTAAAGCTGGCAGTTCTTCAAAAAAGCGTGGATTCAATGTCAGGTGAGATAGTGGCCAGGGACGTTGCGGACAAGAAGATTACGATATCGCTTAGCGCCACTACCGATGGAATGACAAAATTATCCATCAAAGTCGGAATGCTTGGCGACGAGCCAAAATCGCGTCTTATCTACGAGCAGATCAAAAAGATGATGTGACGTTGTTTTCCCTCGTCAAGACCCTGGAAGAGTATCTTTTTTAGCGGTTATGTAAGCGGCGTGCCTAAGGCCAGAAGGCGGCGAAGGCGACGATGAGCCAGATGGCGACGCCGATGGCAAATTTTACGGTTGAGCCGATGAGATAACCGAGGGATGCGCCGAAACCGGAGCGGATTGAGGCGTCGGGGGGCTTGCCCATATATAATTCCACAACCGTCGCAGCCAGACCAGCGCCGAGGCAGGCGCCTATGATTGTACCGAACAGGGGAAGAACAAATGTTCCTATGACAGCTCCGGTTATTGCTCCGAATATGGCGGCGATTGCGCCGAGCCAGCCGGCGCCGGCCTTTTTCGCACCCCCGGCGCCCGCGAAAAATTCGACCGCTTCACCTGAAAATGCAAGAACTGCGATAACAATAAGGGTATAGATGGAAAATACCCTGTGCTCCCACTGCCACCAGGCAAATAGTGACGTGGTGATAACAATGAGCCAGTTGCCCGGCAGTGCAAAAAGGGTAAGTATGAGCCAGACGGCGTTGAGCACAATGAGCAAAGCTATCCATAAGTAGAGCATAAGCGAATTTTAGAATATCGGGCCCTGGCGATAAAGGGAAATTAAAATACGCTAAGTTTATTTGACAACAATGTTGGCTTATAGTATCTTGCTCGCCTTGGCGGGTGATGCAGAGGGCAAGATATGATAAAAATTGTCTTTGTCAGACACGGGGAAAGTGTTTGGAACCTTGAGAACCGCTTCACGGGCTGGACGGACGTGGACCTTTCGGAGCGGGGCGTGGCTGAATCGCACGAGGTAGCGGAAATCTTGAAGCACGAGGGCTACACCTTTGATATCGCCTTTACATCGGTGCTCAAACGCGCGATACGAACGCTGTGGATAATCCTCGACGATATGGATCTGATGTGGATAGACGTTTACCGTTCCTGGCGGCTCAACGAGCGCCACTACGGCTCGCTTCAGGGACTTAACAAAAATGAAATGGCCGATAAATTCGGCTTGGAGCAGGTCCAGCAATGGCGTAGAAGCTACGACATCCCCCCGCCTCCGCTTGAACCGGACGACCCGAGACATCCGTGCAACGACAGACGTTACGCCGAGATGCCGAAGAGCCTGCTGCCGGGGACGGAATCTTTGAAACTGACCCTCGAACGGGTGCTGCCTTACTGGGACGAGGCAATAGTACCGAAACTGAAGGAGGGCAAAAGAATACTGGTATCTGCGCACGGCAACAGCCTGCGGGCAATAGTCAAGTACCTGGATTCGGTTTCGGACGAGGACATTGTGAAGCTCAATATACCGACGGGAGTGCCTTTGGTCTATGATCTGGATGAGCGACTTAAGGCACAGCGTCATTATTACCTGGGCGACGAAGAGAAGATAAGGCGTGCGACAAAAGCGGTGGCCGGCCAGCTTAAGAGACAAACAAAGGCCGGCTGAAAGGATTTTCGTATTGACAATAAAAATGCGGCAGGTAAACTTGGGCAGTTCGGGAAAGGTCATTTCACTATGAAAGGGTTCGGAAATGGCTGTCAGAAGAACAGTCGTGCACTGTGTGGAGATAGAGGATAAACCCGGGAGCTTGCAGAAATTTTTATCTCAGAGCAATTTGTCCGGCGTGGATTTTTTGTGTTTATCGGCGTTTTCCTGCGGCAACAACCGCGGACTGGCCTTTGTTAGCGCCAAGGACCCGAAAAGGTTTGAGAGTTTTGCGCAAGAGGCCGGTCTGAAAATGACCGTGGCGGCAGGTTTTATCGTGGATGGCGACGACCGCGCGGGCGCGGCGGCTGATGCTCTATTGGGGCTTGCCGAAAACGACATCAGCGGGTTGGTCGGTTCCGCGATGGTATGCGACGGCCGATATCAGATGTTTGTGGTGGTCCACGCCGAGGACGGCGACAGGGCGCAGAAAGCACTGGGCGGTTAGCCGGTTTGCGGGGCTTGTCGGATGGCATTACGCGACGTGCCGCGAATAAACGCGGAGGGATGCTGTTTTGCCTAAGGCACGCGGAGCGTGCAAAATTAAAGGTTTAATTTGTAACTGTCAATATAAAAATATATCATAACATTTGGAGGTCACAGGTATGTTGCTTTGGATTTTCAGGGCGTTTTTTTTTGTTATCATTGTTGCGGTTTTACTTGTTAATTTGACTTCCTATGAGATTTCGGGCGGGCCGGGTACCGATTTCCACGCGTTACTCCTCAGCGGGCTTGTGCTTGTGTCGATAACATTCCTTATTGACTTTGCAACTCCCAAGAAGTCCCTGGCCGCCCTGGCCGGCGTCTTTTTCGGTTTGATTGTCGGTATCGTAATCAGTTGGGCTCTCGCACAGGTCTTCGATATGATTATAGATATATATCGCATCGAGATTAGCAAGACCGCCGCGGGCGCGATGAAGTGGATGCTGGGTATAAGCATTTGTTTTCTTATAATCAGTATAGTCATACGAACCAAAGACGACGTGCGATTCGTCATCCCTTACGTTGAATTCGCCAAGCAGACCAAAGGCGCAAGACCTTTCGTGCTGGATACCTCGGCTATTATAGACGGTCGCATCGCCGATTTATACAAGAGCAAATTATTCGACGCCCCGCTCATCGTGCCCAGATTTGTTCTCAATGAAATACAGTTGATATCCGACTCCGCCGACAAGCTCAAACGTAACCGAGGCAGACGCGGACTCGACATACTCAAAGATATGCAGACAAATACTTCGATAGATATAACAATAGACGATATAATGGTGCCGGAGATTGAGGAACTAAAAGGTGTTGACCAAAAGCTGATTCTGTTCAGCAAAAACTGCGGCGGACGACTTGTGACTACGGATTACAACCTCAGCAAGGTGGCCGCCGTGAGGGATGTGGACGTGCTGAATATCAATGACCTGGCAAACTCCCTGAAAACGATAGCACTGCCCGGCGAGACTATGAAGGTCCGTATCATAAAGCCGGGTGAAGAGCCCACCCAGGGTGTCGGATACCTCGACGACGGCACAATGGTTGTCGTCGAGGACGCCCGCAACAAAATAGGAAAAGACATCGTTTTGGCGGTGACAAGCTCTCTGCAGACCTCGGCCGGCAAAATGATTTTCGGCAAGTTCGAGGACTTTCCCGGTCAATAAAGACAGGACCTGACCCGCCAATATTTAGCCCCCGGCTTGTCTGCCTATGGCGTAGAGTTATCGGGGCTTGTTGTTAAAAAACATTTTGCAAACAGTATGCCGCCGGCCAATAGGCCCACAGCAAAAAGAGGCCAAGAGAAGTAGGTGGCATAGTCGGTCTGGGAAACGTGCGGGCCTGGAACACAGAATGAAATGACTACGACCAGACCAGCCGCGCAAAAACCAAGCCAGTCCCACCTGCTCACCTTTATCGGGACAGCACTGCAGTCACGATAAAGGATAAGACCCGCAAATATAAGCAATGTAACCGATACAAGCACAGGCGCAAAAACCGGCCCCGCCCAAGGAAGTGGGATTAGAAAAAGGATGTCCCAATCCAAAACCGAGGCGGGCCAGCCGATGAGCACTTTGAGCCACACATAGTAGAAGATATCCCATACGGCGAAGATTATTAAAAAGTAAGCAACTCGTTGCCGGCGATTTTGGCCCGCTAATAAACAGGCGCTGAGTATAAGAACGATTGTTGCCGCCTCCCTGCCGACCTCAACCAAAAGCAGGTCGCGTGATTTATCTGCAAGAAAATATGCCGCCAATGGGAAGCTGAAACCATCGGGATGAAAAATCTCGCGAAGATACACCACCACCGCCGCCTCGATATACCCGAATGCAATCGCCAATATCACGACAAGTATGCAACGAATTACTATTGTTCTTGCCGGTTGGAGGAAAGTCATAGCTTTTTCAAAAGTATCAACAGCGTCGCGACAATCTGGTTCTCCGCGACGACCCCGATTTTCTTTCCTTTTTTGTAAATGAACGCCTTGTTTTTTACTGCGCATACTGCCAAATCGGCGTCCGCCGCCTCACCTGGGCCATTCACTATGCAGCCCATTACGGCGATTCGAACATGTTTGTCGATTTTGCTCACGGCCTTCCTAACCTTGCGAGCTAACTTTACTATATCAATTTGGGCGCGGGCGCATGTGGGGCATACTATCAGTTGCAGTTCCGGCGCCGGGTAAAGACCCAGTGAGATTAAAATCTGTTTTGCGATTTCCGTTTCGATAACCGGGTCACCTGCCGCGCTTACGCGAATCGTGTCGCCTATGCCTTCCGCCAACAGCGTCCCAAGCGCTACTGCCGACGGCAAGCAAGCGTCTTCAGGCAGCCCCGCGTGAGTCAATCCTAAGTGAATCGGGTAATCGAACGTCTCAGCTATTCGCCTGTTAACTTCAATAGTCCGGAGCGTGTCGCTGCTTTTTGCACTCAGAACTATATTGTGAAAGTCCCGGCTTTCAAAAAGCCGGACGTAGTTTTTCATTTCCCTGAGCATCAGAGCGACACGTCTGCCGCTGACAACGTCGGGTCTGCGGAGGTCTCTTATGCTTGCCTCATTGACGCCGATGCGTATCGCAATTGAGTGCATTTTTGCGGCGTCGATAATTCGTAAAATGTCGCTGCGTTTTTTTATGTTGCCCGGATTGAGACGGATTTTTGCGGCGCCCGCCTCGATTGCCTCAATGGCCCGCTGCGGGCTGAAATGTATGTCCGCTATCAGGGGGACCTTGACTTTTTGAACGATTTTCGCAAATGCGATTGTATCGGCGCGGGTCGGCACGGCCACACGAACCAGTTTGCACCCCGCAGCCGCCAGCCGATTTATCTGCCGCACACAGGTACCAACGTCAGTTGTAAGGACCTTGGTCATCGACTGAATAACAATCGGGGCCGACGAGCCGATTTTGACGCCCGCCACGTTGACCGTTGTGGTTTTTCTTCGTTTGAGCATAAGCGGATTGTAGCTTGTTGTAACTGCCCAGGCAAATTAAAATGCGTCTATGGGTTCAACAGTGCTGACAATCCTCGGAATGCTGGTTGTATCGTATATCGGCCTTGCTTTGATACTCTATTTTATGCAGCCAAAATTCGTCTATGACCCCACTCGTGAGCTGCCCTATACCCCCGCCGAACTGGGCCTCGATTTCGAGGAGGTCACTTTCAAAACCGGCGACCGGCTGCAGCTACACGGCTGGTTCGTCCCCGCCACGGCGAAGTCCTTAGGCGAAGCCGGGACCGCTCCAAACGCCGACCTGTCCGGCGTAGCGAAAGCGAAGACGGACTTCACGGTCCTCTACTGTCACGGCAACGGCGGCAATATGATGTTCTTTTTGGATATGGTTAACCTGCTGAACGGGCTGGGGGTGAATTGCTTTATTTTCGATTACCGCGGATACGGCAGCAGCGAGGGAAGGCCATCGGAAAACGGGACGTATCTGGACGTGCGGGCAGCATACAGGTGGCTGACAAAGAAAAAAGGAATAGCCCCGCAACAAATTATCATCTTCGGATGGTCGCTCGGGGCCAGTGTCGCGGCGTATCTGGCAGGAAAAGTCCGCTCGGCCGGGCTGGTTATCGAGGGAGCATTCACTTCGTATGCCGATATCGGCAGCAAGTACTACCCCTATATGCCGGTGAAGTGGTTTGCCCGCTTCAACTATCCTACAATCGACTACATCCGCAAGGTCAAACGCCCCGTAATGGTGATTCACAGCAGGGACGACGAGACAGTGCCGTTCGAGTTTGGCTTGTCACTTTACGACGCTGCTAATGAGCCGAAAGAATTCATCGAGCTGCGGGGCGGTCATAACGAGGCATTCCTGACTTCGAGCGAGACTTATAAAAAGGCCTGGATGAAATGGCTGGGGTCTTTGAAGGAATCGGCACAAAAAGCGGAAAGCACAGGAGCATAAGGCGGAAGACAGAATATAGGAGACAGAAAGAGATTTGGAGGCGATTATGAGAAGGAATACGCTACATAAGATTTTGAACCCGGTTTTATTCGTGCTGTTTATCAATCAGGCCGTGACGGTGTTGTTTCTCGATGAGCTGCCGATGAAGGCGTTTCAGATATTCCACAAGGGCGGCGGGGCCGTATTACTCGCCCTCATCGCCGTGCATTTCATCCTGAACTTCAACTGGGTCAAGGCAAATTACTTTTCAAGATAGATAAAAGATATCTCACTACAAAACTCCGAAGTTCGTATTGCATCTCGCTGTCCTGTCGTATTTCATAACTATATATTTCTTGCCATTTCAGTCGCTTTACAAGCTATCTCCAGGCTGCTCAATCCATCCTCAAGACTGACCCGTAATGTATGGTCCGGATTTTCAATCTTTCGAATCAAATCGCACAACATTCTCCGAACAGAGTCAGTGTATACCTCCTGTTTGGGTTTTTCGAGGCCAAATTCTGCAATAACATTTTCCTCAACTTCATATTCTATCCCACCTGCTTTGATTTTTTTATGGCCGGCGGATTTTTCTTTCACTCCTCCCCATCCACTGGGGCGTGATTGGTCCTGAACCTCAGATACGCTGCATCTGTGTGTAATTTTAAAGCCCGGAAGTTTTTCCAATTCGGCCAGGTTTTTACTGTTTATTATCGTATTGATTTGCCCGCAAAGTGGAATCCAGCCGGCGATGTCTATCTGAGCAAGGTCGTAGTTAAGACGCATACTCGTATTCTCGAAAAATCCGGGTCTGGCAAACGAATGGTAATGGGTCGCAATAAGACCTCCGTTATAATGAACCGCTGCAAGAACCTGGTCTTCCTGCCGCCCGTTCCGGTTATGAGCGAGTCCCGCAACTGCAGTATATCGCTGGTCAGTCAAACTATGGACAAGGTCAATAAAATGCACAGCGTGTTCGATAAGTATTCCGCCGGCTATATCTTTATCCCAGAACCAGTGCGACAGCGGCAGGCCATCATCCTGAGCATAATTTTCAAGATTAAAATGGCGAAGCCGGCCAAGTACGTTTGATTTGGTTATATGTGCAATAACTTCCATCATTGGATTGAAGCGAATCATATAATCGACTGTGGCCGCACGGCCGGTTTTGTCACGTGTTGCGATTATCTTACGGGCATCCTTAACAGTCGTAGCCATAGGTTTTTCAACGAGGATATGCTTACCTGATTCCATCATTGCACAGGCAATCTCTGCGTGACTGCAAGGTGGTGTAGAGATTGAGACAATGTCGACTCCGTTGCTGGCTGCCAGGTCATGCCAGTCAGAGTAGAACTTAACATCACCACCCGGATTGCGGTCCGCAATTTCATCTGCGACCGCTATGACTTTGACATTATCGAGTTTTTCCCAGGAATTTTTTAAGAACTGGCCAAAGCCGCCAAAACCGACTATCCCTAAATTGTACACTTTCATTTTGCCTCCTTTCCGTGGGCTCCCCCGATTGCTGCGTTCGAGGGCAGGAAGGTCCACTCTGCAATTTGCAATTCTGTATTTCCCTTGATTTTGGGCTCTATAGAACATATATGGTAGGAGTTTCAATTTTACAAGCTGTAAAAATAAATTCCTGCTCCTTCGACTTTGCTCCCCTGCCTACGGATTGCAGGGGCAGGCAGGATAGGTTACGCGGGAATGACAGACACAAGGTTTCGGAGAACGACAAATATGGCAAAGAGTGCAGTGAATGCGATAGTGGCTCAATCGGGAGGACCGACGGCAGTAATAAATTCAAGCATATGCGGGGTGATTCAGGAGGCGGCAAAGTCGAAGAAGATTGGACGGGTGCTGGCGGCACATAACGGGATACTGGGAATCCTCAAAGAGGACCTGTTCGACACAAGCGCGGAGAGCCAAGCAGTAATAGAGGCGTTGAAGTGGACGCCTTCGGCGGCGATGGGGTCGTGCAGATACAAGCTCAAATCGATACAGGAGTCGAAGGCGGACTTTGACCGGGTACTGGATGTATTCAAGGCGCACGAGATAAGGTATTTTTTCTACGCGGGCGGAAATGACTCGATGGATACAGCGGACAAGGTGAATAAGCTCGCAGCCCAACGTGGCTATGAACTTACCTGTATCGGTATACCCAAGACAATCGATAATGACCTTGCCTGCACGGACCATTGTCCCGGCTACGGAAGCGTGGCGAAATTCGTAGCGACCTGCGCAATGGAGGCTGGCAGGGACACCGATGCGCTATATACGCACGATACCTGCACGATTCTGGAGGTGATGGGCAGAAACGCCGGCTGGATTGCAGCGGCGACGGGATTAGCGGCGAGAACGCCTGAAGACGCACCACACCTGGTTTATATGCCTGAGCATGCGTTTACGTGGGAGAGGTTCGTAAACGACGTGAAAGAGGTGCACAAGCGGCTGGAGAGGGTGTTTATCGTAGTCGGGGAGGGGTTGAAGGATGCGAACGGCAAGTACGTTACGGCGGATACTGGGGCGTTTGCGAAAGACAGCTTCGGGCACGTGCAATTAGGCGGGGTGGCGGATATGCTAAAGGCCGTAATCGAAAAGGAGGTCGGGATAAAGGCGAGAACCCAAAAGTTAGGCACCAACCAGCGTGCGGCGATGCACTTCGCGTCACTGACAGATGTTAACGAGGCGTATATGTGCGGCAAGATGGCGGTGAAGATGGCGTTATCGGGAGTGAACGGGAAAATGATAACGTTGGTTCGGGAAAAAGGGCCTAAATACAAGTGCACAACGGGACTGGCGGATTTGAAGGATGTGGCCAACGGGGAAAAGAAGGTGCCGAGGGCGTATATAAACGAGAGGGGCAATCATATCACAAAGGCGTGTCGGGAGTATATCTCGCCTTTGATAAAGGGCGAGGCGCCTATCAGAATAGGCAGAGACGGGCTGCCAGTGTATGTCCGGCTTGCGATGAAGACGATTGGGAAGAAACTTCCAAATTATTTATGATTAACGGCGATGATTTGCGGGAGAGTGGGATGACTAATTCGGCGAAGGAATTAAAAAAGTTCAAGGCGACGAAGAAATTTTTCGTGGGGATTGATTCGGACGGGTGCGTGTTCGATACGATGGGGATAAAGCAGCGGGAGTGCTTCTGCCCGTGGACGATTGCCTGCTTCGGGTTGCAGGCAGCAGCGGAGGCGGCGAGGGAATGCAGGGTTTTTGCGGATTTGTTCAGCAGGACGCGAGGGGCAAACCGGCACAAGACGCTCAAAAGGATTTTGTCGGAATTGCTGCCCAATCACCCGATGGTCAAACAAAGAGGCTTTAATGTCCCGCAGTATCCGCATTATTTTGCGTGGGTGGATGACCCGAAGAGCGTTTTGAGCAACGACGGATTAAAAAAAGCGATAGCCAAAGCGAAGGACCCGCAGGCGAAGAAGGAATTAGAGAGAGCGCTTGACTGGAGCAAGAAGGTCAATCAGGCGGTGGCGGACATTGTGAAGGGGATACCGCCTTTTCCGTATGTGCGGGAGAGTTTGAAGAAGATACGGCCGAAAGCGGACGTGATAGTGGTATCTGCAACACCGGGAGAGGCGCTGGTGCGGGAATGGGAGGAGCACGATATTGCACAATACGTCGCGGTCATCGCGGGACAGGAAATGGGAACAAAGGCGCAGCATCTGGAGTATGCTACTAAGGGCCGATACGATAAGGACCACGTTTTAATGGTGGGCGATGCACCAGGCGATTTGAAGGCAGCAAGGGCAAACGACGCGTTATTTTATCCTGTGCTGCCGGGCAGGGAGACTGAGTCGTGGAAGCGGTTTTACGAGGAGGCGTTCGACAGGTTTATCAAGGGACAATTTGCGGGCAGATATGAGAAGAAGTTGATTGCGGAATTCGAGAACTGTCTTCCCGATAAGCCGCCCTGGGAAAAATAAACTGGATTCCCGCTTGCGCGGGAATGACGGTGGTGGAATATGATAATTGAGCGGGAAAATGCGGATGGGGTAGTCAGCGACGAGCAGATGCGGGAGGCGGTCTGCGAATTTTTCGAGCAGAATGATTATTCGGGCAAGAGTATATTGGTGATTGTGCCGGATAATACACGGTCGGGGCCTGTGGGGGACGTTTTCAAGGCGATATTCGATTGTATTGGGAATAAAGTCAAACGATTAGACGTTCTGGTAGCACTTGGGACGCATCAGCCGATAAGCGAGGAGCGGATTTGCTTTCGACTGAAGATGACAGCAGCCGAGCGCAAGGGCAAATATAAAGAAGTAGGATTCTTTAATCATAGGTGGGACAGGCCGGAGACGTTCAAGACAATCGGGGAAATTCCCGCATCCGAGATTGAAAATTTGACAGGCGGTCTTTTCAGCGAAAAGGTAAACGTCGCGATTAACAAGATGATTTTCGATTACGATGAGTTTTTTATTTTAGGGCCTGTGTTTCCGCACGAGGTGGTGGGATTTTCGGGGGGACACAAGTATATTTTTCCGGGGATAGCGGGCGCTGAAATCATTAACTTTTTTCACTGGCTTGGGGCGGTGATAACAAACCCTGTGATAAACGGCAATAAGTGGACGGCGACGCGGGCGGTTGTGGAGAAGGCGACGTCGTTTGTGAAAGCACCGCACGAATTGTTTGCGATTGTGGCGGTCAAGGATGCGTTGAAGGGCATATTTATCGGGGATTGCGCCAGTGCGTGGGAGAAGGCAGCGGATTTGTCGGCGAAGGTGCACATAGTTTACAAGGACAGGCCTTTTAAGACGGTGCTGGGGATAGCGCCGGCGATGTATGAGGATATTTGGACGGCGGGCAAGGTAGCGTACAAATTAGAGCCGGTGGTTGCCGACGGCGGGGTGCTGATTATTTATGCGCCGCACATCAGCGAGATTTCCCGCACGCACGGGGCGGTTATCGAACAGCTTGGGTATCATACGCGGGATTATTTTCTGAGGCAGTGGGACAGGTTCAAGGATTTTCCCGGCGGGGCGATGGCGCACTGCACACACGTCAAGGGAATAGGAACGTATATCGACGGCGTGGAAAAGCCGAGGATGAACGTCGTTCTTGCGACGGGGATAGGCAGGGAAAAGTGCCGAAAGGTCAACCTCGGCTATATGGCGCCGGAGCAAATCGACATTGACAATTACGAGGGGAAAGAAGACAAAGGGGTTCTGGTTGTTCATAACGCGGGCGAGACATTATATAGATTGGCGGACGGGACTGTCCCGAGAATAAAAGATTAAATTTCTGGATTCCCGCTTGCGCGGGAATGACAGCAGAAAGGAAACGACAAAAATGGTACAGGCGGATATAGGATTGATTGGGCTTGCGGTGATGGGGGAGAACCTGATTTTGAATATGGAGAGCAAGGGGTTTACGGCGGCGTGCTTCAATCGCACGGTATCGAAGGTCGATGATTTTGTCAACGGCAGGGCTAAGGGCAAAAAGATAATCGGCTGTCATTCGATTGAGGAATTTATCACGAATCTTAAGAAGCCGAGGAAGGTGATGCTGATGGTCAAGGCGGGACAGGCAGTGGATGATTTTATTGAGAAACTGCTGCCGCATCTTGAAAATGGGGACATTATTATCGACGGGGGCAATTCGCATTTTCCTGATACGACTCGCAGGACCAAATACGTCGAGAGCAAAGGCATGTTTTATATCGGGACGGGGGTATCGGGAGGCGAGGAAGGGGCATTGAAGGGACCGTCGATTATGCCGGGAGGCTCTGCAGCGGCGTGGCCGAGCGTCAAGCCGATATTTCAATCGATTTGCGCAAAGACAGACGCGGGAGAGCCGTGCTGCGAGTGGATGGGCGAAAACGGCGCGGGACATTTCGTGAAAATGGTGCACAACGGGATTGAATACGGCGATATGCAAATGATATGCGAGACGTATCAATTGATGAAGGAAGGGCTGGGAATGAATAACGCCGAAATGCACAATGTTTTTGCGGAGTGGGATAAGGGTGAACTGAATTCATACCTGATTGAAATCACGCGAGACATCCTGACCTACAAGGACGAGGAGGGCAACGAAGTCATTGACCTGATTCTGGATACGGCGGGGCAAAAGGGGACGGGCAAGTGGACGGTGGTTGCGGCGCTGGATTCGGGCCAGCCGTTAACATTGATTGGGGAGGCGGTTTTTGCGAGGTGCTTGTCGGCTTTGAAGGAGGAACGGGTAAAAGCGTCGCAGGTTTTGAAAGGCCCACAGGCAGCGTTCAAAGGCGACAAGGCAAAATTTGTCGATGATTTGCGAAAGGCGCTGTATGCCTCGAAAATCATCAGCTATACACAGGGCTATCAATTGATGCGTGCGGCGGCAAAGGAATACGGCTGGAATCTCAACTATGGCGGTATTGCGCTTGTGTGGCGAGGCGGATGTATTATCCGGTCAGTATTTCTTGGTGAGATTAAAAAGGCATTCGACAAGAATCCGAATCTTGAAAACCTTCTGTTAGACCCGTTCTTCAAGCGGGCGGTCAGCAAGGCACAATCATCCTGGCGGCGAGTTATCACGACGGCAGTCAAGCTCGGTATTCCGGTTCCGGCAATCAGCTCGGCACTGGCGTTTTACGACGGCTACCGGCACCGGCGTCTGCCCGCTAACTTATTGCAGGCGCAGCGGGATTATTTCGGCGCGCATACTTACGAGCGGGTCGATAAGCCGAGAGGTGAATTTTTCCATACCAACTGGACCGGCCGGGGCGGCGAAACAAGCTCCTCGACATATACAGTATAGAAAAATTTGTTAGGCGAATCCCGACCTGAAAATATTTTTTGTTTTTTTCCCGCGAACAAGGACAGAATTATTACGTATTGACGCGCAGCTTTGGACGGGTTTTAATTAGTCAGCAAGTCGGTTTCATAATGTATTTGTTACGGGAGGTATGCTTATGCGCACGATAAAAATTCTCATTTTGTGGTTAATCAGCGGTTTGATAGTCGGTTTTCTGATTTGGTATTTGCCGTCAAAACTACGGTCTCAATACACAGCCCGGACCTTTGTAAGGGTTCTGCCGGGGTCTGAAAAAGGTTCGGTAATCGCTCTCATCAAACACCAAAACACACTGGAGGCGGTGGTTGACAGAGACAAGGTCCAGTGGACCGAGTGGTTTCAGAGTTTCGGCAAGACGAAGGATGACAGGATGGCAGGTGCGGTTGCGGACCTGAAGAAACGATCTAAGTCCTGGGCCGTTCCCGACAACGACCTTGTTGCTGTTTCGATGACCTGTCGTGATGGCAAAGATGCAGCCGAGGTGCTGAATGAGATGGTGAACCTGTTCGTCCGCAGCCAGGAAAGCTCCAAGCGAAAAGAGGTGGCGGACAAACTGTCGCGCCTCTCGGAACAACAGTTGCGTGTCCAAAGAGACCTGGATTTGTCGGAACAGGATCTTGACAATGTGCGTCGAAGATATGGTTATGCGGACCTGGATGAACACAGCTATCCCGACCCGCGCATATCGCGGCTGATGGACCTGCAAAAACGGGAAGACAGTTGCGTTCTTGAGATAAGGGAGTTGCAGTTTTACCTTGAGGACATCAACACGCAGCCGACATCTACCGATAAGGCCGAAGTCAAGCCAAACGCAGAGGTCAAGGAGCTGGGGGCCAAACTGAGGATGCTGCAAAGCAGATTTAAAGAACTGCAGACAATGCGGGAGGAGGCCGAGAAACAATATAAGGAACTCAACTTAGCCAAGGCACAATACGCTCAGCGAAAGGCAATAAGGGACGAGAGACGTCAGATGCTCGATTCGATTAAATCGCGTCTTGAAGAGCTAAAAATCCTCTACGACGACCCGGACGCCAGCGGTGTGCAGTTTGTCGAAGACGCCGTAGTTCCGCGACAGGCAGATATGAGGCCGTGGCAAGGCGTTATACCCCCGGTAGTATTAGCGGCGTTGATTGCGGGAATCATTCAGGCACTGCTGACCCGGCAGGCAAGGAAGACAAAGCCCGAATAAATTCGGGAGCTAAACATTGCTTTTTGGCTTTTGGCTGAAGAAGTGCGAGCGGTTTTCCATTATGTAGATAATTATATCTCGTCTGCTGATGATGCCTGAGAGGCGGCCTTTGTCGAGTATGGGGACGCGGCGGAAATTGTTGTTAATCAGACAGTGGCATACTTCAAAAAGGGAGTCATCGAAATCGAAGCTGACTATATCCCTTGTCATATAGTCCTGGACGAGGCCTGGCTTGGCACTCGGGTCACAGAGGAGCTTGAGGAGGTCCTTTTCGGAAACGATACCGACGAGCTTCATAGAATCATCCACAACGGGCAGCCCCGTGATATTTCCGTTTGCGATTAATTCCATCGCGGTATAAACAGGGGTGTTCCTTCGGACGGTGAGAAGTCCGCAGGTCATAACGTGCTTTGCAGACAAGAAATTGGGATGAGACGTCGAGGTATCGTGCGGGACGATGGGTCTGAATTTGTATTTATTGGCGCGAATCAGGTCGGCCCTGGTGATGATGGCGATAAGATTTTCGTCCCGCAATATGGGAACTCTTCGGAAGTTGTTGTCTATGAGACACCGGCAGACGTCGGTGAGGTCGTCCTGCTCATCAAAGGTCAAAACGTCGATGGTCATATAGTCGCCGACGGAGCCGGCGAAAAACTCGACGTCGTAGAGCAGCTTTAGAACGTCTTTTTCGGAGATTATGCCGACAAGACGGGAGCCATCAACGACGGGCAGGCCGGTGATATCATTTACAACCATCAGGCGTATTGCCTCATAGACGGAGGCGTTTTTGTCAATGGTGACTATTTTATATTGCGCGATGTCCTTTGCCCTGCTTTCTTCGTTTTGCGGAAGCTGAATCGTTGCTGTCTTTTCATCAAGGGGACCTGTTGTCGCCATAATGCTGCTCCTTAAAGGGTTTTATATCGGCGATATCATTTTTTTGTTTTTTGGCTGAAGAATTTCGTGCGATTTTTCATTATGTAGGCCATTATGTCGGTTCTGCTGATGATGCCGACGAGCTTACCACGGTCGAGAATGGGAACGCGTCGGAAGTTGTTATCGACGAGGCAGTGACAGATTTTTAAGAAGGAGTCGTTGTGATCAAAGGTGACAACATCACTTGTCATATGGTCCTGGACCAGGCCCGGTTTGATATCGGGATGGTATAGCAGCTTTAGCAGGTCTTTTTCGGAGAGGATACCGATTAGATTCATTGAGTCGTCGGCAACCGGCAGGCCGGTAATGTTTCTTGTTGCGATAATTTCCATAGCTTCATAAATCGTTGTGTTCTTTCTGACAGTGAGCAGTCCGCAGTGCATAACGTGCTTTGCGAGGACGAGATTTGTGTCGGCAAGCGAGACGTCGCGTGTGACGGCGGGCCTGAATTTTTCTTTGTTGGCCTTAATCAGGTCGGCCCTGGTTATGATGGCGGCAAGCCGGCCGTCGTGTAATACAGGGACTCTTCGGAAGCTGTTATCTATGAGGCACTGGCAGATATCGGCAAGGTCGTCTTGCTCGTCAAAGGTAAAAACATCAGTAGTCATATAATCGCCGACGCATCCTTCAACAAACTCAGTGGCATACAGGAGCCGCAAGGCGTCTTTCTCGGAGATGATACCAACGAGACCGGAGTCATCTACAACGGGCAAACCGGAGACGTTTTTCTTTATCATCAGGGCGATTGCCTGATAGACGGAGGAATTTTTGTCGATGGTTGCTACGCCGTATTGTGCGACATCCTTTGCTTTGGTTTTTTCGCCGGATGGGGGCTGAATAGTTGTGGTAGTTGCCGAGTTATCGGCACTAAAGGGACCCGTGGTCGCCATAATGTATCTCCTTGAAAGCTTTTTATATCGGCGATTCCGGGCTTTATGTGCCTTAAAGCAGAAACTTTCTGCCTATTCCCCAAATTCGTTACATTTACCTCGCGAGCGTTTAGTACGAATGACTTATCGGCACGATAATCAGTGGGCTTTAGGCGGAAACAACTCCATCGAGCCGGGTAGGCGTGATTTTAACAAGGGCCATTCCGGCCTTTACGCGGGGAGATAAGGATTTTGCCGAACATCGGCGATTTTGATGTGGAATTTCAATCGGGGTGAGAATAGACTATTTTTTAAGAGCGCCGGGCGGCAACCCCAGTCCTCATAAAATCGCAGAATTGCCGAGCGACTGCCGAACAGTGAGAAGTAATAAGAGGTGTTAATATGAAGAAGTGTCCGTTTTGTGCGGAAGAGATTCAGGAAGAGGCGGTAAAGTGCAGGTTCTGTGGAGAGTTTTTAATCGACGCAGAACTTAAGCGGTTCAGGAAAGACCCCAATATCAAATGGTTTTACAAGACGCCGTCGGTTGTCATTTCGATATTGTGCTTCGGGCCGCTGGCGCTGCCGCTGATATGGTTCAATCCGAAATACAACGCGGTAACGAAGGTGGTCGGTACGATTTTGGTGGTTGCTTTGACCATTGGGCTTGGGATCGCAATGATAGGGCTTTATGCGCATCTTCTGAAGCAGATTGAGACGATGGGGCTGTAGGAAAGACCCGAGACCACAGACTCAAGACTTCAGACCCGGAACTCAAAAACAGGCAATAAAAACAGGTGGCTGAGCGTCTTTGTTTTAGTTACGCTGTTGGGCACTGGAGTCAAAACAAAAAAGGTTTTTCAGGAGAAATGAATTATGAGTAAGAAAACAGTAGTGGCAGGTGTTGTGCTGGTGTGCGTTATGCTGGCACAGGCAGCAATCGCGGCAGAGGGCGTCATTGGCAAGTGGGAATTCAAGAGCCAGATGCAGGCAAGGACGATGAATGCGACGATGACAATTACGAAAAACGCGGAAGGCAAGTATGAAGGAACTTGGTTGGCACAACGAGGAGAAAGCACACTGTCGGATATTACATTCGAGAAAGGCAAGGTGAAATTTGTCCAGACCAGCAACTTTGGCGGCCAGGAGATGAAGACGACTTACGAAGGAACAGTCGAGGGAGCAAACCTGACAGGCAAAGGAACAGGTCGGTGGGGTGAGTTTACGTTTGAAGGGACCCTGCAGGGAGAGGCAAAGACGGGGGCCGACGCGATTGTCGGCGAGTGGCAAATTGATGTTACGATACCGGCAAGAGAAATCGTGGATAAGCTGATTATCACAAAGAACAAAGACGGGACGCTCGCCGGCAAATGGGAAGGCCAAAGAGGGGAAAGCACCATTTCGGATGTGAAGTTTGAGACCGGCAAGCTGACGTTTACACGCAACACTAAATTCGGCGACAGGGAATTTACATCAACCTATGAAGGGACCGTCGAAGGCGACCAGATAAAGGGAGCGTTCACAAGCGAGCGAGGCGAGAGGGAGGCGAATGCTACCCGCGTAAAATCGGCCAAACCTGATGAGGGCAAAAAAGAGGACAAGCCCGCATAATTAGAAGTACAAAGGCGTAACCAATAAATAATAATAGCCCCTTAACCATTATGGTTGAGGGGCTATTTTTTTAGCCGATTGTCGATAATGTCGAGGACCTCAGCGGATTTGCTGATAATCAGTTTCGCGCTATTCGTCAATGCTAACCGTGACCGTAGTGAAAGATAACCTCGCAAGGTCAATTGTGACCGACCCGCTTATCACCGGCACGTCGTCCATTTGGCGAAATTGTTCGGTTTCGGTTGTCCTGATTACACTGACTTTTGTTATTCCTGCCGGCAGTCCGCTTATTTCTGCGCATCTGGCCGAGCCGAAATTCGCCAGGTGAATCGTCAACCTGGTTTTGCCCGCCGAATCTTTGCTGAACGCAACCGCCATTACATTGTCGTTGTCGCAGGCCGCCGCCACGGCATCTGAATCTGAGCTGTAATCCTGTATCTGTTTGATATAATAATAGCGGTTATTCGGCACAGGACGCAGGCGAGTCATATCCACGAGAGGATAATCGTTGGTGTATTCCCACTGCATCACACCTCTCGGTCGGCCATAATGGAGCAGGCCGATGTAATTTCGCAGGTCGCCAATAGCGTAATCGAACATAGGGAATATATACGGCGTGTGGTATGCCCCTGAGTCACTGCCCACCTCGCCGACGACAAGGGGCACGCCTATCGAATCCGCCAGGTCCGACCAGGCACTGACACCCGCGGCCCAGGGTGCGTAATCGCCCGACATCCACGAGTGAATCGACACCACACCCACGTATTGCAGCGCACAGGGGTCATTTATCGTCGGCTGGGCGTATGAAGTCTCAACCGTCGGGCCGCACGCCTCCGCCAGAACCATTTTCGTTTTCAATCCACGTGCCGCAAACGACTCGCCGAGCAGCTTTATCGCGTCCCGATGCTGCTCGGGTGAAAATAACGTATATACACCTATCGAGGGCTCATTAAATGAGAAATAGTTTGGCTCGACGCCGTAGTGGTCTCTTGCGAACTCGAGATAGCTGCAAATACTTTCAACCACTTCGGGCCACATTTCCGGCGCGATAGCCGTACTCGGCAGCGGCTGCATCCAGGTAGGCAGATACCATATCGAAATCGAATAGGGGATGTTTCTATCCTGCAATTGTTTTGCCATCAGGAACTCCTGTTCGAGGTTGCTTCCCGGCGTTACGCGTCCCTCGAAATAAGCCCAGTTTGTATCGTTCGGATTATTGTTGTCGTTGGCCGGCTCCCATTGGGGTATGGACATTTGTACTCTCGCCCAGGACGGATTGAGAGTATCCATATTATACTGCGCCTGAGCAGAACCAACCGCGAAAGAAAAGGCACCGCCCCAGCCGTCAAAGTGATAAACAATCGTGCACGGGTCAATCGTAACGTGAGCCGTGTTGTTGTCCGGCACCGTTGTCGCAAACGTTCTGGCGCCAATCGCCGCCTTCTGGCCCGAGGGCAGATTGCCGTCGTGGAACCGCATCATTATCCAGTAAGCTGATTCCCCGAACTGGCGATTGTCCTGAACGCTCACCGGAACTACACGACCGAGCGTCGTTTCTATATGAATACTCGCAGACGAATTTTCGATAATTATCCTGTCGGCATTAGCGTAAAGTAAATGATAATTAGTAGGCAAAACGGCAGGCAGGATCGTACTTCCAACCAGTGTCGAGCCATTTCGCAGCTCGACCCGGCCCTGTGAAAAAACAGAAACAGGGATAGTCGCAGCATAATACACCCCTTCCATAGCCGCGTTTGTCTGAGACGTAACCTCCAGTTGCAGGTTGACATCATTACTCTCTCGCTGCTGCATAATTTTATAATCGAATTCGTTTCCATCCGCAGACATCTCCCCCGTCCACTGCCGAAGCGCACCTGCCTCGCTGAAAGCTACATTTGTAGCGTTCCACGATCTACTGCTGGCATTGGGCGACCACCCTTTCATCGGCACCCAAAAAGATGTCTGCATCTCCACAATATCGCCGCTGCCGATGACCGACCTTATGTTGCCCGGCCCGTCGTTAAAAACGAAGGAAAGCCCCTTTGTATTGAACTGCCACACGTCCCCCTTCCAGACGCTTGCCTGATTGACCTCGTCGATACGCCAATAGTAAGTCGTGTTGCTATCGAGAAGGCCCGGCATAAAATCAGTCGCCGTGAGCATGCCTTTATAAATGCCAAGCCGTCCCCACTGCCCTGCCAGAATCGCAAAGTCCGTCAGGTTGACAGTCGGCCCGCCGCCCAGGTTCGGCGACGGCGACAAATCAACAGGCGGCGTCAAAAGCCACCAGTCCGCCAAAACATTTAAATCGCCGATTCCCACTTTTCCATCGGAGTCAAGGTCTACGGTCAATAAAACCGGCTCTGCCGAATTCACCTCAGAGAAGCTGGTTCCAAAGTAAACATCGTGACCGTTTGCCTCGGCCGCATAGTCCCCCGGCGACCACTTTAGCGTGATATTAACCGGCACATCATTGGCCCCGTCGGCAGGGAACTCGTTCCAAGCCCTGGCGGGATTGGTCCGTAACATCTTGATAATCTCAAGCTGCGACAGGGCACAATTGTATATCCGCAGGTCATCGATTTTCCCATACCAGTCCGGATACGGGTAAATAACGCCTCCCAAAAAAAAGTGGTTTACGTCGGGCATCGGCTCCATTTGGCCGGTTCGCTGGTCAACTTTAAGCCCGTTGTGGTAAAGCGTCAGCGTATGGGCGTTAACGTCTTTGATAAAAACATAATGGTTCCACCTGCCGGCATAGGCGTTGGCGTCACCCGGTGCCCAGTAAATGTTTTCTTCGTCCTTTCCAATGTCTATGGCCCCGTCCGGCCTCGGCAGGTGCGCCCGCAGCTGCAGCCAGTTGTAGTCAGGCCAGTTAAGGCCGGGTGTCTTGGCACAACCCCACGGCCCGGGCCAGTTGCTTCCCGGCGGGTGATTCGGGTCCTGATTGACCCAGAACGCGATGCTCATCTGGTCGCCAATAAGGTCCCATACGCCGTTCGGAATCAGGACGTATTGCTGGGCTGTAAAGTTGGCGCATCCGTTGGAATCAAATCCCTCGCCCGGCTGCCAAATTGCAGAGCTGCTCCCCAGGTTTACCGTAGCGTTAAATCCATTGCCGGATGAGTCGTATGCAATGGAGCCGGTGGTTTCGTCCAACTTCCACCAGCCGACCGGCTCAGCCGCCTCCGTCTGTTTTAGCCCGCCGCCCCACAACAACCCGCAAAAAAACACGATTAATATAATTCTGACCCGCATATAAGCCCATAGCAACAAAACCTTCGGGTGGTTTATTCATTATAACATTTTTACCTCTCAAAACCAACCCCTGTCGGGCCATTTCAAATGATTCAGACGTAAATCCCCGACAAAACCTACGCTTAAATATGCGGATTATCGAGGATTTGAAGAACCTCGTTGGGAGCGTTTACAAGAATTTTCGCGCCTGAGGCGAGGAGCTCGTCGGCGGTGCGATAGCCCCAGAGGCAGCCGACGGGGAACATTTTCGCGGCGACGGCGGTTTTCATATCGGTGTTAGTGTCGCCGAGATAGAGAAATTGCTCGGGCAGGATTTTAAGCTGATTTGCGATTTTCAGCGCGCTTGCGGGGTCGGGCTTGACGGGGACATCAGGCAAAGCGCCCTTAACTATTTCGAATCGCCGGTTGGGGAGAAGCTTTTCGACCATAATCTTTGTGAAGTAATCCGGCTTATTAGAAAGGACAGCCATAGGCAGGCCGCGATTTGCAACGCTTGAAAGAAGTTCGGATATGCCGGGGTATGCCCTGGTATTTTTATGCCAGCACTTGTCGTAGATTTGCTCTGAAAGCTCAGCGACTTTTTTGATTGTGTCGATATCATGGGCGGATTCGGGCATCGCCCGTTTTGCTTCGGTTTCGACGGCGTCGCCGATGAAGTATTTATACGCCTCCACCGGCTGCGGGGGGAAGCCGAAGTGCGTCAGCGACGCGTTCATCGCGTCGGCAAGGTCGATGAGCGTATTGAGCAGTGTGCCATCAAGGTCGAATAATACGGCTTTGAACATCGTCTTACGTGCCCTCGCCGAATGCAGCGAGGTATCTTTTCTGCTCGGGCGTTAGCCGGTCGATACTGATACCCATCGATTTTAATTTCAGTGTGCAGACCTTGTTTTCGATTTCAATGGGAACAACGTGGACGGCTACCGCCAGCGAATGGGCGTTTTTAACGACGTATTCGGCTTCGAGGGCCTGAGTGGCAAAGCTCATATCCATAACCGAGGCGGGGTGTCCTTCGGCGGCGGCGAGATTAATCAGTCGGCCTTCGGCCAGAAGGTAAATTCGTTTGCCGGACTTGAGGACGTATTCGTCGACGTGATTGCGAACGCCTCGTTTGACTTTTTTGCTCAGTTTCGCGAGAGCCGGTATGTCGATTTCGACGTTGAAATGGCCCGAATTGGCCACGACCGCCCGGTCTTTCATCAGGCGGAAGTGCTCGGCGCGGATTACATTTTTGTCTCCGGTGAGCGTAACGAAGAGTTCGCCGATGCGTGCGGCCCGGCCCATCGGCATAACGTCGTAGCCGTCCATAGAGGCCTCGATTGCCTTGATGGGGTCTACCTCGGTAACGATGACGACGGCGCCCATCCCTTTGCAGCGCATAGCGAAGCCCCGGCCGCACCAGCCGTAGCCAGCGACAACGACCTTTTTGCCGGCTACCAGGTAATCGGTGGCGCGGATGATACCATCGACTGTGGATTGGCCCGTGCCGTAGCGGTTGTCGAATAGGTGCTTACTTGCGGCGTCGTTAACAGCGATAACGGGGAATTTGAGCCGGCCGGATTTTTCGAGTGCGCGGAGACGAATTACACCCGTGGTGGTCTCTTCCATACTTGCAATGACCCCGCGGGCGTCTTTAGTTCTGCTGGTGTGCAACTCAGTTACGAGGTCGGCTCCGTCGTCGAAAGTAATGACGGGCTTGTGGTCGAGTGCGGCGTGGATGTGTTTGTAGTAGGTCTTACGGTCTTCACCGCAAATCGCGAAAACGGGTATTCGAAAGTCTTTGACAAGAGATGCGGCAACATCGTCCTGTGTACTGAGCGGGTTCGAGCCGCAAAGGATGACGTTGGCGCCTGCCGCCTTGAGTGTCCTGGCGAGGTTGGCGGTTTCGGCGGTGATGTGAAGGCAGGCGGAGACGTTTTTTCCGGCGAGGGGTTTTTGTTTTGCGAACCTCTCGCGTATTGACGACAGAACGGGCATATCGTTGTCGGCCCAGAGGATTCGCTTTTTGCCGCCAGCGGCGAGTTTAATATCAGCGATATCGGATTTCATTCAAGGTTTCCTTTCAAAAACTTAAATAATGAAACGAGCAGTATACACGCCGAACGACCTGTTTTCAAGACAACTTGTAAAAACGGAAGTCAGGATTTATAATCATGTTATGTTTGAGGCGTTGACGGAAAAATTCGGGTCAGTATTCAGGTCGCTGTCGGGCAGGGGCAGGATAACCGAGGCCAACGTATCGGACGCGATACGCGACGTCCGTAAGGCACTGCTGGAGGCAGACGTTAATTACCAGGTGGTCAAACAATTCTGCAAGGACGTTGGAGCAGCGGCGATGGGGGCGGAAGTAATCAAGTCGCTGCATCCGGGTCAGGTTTTCGTCAAGATTGTCAACGACGAGCTGACGAAGGTGATGGGGCCCGTGGATACGCAGATTTATTACGTTTCGCCCGGGCCGACGCTGATACTCCTGGCCGGGCTCCAGGGCTGCGGCAAGACGACGACGGCCGCGAAGCTGGCTAAATACGTTTTAGACAAGGGCAAAAAGCCCCTGCTTGTAGCAGATGACCTCCAAAGACCCGCGGCTATCGAGCAGTTGATTACACTTGGCCAACAGTTGAATATCCCGGTTTACAGCGAGCAAAGTCACAATGCAGTTAAGGTTGCGAAAAACGCGATATCGCACGCGAAAAAAAACGGCTTTGAGGTGGTGATTCTCGATACGGCCGGCCGGCTGCACGTTGACGAAGAGATGATGACGCAGATAAGTGACGTGGCAAAGGCCATTGAACCGCATCAGATTTACCTTGTCTGCGACGCGATGACGGGCCAGGACGCGGTGAATTCCGCCAAGGAGTTCAACGAGCGGCTGGAGCTG
>CAYNVP010000010.1:0-27780 GCA_964400665.1 uncultured Pirellulales bacterium | reverse complement strand
ACGAAAACCTTCCCAAATCGAGGAAACCGCCCCTGCCGGCGACTGGATACTGTCTGAAACAGATTTCGCCGAAATCGAAAAACTGCTAATCGAACACGAAACAAAACTAAAATAACGAACTCGTCTCGGCGAAGACCGAGCCGTAGCCGGAAAGGAAAACAAATGCCCGACGACAAAAATATCTACACAAGTCCGCTGGTGGAAAGAAACGCGTCGAAGAAAATGGCCGAATTGTTCGGGCCGCAGAAAAAGTTCTGCACCTGGCGAAGAATATGGCTTGAACTGGCAAAGGCACAAAAGAAACTCGGTCTGAAAATCACCCAGGTGCAAATCAGTGAAATGGCCCGCCACCTCGACGACATCAATTTTAAAAAGGCCGCCGATTACGAAAAGAAAGTCCGCCACGACGTTATGGCCCATATTCATACATTCGCCGAAGCAGCTCCGAAAGCGGCGCCCATAATTCACTTAGGCGCGACAAGCTGCGACATCACCGACAACGCCGATTTGATTATCATTCGAGACGGCCTGCGAATAACAGCAGGCAAGCTCGCGGACGTAGTCAACCTGCTTGCTCGCTTTGCCAAAAAATATAAAACGATGCCGACGCTCGGCTTTACGCATTTTCAGCCCGCACAATTGACCACCGTTGGCAAACGCGCAACGCTGTGGTGCTATGAATTTACAATGGACCTAAAGGAAATCGAACATCGGCTGGATACCCTTCCCTTCAGGGGCATCAAAGGCACCACCGGCACACAGGCATCGTTTCTCGCATTGTTCGACGGCAACGGCAAAAAAGTCGAGCGGTTGGATAAAATGGTTGCAGCCGCATTCGGCTTCAAAAACACCTGCGCTGTCACAGGCCAAACCTACCAGCGAAAAATCGATACACTCGTCGTAAATGCACTTGCTTCAATTGCCCAATCCGCCCAGAAACTTTGCACCGACCTGCGCCTCCTGGCAAACCTCAAGGAAATCGAAGAGCCGTTCGAGAAATCACAGGTGGGTTCTTCCGCTATGGCCTATAAGCGAAACCCGATGCGATGCGAACGGGTCACGGCGCTGTCGAGGTTTGTCCTATCGCTTGCGACAAGTCCCGCTATGACGGCCTCGCAGCAGTGGCTCGAACGCACCCTCGACGACTCCGCCAACCGCCGGCTCGTCATCCCCGAGGCATTTTTGGCTGTTGACGGCATTCTTGAAATTTTAACTAATGTCTTGGACGGCCTCGTTGTTTACCCAAGGGTCATCGCATCTCACGTCGCTGCGGAATTACCCTTTATGGCAACTGAAAATATCCTTATGGCAGCGGTAAAAGCAGGCGGCCACAGACAGCAAATTCACGAAAAAATCCGAAGACACTCACACGAAGCAGCCGCACAGGTAAAACAGTTAGGCAAACCCAACGACCTCATCGACCGGCTGAAAGCCGACCCAGCTTTCGCAAAGATTGATCTCAAAAAGGTCCTGAATCCTAAAGATTACGTCGGCCTCGCACCTCATCAGGTCGATAAATTCATAAAAGAAACCGTAACACCACTTATCCGAAAATATCGAAACCAGCTCAACAGAAAAGTGGACCTCCACGTATAAAGGAATCACAAAGTGACAAGAGACGAACTTATCAGGCGAATCAAAGAAACTGCGTATCTCGAAGGCGATTTTGTGCTGAGAAGCGGCAAGCGAAGCAAATACTACCTCGATAAGTATCTCTTCGAGACCTGCCCGGATATACTCAAAGAATTGGGCAAAGAATTCGCCAAACACGTCGGCGACGACGTAACACTGATAGCGGGAGCGGAGCTTGGCGGCGTCGCATTGGCAGCAGCCACGGCTATGGAGACAGGCAAGAGCTGGGTTATCATACGGAACAGCAAAAAGGGCTACGGCACGGGAAAACTAATTGAAGGCAAGCTAAATAAAGGCGACGTGGTTTTGCTTGTCGAGGATATTGCCACAACGGGAGGCCAGGTGCTGGAGGCAGCAAAGGTAATCACCGAAGCGGGGGCAAAGGTCAAAAAAATCGTCGCTTGTATAGACCGCAAACAAGGCGCATCTGAAAACATCACAGCCGCCGGCTATAAATTCGAGTCGCTTTTGACCAAAGACGACTTAGGTATCAAGGATTGAATCATCGCTATTAATCGACGAGCGACCGTTATTTTTGGCACTCTCGCAATCTTCAGCCATTTTTTGCCCGCCTCGACTCGCTCGCTCGTCGGGCGAGGCGGGCCGGCCATTTTTACAAATACCTCGGATTGTTCGGCGCCAATGGCAGCCAGAGTATTAGCGACAATCATATCCAGATTTTTATCCTGCATTTTTCTTTCGGCGCTGCTCTTGATATTCCTGTCTTCAAGTGCAAACCCGATTACAACCTGCTTTCGCTTTTTGTGGTGTCCTGCCCATTTAAGAATATCCGGGGTGGGCTTGAGCTTCAGCGTAATTACCTTTCTGCCTTTTTTTATTTTCGCCCGCGCACAACGTTGCGGAACATAATCAGAGACCGCTGCGGCCATAATCAGACAATCGCAAGCACGAAAATACTTCCGCACCGCGTCAAACATCTCCCCCGACGTCTCCACATCGACAACCCTAACGCCTACAGGAGCAGGTAAGCAACCCGGCCCTGTGATTAATGTTACCTTGTGCCCCGCCGCAGCCGCCGCACGCGCAAGCTCGCAGCCCATCCGGCCGGTGCTTGCATTTGAAATGAACCGCACCGGGTCAATGTATTCGCGAGTCCCCCCCGCGGTGATTAAGAAGCGAAGTCTGTTGCGTTGCTTTCGAGAGTGCATTGTTTGGCGAAGATTATTTTCTTTTACGTTTTCTTCCGGCGGCCATCCTCCCGACCGCTTCCAGGATTTCCTGTGGTTCGGCCATTCTTCCGACGCCCTCCGTGCCGCAGGCAAGCCGGCCTCGCCCCGGCCCCACAAGCTCCGCGCCCATCCGCTCCAGGAACTTTATATTCTCCTGCACGGCCGGATTGGTCCACATCTTTTCGTTCATCGCCGGCGCAAACGCAATCGGCTTCTCCCAACAGGCGCAAAGCACCGTGCTGAGCAAATCATCGCAGATGCCGCCGGCGAACTTGCCGATAATGTTAGCCGTCGCCGGCGCAACCACAACCACGTCCGCCCAGTCCGTCAAACCTATGTGTCCGATTTTATACTCCTGCGCCTCCTCCCACATACTCGTGTAAACCGGCTCGCCCGTCACCGCCTCAAAGCTCTTTGCACACACCAGCCGCAACGCGTTTTCCGTCATGACGGTTCTCACTTGCGCGCCCGCAGCCGTCAGCTTGCTGGCCAGGTCAATCGCCTTATACGCGGCAACACCGCCCGCAACCCCCAGCACGACCTTTAACCCGTTGAGTTTTGCATTTTGTATCGCCATAACCGCCCGCCTATTTGCCGCCGGGCTTGTCGATGTCGCTTTGCTCGTAGTCGATTGTAATCTTGTCCCGCTTGATTTCCTCGATGACAATTTCAAGCTGGGTCTTGCCCTCGGTGTCCTCAATCAATGGCCTGCTGCCCTGCATCAGCTCCATCAGCCGCTTCTGAACCAGCGCCGTCAGTTTGAACCGCCCGCCGAGCTTTTTCACCAACTCGATATTCTTCAGTGCGTCTATCATTCCGTCCACTCCAATATACTAACTGTCTTTCCTGGCCGTCCTTGCCGTTTCAACTATTCTAACCACCTCATCAACCGCCTGCTGTAGTTTATCGTTTATGACCATATGCTGATAATCCTGCCACGCCGCCGCAATCTCGATTCCTGCCTGGTCGAGTCGTTCCTGCTGGACTGCCGCTTCGTCCCTCGCCCTTCCCTGTAGCCGTTCGGCAAGCTCCCTTTGCGTAGGCGCCAGTATGAATATCATCACCGCGTCGGGATATGCCGCCTTTATCTGCCTGCCGCCCTGAACGTCTATCTCCAGAATCACTGCCTTTCCCGCTGCAAGCGCTTCATCGACCTTATCTTTCGGCGTTCCGTAAAAGTTGCCGAAAACTTCCGCGTACTCCAGCAGCATTCCCTTTTCTATCCTTTTCTGAAACTCCTCTTTACTGACAAACCAGTAATCTCCACCGTCGACTTCCTTGTCGCTTTTCGGTCGCGTGGTAACCGACACGCTCAGATACGCGTAATCCAGCTGCTTCACCAGCTCCCGGCAAATCGTGCTCTTGCCCACGCCGCTTGGTCCGCTTATTACAACAATCACCCCATTCGGCGCCCGTCGTGATTCGGCTGAGCTCGTCGAAGTCCCGCTCATCGGCAAACCCTCACTCCACGTTCTGAACCTGTTCTTTGATTCGGTCTATACGACACTTTATATCCACAACAAGATGCACAATGTCGGCGTCGCAGGCCTTGCTGCCGATAGTGTTGGCTTCTCTGAGCATCTCCTGACAGATAAAATCCAGCTTGCGCCCTGCCTGCCGATTGCCTTTCAGGCCCTTCTCAAACTGCACAAGATGCGAATCGAGCCGGGCAATCTCTTCTGATATGTCCGCCCGGTCGGCAAAAATCGCAACCTCACGCGCCACTGTCTCATCGTTCAGCTTCAACTTTGACGCCGCAAGAAGCTCATCAACTCTCTTTTTAAGCTTGTCGGCGTATTGCCGCGGGCCCGCGGCACTGCGAAGCCGTATTCGCTTAAGATTGGACTTTATCGCCCCGCAATGCTGCTCCAGGTCCGCTGCCAGCGCGGCACCCTCCGCCGCACGCATCGCCCTGAGTCCCTTCAACGCCTGCCTTGTAACCGCCTGAACCTTTTGGCGAATCCGCCCCGCCAACTTCGCGCTCGGCACCGCAGGCGACAAAATCCCCGGCAGAGCCAACAATCCACCCAAATCCAGCTCTCGCTCTACCCCGCCCGATGGCGTCAGCCGACCCAATCGCTTCAGCAGTGCCCCAAGGGCCTTCTCGTTTATCTCGAAAAGCGCCTCCGCCGGCGCTCCTTTTTGTCTGAGCACATAGTTAACCGTCCCGCGATACAGCTCCCGGCGCAATTGTTTTTCAATGTCCCCCTCTAAAAACCCGAGCGTCTCAGGCAGCCGCAGCGTCGTCTTGAAGTAACGGTTGTTCACCGTGCTGATTTCCACGGCGTAGGTTACGCCACTCAGCCGGCCCTCCGAACTTCCGTATCCGGTCATACTATTTATCATAGAAACCAAATCCTCACAGCACACATAGCTCTCCGCTCATTGGCGGATGTGCTTTTCAAAATATCGCCTTTTTACTGTTCATCCGGAACAACCGGTTGCTCAACCGGTCCTTCCTCGCCGGTGGCGGGCTGGCCGGGCCTGCTTGCGGGCTCCGTGCTCGTAATCGGAGCGGGTGTTTGTGCGCCAGGACTGCTCATCGTCGGCCGCCACCATTTGTCCAGCACCAGGGCCGTAAGCAGAAAGAAACCGACTACGCCTATCGTAATCCACGTTAGAACATCGCCCGTCTTGCTGCCCAAAATCCCGCTTGCCATACCCCCGGCAAAGGCGCTGCTAAGCCCGCCACCCTTGCCTTTCTGAATCAATATAATCAAAACCAGCACTGCACAGCAAATCAGAAAAAGCCCGGCGATAACACTCATTATCAATCCCGCAGCCAGTAACGGATTTAATGCCATAATTTATCCCTTATCAACTCAAAACTAAGAACTTACAACTAAAAACTGTTTTCAGACCGCCGCCTTTACAATCGCCGCAAAATCATCCGCCTTCAAGCTTGCCCCGCCGACGAGCAGCCCGTCGATGTCTTCCTGTCCCATAAGTTCGCCCGCATTGTCCGGCTTGACCGACCCGCCGTACTGAATGCGAATCTCGTTGGATAGTTTCTTCCCGTACATCTCCGTCAACAGCCCCCTTATCAGCGCGTGCACCTCCTGCGCCTGTTCAGGCGTGGCAGTCAGTCCCGTCCCTATCGCCCAGACCGGTTCGTATGCAATCGTAACCGCCTCGACCTTTTCCGCGCTAAACCCTGCCAGCCCCTCCTTCATTTGCCGCGTCACCACATCGGTGGTTTTGTTTGCCTTTCGCTGCTCCAGCAGCTCACCCACGCACAGTATCGGCAAAAGCCCGCCCGCCAGAGCCGCCTTGACCTTCTTGTTTATCAGCTCATCCGTCTCGCCGATAACGTGACGCCTCTCCGAATGCCCGCATATCACGTAAGTGCAGCCCGTGTCCTTCAGCATCGCCGCACTTATCTCCCCGGTAAACGCGCCCTTCTGCTCGAAGTAAACGTCCTGCGCGCCCAGCGCAATATGCGATGAATGAAGCGCCTTACCCACCTGCTGCAGATAAACAAAAGGCGGACACACCGCCACATCGACCTTATGACCCGCCGTCTCACCGCAGCCCGCAACAACTTCCTCAGCCAGCTTAACAGCTCCGTGGCCGTCCGTGTTCATCTTCCAGTTGCCCGCCACAAATGGCTTCCTCATTCCGATTCTCCTAAAACGCTCTCTAAAAGCAATCATTCACGATGCCCGTTGCTCGCCTTTTGGCGAGGTCTCGCCCTTGGCGGACCAGCCTTTACCCTAACACCTGCGTCGCCCTTGGGAAGCTGCCTAAAACCGAAAGCTGCAGGCAGTGCTTGCGCGCCTCGTCGAGGGCATTTTGAACCTTGTCGTCGCTTCGATGACCCAGAAAATCAACGAAAAAATAATACTCCCACTGCCTCTTCTTGCTCGGGCGCGACTCTATATTAGTCAGATTTACTTCGTACTTCTTGAACACCTCCAGGACATCCACCAATGCCCCCGCCTTGTGGGCCGTGCTGAACATCACTGCCGTCTTGGCCTCACCTGTCGGCTTGGCATCCTCGCGCCCGACCACAAAAAATCTCGTAACATTGTTGGGCGTATCTTCGACATTCTCACACACGATTTTAAGGCCATACAACTCCGCCGCCACGGCTGACCCGATGGCCGCTGAGCTTTCTTCTTTCGCGGCCCTTTGGGCCGCCTTGGCCGTCGATGGCTCTGCAACGGTCTTGGCCTCCTTGAATGTCGCTGCCAGCCAGTTGCGGCACTGGGTAAAAACCTCCGGCTTCGAGTAAATCTTGTCAATCTGGTTTAATTTGCAATTCGCAAGCAGGTTGTGATGAACCGCCATAAGAATCTCGGAACAAACCTTCACGTCCGAATCCACAAGCGCATCCAGCGTTTCTACAACGCCGCCGCCTAAAGTATTCTCTATCGGCACAACGCCCAAATCACAATGCCCCTTGCTTACCTCATCAAATATACTGCGAATGTCCACAAGCGGCTCATAATCGGCGCTTTGCCCGAATTTCAGCATCGCCGCCGTATGGCTGAAGCTGCCGCCCGGCCCCAGGTAACCTATCCGCAAAGGCCTTTCCAGCACAAATGACCCGCTCATCAGTTCACGCCATATCGCCTGAATACATTTGTCCGGCAGCGGCCCCTTGTTGTCCTTCGATACCTTCTCAAGCACTTCTTTCTCCCGGTCCGGCGCATAGACAGCAGCGCCTGTCCGGTTCTTGTGCTTGCCTATCTCTATCACAACACCGGCACGCTCATTGAGCAGCTTGACAAGATGATGGTCAATCTCATCTATCTGCTTTCTCAGGTCATCTAAAGACGACATATCCACCACCGCGCTAATAGCGCAAAGCTTACCACAACCATAAGTTTATAAAAGCAGTATATTTAACAGAATATCCCTCTTGCGTCAATGACTTTACCACACTACAAATCATTTTTAATGGCCAAGAACGTAAAATACACGATATTCAAAACCAAATGGGGTTACTTCGGCCTGGCAGCCAACAAAAGGGGAATCATCCGCACTTGTCTGCCCTGCCCTACCCGGAAAGCTGTCAAATACCATCTACTCGCCGGCCTTGACGACCCGAAATTCGATAAAAACCTTCTAAGACCCCTGCAGGACAAAATAATCGCCTATTTTGAAGGAAAACCGGTTAGGTTTAACGAATCCCTTGACCTTGCCAACCGCCCGGCTTTCAGCCAAAAAGTGCTCGCCGCGTGCAGAAAAATCCCTTTCGGCAAAACCATCTCCTATTCGCAACTGGCCCGTATGATTGGCAATCCCGGCGCCAGCCGGGCCGTTGGAAACTCGCTTGCAAAAAATCCCCTCCCCCTGATTGTCCCCTGCCATCGCTTCGTCCGCTCCGATGGCTCACCCGGCCGATTCTCCGCCCCCGGCGGAACCACCCTAAAAAGAAAACTCATAGAACTCGAAAATAGAAACCACATCACTGATGACCATTCTCTGTCATCTGTCCTCCGACCTCTGTCTTCTGCGGGGCTTCGGTTCAAGTTTCGCTAACAGGGGACTTACACTTTATTCGGCTCGCTCGGCTTATTGGGTTCAGCCGGCTCCTCAGGCCCCAGCAACCTGACATTGTCGAAATAAAAATTTCCTGCAGTGGTTACATCCCCATAGTTGGTTACGATAAGTATCCTGCCCCGTGTGAGCGCAGGCGGCGTTTGAGCGGGAACCTCAAAGGTGATTGTAAAGGTTTTATCGCTCGAGCCGCCCCACGTTGCTCCTTCAACGGGGTCAAGCTGCTGCCAGTCGCCCATATCGTCCTGTATAACAATGTTTTCTATCGGCTTGACCCAGCCGGTGCCGATGGTCCATTCGCTTGCTATCAGCGTTATGTCAATTTGTATCCGTGCGGCGATTCCAAGGTCCCAAAGCAGGTCGGTATCGCCCGTCATATCCAGCGCTACGGTCTTCTGCCAGCCGGAAGGCACAAATACCTTCAAACTGTAATTGCCCAGTATCGCGTTTCCCTTATAGGGCTGCATTGTTGTGCCTTCGGGGGCCTCGGCGTCCAATTCCCAGCCGTCGTTGCTGTCCTCCCAGTTGCCCACTACTCGAGGCAACGCCGCATAACTTGAACCGGCCAAGACAAGACATACAACGCCCACCATCCCTATAAAACTCATCCATCTTCCATTCATAATTCTGCTGCCTTTCTATCTAATTTAAACTGTTAGAGAACCCTTTCCATACCAATAAACCAGGCATAGCTTAAGAACTGAAATGCAAGATGTAAAGCCAGAACTTGTATTTGAAACGACGAATCCCGATTAAGCTTCTGAATTGTAAAAAGACGGCGGAAGATTAATTCGTTTTTGTCAATGATTTGATAATTTCAATTTCTTTATTGTCGAAAGGCGTGCCGTCTTTGCGGAAGATGTCGTGATGCCAGACATTCGGCTCAGGGGCATTGGGAGGCGAGCCCCAGGGGAAAATCGTCTGCGTCTTGCCGTAAACCAGGCCCCAGTTTATCGCACCTACGCTTTCCGACTTCAACAAAGGCAGGTGCGTCTCAAATCTGCTGCCCATGCCTCTGGCTATGTATTCGGTGCAAATCACGGGCCTGCCGTAGGACTTATACTTGCTGATATCCTGCTTCATATTTTCGTAATTTGAATAGTTGTGGAATGTAATCACATCGCTGTTGGCAATTTGGAACTCGTTTAGCTCCACATACCCCGGCCCGCCCTTCCAAACTCCTATCGTAATCGGCTGTGTCGGGTTGGCTTTCCTTGCCCATTCGATAACTTTTTTCAGAAACGGCATAATCTGCTTCGGTGTATGGCTGTTGCCCGGCTCGTTGTATAAGTCCCACATCAGAACCCTCTGGTCTTTGCCGAAAGACCGGAGTAAGTCATCAACGTATTTCTCAAACACGGGATATTTCGAAACGTCGTTGACCTCAGCATAACGCGGGCATTGCAGCCAGCCGGAATTATGCACGCCCGGTCTGGGCTTTGGCTGCCTGCCTAATCTCGCGTTGCCGTTCCAGCAGTCATCAAAAAGCACAAACATCGCCCTGATTTTATGCTTCTCGCAGATTCCGAGAAAATCATCCACCCTATCCTTGAAGCCGTTGGGGTCTTGCTGCCATACCAGATAATGCAGATACACCCTCACGGTGTTGAAGCCGATTTGCTCGGCCCAGCCGAGTTCCCGGTCGATGGTATTAGGGTCGTATGTGTCTTTCTGCCACATCTCAAGCTGGTTTATCGCTGTGCTGGGTATGAAATTGCATCCCACCGGCCAGCCTGTCCTGAGCGAAGTCGAAGGGCCAACCTGATCATACCAGGCATTCGCCTGTTCCTTTGACATCGGCTGCCCTGCGGCAAGGCAGGGAAACGACAACAAAATAGTCACACAGACAGCATATACGGTTTTCTTTGAAATGATTGTTCTCCTTGTTAATCTTGTCATAATCGAATAATAATCCTTTCGGTGCTGATGTAAATAAAAAACGTCTAACGTTTCCGTTATTCATCGTTGTTCATGCGGATTCTTATTTTATTGATATTCGCATTATACAAGTATAATATCTGCGGAAATTATGCTGAACACTTTTATCTTTGACGAAAAGAATTGAAGATGGCCTTTCGAAAGCAAATATTCTTATGGTGCGGAATCTCCATTGCCTTTGCGATTCTTCTCAATGGAATTGACGTATTCACACAGTGGTTTGCTGTTTCCCGGAACGGCTCTGAAGAGGTTCTTTGGATGTTGATGTGTCTTCTTATTCCATTTCTCTTCGTTCTTGCCGTGGTTCCTTTTTCTTTCGTTCTATTGATTTTCAGAAAAACCCGTAGGCCCGCGTTGATTGCATTACTTTCTGCAATCACATTTTTAGTCGCAGCTATCGGTATCTTTCGCGTCGATATCGGCGGCCGAGTGCGAATGCACGGATTTCATAAATTGGCCGAACGGTCAGTTCCCCTTGTGCAGGCGATCAAAAAATTTGAAACCGAAAAAGGACATCCGCCCAATTCTTTAAAAGAACTCGTTCCTGAATATCTTCTTTCTATACCAGATACCGGTATGGGGGCATATCCAATGTATGAGTACATAGTGGGTGAAGAAGCGCGCAAGCATGATAATAATCCCTGGGTGCTTTATGTCTTTACTCCATCAGGAGGTCTTAACTGGGATATGTTTATGTATTTCCCAAATCAAAATTATCCCGAGAGGGGTTATGGAGGGTCATTGGAGCGAATCGGTGACTGGGCCTATGTGCATGAATAAAGATCGAATAACAATTCTTTCCCAGCCCTCCTGCGATAAAAGTTATTCCATATGAATGACGTTTGTTCTGCGGTCGGCGGATAAGCTGGCCTTTTTGATTGAATCGTAAAGCTCGCGGGCCCCTCTTACCTTTTCAAAAATAAATTCCGGATGGCTTTTGTCCGTCGTCGTCAGCATCACCGACCCCACCCCCACAATGCAATCCAAGACGCTCCTGCGAAGCTTCAAATCCACCACTCGAAACATATCGAGATTATCCACCTTGCGGTCGAATATCCCCCTGCCGAACTCAATCCGCTCGGCGCTAACCTCGTAATACGTCATCTTGAGCTGCACCGCCTTGTAAAAAAGAACCATAACAACGACCAAACCAAGCACAAGCCCCGCCAGCAGCCGATATTTGCCAAAAACAATCGCCTGCTCAGCCGAGAGCTTCAGCCACGCCATTCGCTCGATATGCCAGATGACTAACGGTACTGCCACCGCGAGAACTATCCCGCCTTTAACGAACGCCCCCGCCATCGCCCAAAGAGATGGTTGACCGCTAAAAAACACATCCCCCGGCTGGTCCGGCCCCCCTTGCGAATCATCCTCATCGCCGGCGCATCGCACAAGGGCCTTTGCCTGCTCGGTATTGAGAAACTCCCCGCAAAACCGGCATTTCACCGCCGCTGACAGTATCGTTTCGGCACAAAACGGACACTGCCTTGTCTGTGACGTAGTAAGCTGCATATCCCATATATCGGAAAATTCTCCCAAAACCGCCCAGCGCTTTTCACCGCAAAGCTCGCCGAGACCACAGAGTTGCCAAGAGCACAAGAACACAGGAACATAAGTTCATAAAACTTAAATACTTACGGTTATTAGGATGTCTTTTCTCCTATCTTGTTTTATCCACCAACTTGGAAAATAAAAAATTTTGCGAAAAAATGTAAAAATTGCTTGACATTAAGTAAAGATTATCTTACATTATGTGCGATATAACTTACATTAACTAAGGAGAATCGGTTATGAACAGAATACAAAAAATGGCCTGGTGGTTTGTGATTTGGATATCCGCAGGGGTTATTCTTGCAGCAATTGCAACAGCAGTTTTGCACTTCGTAATCGGTATGCCTTGGGCCATAGCGAAAGCAGGGCTCGGATTTTTGGGCATAACCGGATTTGGTGGTCTGGGACCTTTAATTTTCAGCAAAGACAAAGGCAGGGTAACCTGTGACGAAAGGGACACGCTAATCAACAGACGAGCCGCGATAGGAGCTTTCGGGACAGCTTACTTAGTCACGGGCCTGGCCTGTATGCTGCCGTTCTTTATTCTTGGACCTAAGGCAACAATCCCAATAGGGTGGCTGCCGATGATTTTTATGGCGGCTGGGCTGACCTCATTCTTTGTTCACTCTGTCGCGATACTCGTTCAATACGGCAGGAGGCCGAAAGGAGAATAATCATGAACAGAATACAGAAAATGTCGTGGTTCACATTAGTCATGCTGGCATTAGCTGCCGGATTGAGTGTAGCGGCGTTCAGCGTGGCGTACTTCATTTTCGATTGGCCGGCCAACAGGGCAGTAGGCGGCTTCGGATTCATATCAATCATGGGATTCAGCGGTCTGGCGCCTGTATTGTTCAAAAAAGACAAGGACAAGGTCAAAATAGATGAGCGGGACCTGATCATTAAGCAAAAGGCAATGTTTAAGGCGTATTGGACGTTTTGGCCGTTGTTCGTGCTGGGAGCAATGATTCCGTTTTTCCTTCTTGGACCTGATGGCACCGTCTCTGTCAAATACCTGTGCGCGATGGTCTTTGGCGGGATTTTCTTTGTAATGCTGATTGAGTCAATTGTATATCTCGAAGAATACGGCTGGAGGGACAAAAATGAATAGAGCACAGAAAATAGCCTTAACCTTGGCTACCACATTTTCGCTCGGTCTGCTGCTCGAAATTACAGCAATTGTGACGCAACTTTTTTATGCAGGTGTTCCCAAAATTGCCTACATTTTTCCAGTTTATGTCGCAGGCAGTGGAGGAATTTTATCGTTATTTTTCAAAAAGGATAAAGGCCCCATTACATGCGACGAACGAGATAAGCAGATTGAGAAAAATGCTCATTTGGCCGGCTTCGGCGCGGTTTATCTGCTCGTAATCCTCGTCTCCATCGTTCCGCCTATGATAGACCCAGAGGCAAGAATACCAACTACGTGGTTTCCCGGGCTGCTTATATCGGCTGTGTTCTGTCAAGCTTATGCGCAATCCATAGCAATTCTCATTCAATACGGCTGGAGGAACAGAAAGGAAGAAAAATGAATCGATTAGAAAAAATGGCATGGGTCAATCTTGGCGGGGTGATACTGTGTGTGATAATAGCGGGGCCGGGCATCTGGTGGATGGTCAGCAATAATACAAAAGGCCTCGTGGCACTGATACCATTCTTATTGAGCGGCCTTATTGGCGGGCTTATATCGTACCTGCGAAATATTAAGAGCTGGGCCAAATTAGATGAACGTGAACAGAAAATAGTCGCTAAAGCCCGTATGTTGTCGAGCTTCGTCTTTATTATCTTCCTGTGGTGTGCGACATTTGCCGTTTTCTTCATAGCCGGAGCGAATAATCCCGTCCCCGCCTATCTCCTGCCAACCCTGTTTATCACTGGAATACTTCTGGCGTCAGTCGTTAACTCAGCGGTGCTCCTTATCCAATTCGCAAAGGAGCGTTGTGATGAGTAGCTCTCAACTCAGTAATCAAATTCGCCGACTGCGTTTTGAAAAGGGCGAGATGACCCAGCAGCAATTGGCCGACCTCGTCGGCGTGACTCGCCAAACCATTATCGCAATGGAGCAGGGCAAATACGCCCCGTCGCTGCCGCTTGCCTTCCGCATCGCCCGCGCCTTCAACGTCCCGCTCGAATCGGTCTTCCAATACGAATCCGATAGTTCTCCCTCGCCTTAGCAACTACCCTTCATAATATCCACTTTCGCTGATATAATAGCGGGCTATGGCATTACCTGTTGTTGCAATCATAGGCAGGCCCAATGTGGGTAAATCCAGCTTGTTCAATGCGCTGGCGGGCAGAATGATAAGCATCGTCGAGCCGACGCCCGGCGTTACGCGCGACCGCGTCAGCGCAATCATCCAGAAAAACGAGCGATACTTCGAGCTTGTCGACACGGGCGGCTACGGCATCGTCGATGCCGACCACCTCGAAAGCCACGTCCATCAGCAAATCCAGCGGGCCATCGATTCAGCCAACCTCGTCTTATTTATGGTCGATATCCGCGAGGGACTGACCCCCCTCGACCAGACGATAGCGGGGCTTCTCCGCACTCGCCTCGGCGAAGCGAAGCGAAGCCGGGAACACAACCTCGCCTGTATCGGCGTGGCCAACAAGGCCGACACCTCTAAACTATTCCCCGAAGCAGGCGTTTTCGGCAAACTGGGCTTTGGCGACTTTTTATGTGTCTCGGCAAAAAATAACGTCAACAAGACAGTGCTGCTGGACACAATCTTCGAACGGCTCAAAAACCTCGAATCAACAAAGCCGACCGAGCCGGCAATGAAAATAGCCGTTGTCGGTAAACGAAACGCCGGCAAAAGCTCTCTTGTCAACGCAATTGTCGGCGAGGACCGTGTTATCGTCAGTGAAACGCCCGGCACGACACGCGACGCCGTCGATATCCGATTCGAAAAAGACGGCAAAACAATCGTCGTTATCGACACCCCCGGCGTGCGGAAAAAAAGCAAACTCGCCGACAGTGTCGAATTTTACAGCTTTGTCCGCGCGACAAGCTCTATCAGCCGGGCAGACGTCGTTTTATTTATGATAGACGCAACCACACCGGTCTCACACCCCGACAAAAGATTAGCCAAGCTGATTGCCGATGAAAACAAAAGCTGTATCATAGTCGTAAACAAATGGGACCTCGCAAAGGAGTCGGCTGTGACGGGCCAATACGAAGAATACCTGACAAAAGTCCTCCCGGGACTCAGCTTTGCACCAATCGCCTTCACTACAGCCACCAAAGCCAAGAACATAAAAAGCGTCCTCGACCTGGCAACGGAGCTTTTCAAACAGACCACAACCTGGATACCTACGCCCAAGCTTAATAAGGCGTTTGAGATTATCAGAGAAAGCTCCCCAGGCACGTCAAAAACAGGCAGACCGAGAATATACTACGCGACACAGGTCGCTGTTAATCCTGTGACAATACTTATGTTCGTAAATAAACCGGAACTTTTCGACGAAAATTACCGACGATTTATTGTGGGGCGACTCGGCTCGCTTTTGCCCGTAGCGGAAGTCCCGATTCGTCTTTTTGTCCGCCAAAGGCGAGACCTCGCCAAGGGGCGGGTCCGCAGTCACAGGGAAACACAGCCGCCCCGCAAAAAAGCTCGACCAAAATCGCCGAGGCCCAAAACCACGAAATTAAGGAGCTAATACGATGTTGGCTGCTATCTTACTAATCGGCGTAACGGCCTTCCTCGTCGCTTACATTTTTTACGGGAGGTTCCTGAACAAGCGATTCGAAATCGACGACTCGCGCCCCACGCCAAGCCACTCCGATTATGACGGCATCGACCGCGTCCCCGCACACAAAAGCATATTGCTGGGACACCATTTTGCCTCAATCGCAGGCGCCGGGCCTATCGTGGGGCCGGTCATTGCAGCCGTCGCCTTCGGCTGGATGCCTGCTCTTGTCTGGGTCATTATCGGCTCCATTTTTGTCGGCGGCGTCCACGACTTCTCCTCGCTGATTGCCTCCGTTCGCCACAACGCACGTTCAATCGCCGAAATCGCCAAACAATATATGTCCCCGCTGGCTTGGAAACTGTTCCTCGCGTTCGCCTGGCTGGCGCTCATCTATGTGCTCACCGTCTTTTTGGACCTGACCGCCGCAACCTTCGTCGAAAGCGGCGGCGTGGCAACGTCATCCATCCTGTTTATCGTCCTGGCAATCGGCTTCGGCCTGTCCATCTATCGATTCAAAATGTCGCTATTGATATCCTCGTTAATCTTCGTGCCGCTGGTCTTCGCAGCGGTCTGGCTCGGACAAAAAATCCCCATCTCGTCCGAACATATCCCCGCAGTCATCGCAGGCAATCCCGCAAAAACCTGGTGTCTGATTCTTCTTGTCTACTGCTTCGTTGCATCAACCACCCCCGTCTGGATACTGCTGCAGCCGAGGGACTATTTGTCCAGCTTCCTGCTGTATGCCAGCGTCTTGGGCGGTGCCCTTGGTATTCTCGTCGGCGGCTTCAAAATCGAGTATCCGGCCTGGAAGACCTGGTCCGACCCGCAGCTCGGAGCATTGTTTCCAATGCTTTTTATCACGGTCGCGTGCGGGGCCTGCTCCGGATTCCACTCGCTGGTCGCCTCGGGTACAAGCTCCAAGCAAATCAACAAAGAATCCGATGCCAAGCTCGTAGGTTACGGCGCAATGCTTGTTGAAGGAGTTGTTGCCATTATCGCCCTTGCCGCAGTGGCGATACTCGCGCAATCCGACGATTTGGCCAAAACGCCTCCTCAACTCATCTTTGCGGATGGTTTAGGCAAGTTCTTCTCCGCAACAGGCATACCCGTCACTCTTGGCCGGTCATTCGCATTGTTGGCTTTGTCGGCATTCATTCTCACAACCCTCGACACCGCCACCCGGCTGAGCCGCTATATCTTTGAAGAATTCTTCGGGCTGAAAAATATCGCTTCGCGTTACCCGTCAACACTGGCTACGCTGGTGCTGCCGACAATCCTCGTGCTCATCCCGCTCAAGGACGCCGCCGGTAATTCTATATCCGCCTGGAAGGCAATCTGGCCTGTCTTCGGTGCGACCAACCAGCTGTTGGCCGGCCTGGTTTTGCTTATCGTCGCCGTCTGGCTCAAAAAGACCGGCAGGAAAACCTTTTTTATAATCGTCCCAATGATATTTATGAACGTTACGACGCTAACCGCACTGGTTATACTTTTAACCAAATACAAGCTCTCTGCGGTAGGAATTATCGCGGGAATACTGCTGCTGTTGGGACTGGTCCTTGTATTTGAAGCCTACAGGACTGTAAGGCGGGCAAGCTCCTGGAATTCAGCAGGCCCCGGCCCGCCAATTTAGTTTTGAACTTCAGGCGCAGGCAGCGCAGATGCGCCGGTAGAGTCGTCGCCTGCCAGCGGCACTAACTTGAATCTGGCCTGGACCGGCGTCTGATTGAGCATTATCTCGTCAACGCGGACAAACTCCTCCGGAAAATTATAGAAAAGCTGCCTTCGCAGCTCTGCCTCCTGCATGTCCTTGTCGCTGTCGTCAATTTCGAGAATGACCTGATATCGCATATTATCGTAGGCCCGCTTGGCTTCGGGGGTGGCCCTGATTGCGACGGTCCCCATCACCCCTTCGGGTTTGATTAGCTCGACCTTGTATTTGCCCTGCAAATTTGAGCTGAGCGAAAAACCAAGTCGAACGTTGGTTATCAGGTATTCCTGCAGGCGCTGCTGCTCCTTGGGCAAAGTAATTTTGACGCTGGATGGCACCTCTCTGGTCTGGCCGGGCGTCAGCTCCACAAAGGGTTTCTTCTCTACCGCGGCCAGCCGCGCCTGCTCGATTTCCCTCCTGCTGAGCACCACTTTGGCCTCCAGCGCCGCTCCCTCGCGTTCAACCGGCACATACGCCTCCACCTGTGCCGGTTCTATGCTGGCCGCCTTCAAAGGATTTTGACTATCATCAAAACACCTGACGGCCAATTGCTTTTTCTGCAGCTCGACTATTCTTACCGTCAGCCGGTTCGGGTCAGCAGAGGTGACGGTAAGGCCAAGCTGCATCACCTTGTCGGCGCCTTTCAAGAAACCGACCACGTTGAACGCGTGCTCGCCCGTCGCGGTCATCCTCTCATGCTCCGGATCAAAGTAAAACTCGGGGATAAATTTGCCCTGGTTTATCCGCTGGCGGGCATCAGCAATTTTGCGGGCCGTACCCTTAAAAACCACCTTTTCCAGCGAAACGGCCGGCCGGCCGTCGAATGTCACCCAAAGCGACGGATTTATGGATTTGGCGACGCTAATTCTCGCGTTTGAGATAGTAAACTCCTCGTCGAGCGCAAGGTCCGCCCAGACCCATATAAGCACGGTGAGGATAACGACAACAAGAATTTTGCTCAAATTAAGCTGCCTCATCATCGCGTCATACCCTGTGCCTGCGGAACTTGTCAACCATGCCGGCCAGCCCCGGCGTGTCGAAACCCGGCCCTTCCTTGATGGTCTGCATCAACCGATTTCTCAGCGTATCGGCGGTAACTTCGCGCGTAAGCTTGCCATCGGCCGCCAATGAGATGATACCCGTCTCCTCGCTTACAACTATACAGAGGGCATCCGAGCTGGCGGATATCCCTATGGCTGCGCGATGCCGCGACCCCAATTGAACGCCATCGACGGAACCCGGCTCCGCCAGCGGCAACTGAACGCCGGCAGCTACTACACGGTCGCCTCTTATGACTGCCGCCATATCGTGTAAAGCCGTACCCGGATAAAATATGGTCTTAAGCAGCTCTGCCGAAACATTTGAGTCCAGCCGGACTCCCGTCTCGATAAATTCCCCAAGCGCCACCCTCCTCTCAACGACGATAATTGCGCCTACTTTAGCGGCGGACAGTTCCGTTACCGCAGCAACTATCTCCTCGACCGTCCGGACAATATGTCGAGAGGAACCAACCATAAATGTGGGCTGGCCCAGGCGCATCAGTGCTCGCCTGATTTCGGGCTGAAATGCGGCAACCGCGATTATAAGCACCGCGATAAGAAAGCCCTTGTAAAGATACTCCAGCCGCTCGAAGCGATACCGCTCGGAAATGAGGTTGAGGATTAATACGCCGGCAATAAGGACATATACAACACCGCGAAACAATCGCTCGCCGCGGGTTCCCTCGAGAAAATCCACCGCCCAGTAAACAACCACCCCGATAAACAGAAGCTCAACGGCAACGATCCACCATTCATAGTGGGCAACGCGCCAGAAATAATCGATAAGCGTCTGCATTGCACGAATCCTTTCGTCTTTCGTTGCTCATGTCTTGTGGCCCGTCAAACACGAGGCACGAGGGCCGAGTCACAAGGCACGGATTAGGGCAGCTTCCTCTCTGTGAGCTTGCTGGGCTGGTCGAAACCCAGCAAACGGTCGACATCCCACATCATCTGCTGATTGTTAACACGGAGTATCCGTAAGTGCTCTCTGTGCACTTCCTGGGCCGTCTTGCCGGGCTGATTAAAAAAGCCGCAACCCGTTGAAAACAAGATTATCGCCAAAAGCAGGATTGTCAATATTAATCGTGTCCTCATTACATTTTCCTTACCCGTCTCGGCGTAGGCCCTATACATGGTTAAAATGAAACTGAAAACTACGAGCCGTAGCCAGACTAATTTAGCTGTATTATACCTTTTTTCGCCCCCTGTGTCAATGCTCTTAACGCATTTTAGGGCGAAAAACCTGTATGTCATTTCCTTCAGGAAAAGGGGCGCAGCTTGCCCTGAGCGGAGTCGAAGGGGAGTCTTTTTTCAGCAGGGATTGACCGCCTCCGGCCAAAACGTTATACTTGTATCGTTTCGGGCGACATCAATGAGGGATGAGCTATGAAATCCAGCAGGGTCAGCAGAGTTGTGCAGATTTTGACCACTCTGCAAGCGGGCAGGGGTTATACTGCCGCCGAGCTTTCGCGAATGTTCGGCGTCAGCCGGCGCACCCTGTTCCGCGACCTCAAAGAGTTGCAGAATATAGGCATCCGGCCTCAATTGTCTCCTCTTCGCCCACGCTCTAAATCCGCCGGTGAACAATATGGCTATACACTGGCCCCTGAGCAGTTTCTGCCCCCTGTTAACCTCAATCTGCAGGAAGCTCTGGGGCTGCTGCTGCTGGTTCACAAAATGAGAGCACAAATTCAGCTGCCGTTCAAGAACGCCGCGCTGCTGGCCTCGATGAAAATCGAAAGCAACCTGCCTCCGCGGGTCAGACGATACTGCGAACATGCCCTTGCTAAAATCTCCGCCAAGGCCAGCCCCCAGGCGCCGACTCCTAAATCACCCGGCCTTGACAGCATATTTAGCACACTGCAGTCGGCTATCGCTCAACGCCGTAAGATTCGCATTCGCTATGACTCGCTTTTCAACGGTGGCGCTATCGATTCCGACCTCTCTCCATATCATTTGTTTTATAACCAGCGGGCCTGGTATGTCGTCGGCCACTCGTCCGTGCACAAAAGCATCCGAACGTTCAAGCTTAACCGTATTCAAAACGCGGGCATTCTCGAAGACACATTCGTAGACGGTGACAACTTTGACCTTGCCGACTATATCGGACGCGCCTGGTCTATGATACCCGAGGGCCGAATATATAACGTCCGCCTGCGCTTTGCCCCAAAAGTCGCCAACAATGTAGCGGAAGTTCTGTGGCACAGCACACAAAAGGTCATCCGTAACGCCGATGGTTCTGCAACACTCGAATTCCGTGTTGATGGTCTTGGCGAGATAACCTGGTGGATACTTGGCTACGGAGACCAGGTCGAGGTCATTGCACCAGCGGCACTACGAACAAGAATAGCAGACATAGCACATAAAATGATGGAAATTAACAATGGCTCAAGGCCCGACCATTAGTTCTGTTAAAAACAGCCGGCACAACTATTGTAAACCCCCAACTCTGTGTCAAGCGTTAATCCATCGTGGACTTACAATACCATTTAGTTACTACGAACGTAACAGGTTATCAACAGCCCCGGACAACAACCCACGAGCACAACCACGGCAATAACAAACACTAATAAATGCCACCCCTCTGAATCTCAACGATATTACGCTCCTTACGAATACTGATACTAAATAAATTCTACCTATTAGAAATAACCTTCCTTCTTGCCGTTTTTAGAGGGTGTCTTTATTTGGGCATATGGTGATTTTTTATTGTTTAATTTAATATTTGGCATTTGATTTTTCCGTTACTTTTCTGTAACCTACCATTAAGTAAAATGGGTGTCACAAAAAATACTATATGCGGCTGGCAGACGAAGAAAAGAGGGGTGTATAAATGAAGGTTCAGTTTAATAGAGAAGGGCTTAGCCAGGCACTTGCGCTGTTAACTTCTATAGTGCCGGATCGGACGCCCAAGCCGATTTTGCGATGCGTCAAGATAGACGCGGCAAAGGAAGGCGTGCGGATATACGGAACAGACCTTGAGGTGGGAGCTAATTGTCTTCTGTCCGCAGTCGATGTTGTGGAGGAAGGACAGGTAGTAGTGCCTGCGGCGCGTCTGGCGGCTGTTGTGCGGGAAAGTGCGGATGAAACACTGTTGCTTCAGGCCGCCGAGGGGCTTTGTGAGGTCAAGGGTGCCGACAGCCACTTTTCAATCTATGGCCAAGAACCTTCTCAGTATCCACCGGTACCTTCTTTCTCCGGCAAAGCCGATGTAGAAATGCTTCTCGAAAACCTACGAGCAGGCATTGCACAGGTGTTGTTTGCGACAGCCAAAGAAAGCACCCGTTACGCGATAAACGGCGTGCTTTGGGAAATAAAAGGAAAGAAACTCACACTGGTCGCTACCGACGGACGCCGGCTGGCGCGCACCCGCGTCAGCTTGGCCAGCAATCCGAGCGAAAAGGCAGTCGCTTCAAAGCCGATTGTCCCGGCCAAAACTATGTCATTGCTTGAGAAAATCGCCGGAGGAGAGAAAGATAAGGTTGTTGTCCATCTGGTCGACAGCCAGGTAATGTTCGCCTGCGGCAACGTAGTCGTCTACTCCAACCTCGTCGAGGGTAATTTCCCCAAGTACGAGGACATAATACCTTCGGATTACCAGAAGAAGCTGACGCTGCCGACCGAGGTTGCCCTTAGCGCGGTCCGACGGGCGTCGCTTTTGACCAGTGAGGAGTCGAGGGGTATAAAGTTGACTGCAAGCAAAAACAAGCTCGTCTTCTCAGGCAAATCACCGGAGACAGGCGACGCCGAGGTGGACGTTGCCGTCGAGTACAATGGCGAGCCGGTCGAAATCGGCTTTAATCCGCAGTTTCTGGCCGACGCAATCCGCGCTATCAAGGAGCCACAGTTCGAATTGGAGCTGGGTCAGTCCGATACGCCGGGAGTTATAAAGGCGGGGACTAATTTCCTCTACGTTCTGATGCCGATAAATCTATCGTAATTTCCATTTCAGGGATGGCAAAATGGAACCAACAACACAATTTAGACGCCAGGCGCAACCCGCCTTGCTGGCCGACGCTCTGGCCAATGTGATGGAGGCGGGGCATGCCGGTATTTCAAAGCGCTACGAGGCGGCCAGCCGGCTAAGCGATGCGTGGGCGCAACTGTTGCCTCCCGCGCTGGTGCAGCACTGCCGGGTGCTCGACCTGTCGGGGGGCCTGCTTACTGTCGAGGCCGATTCGCCGTCGTACTTGTATGAGTTGCGTATCAGCAGCCACCAGCTCGTTGAACATCTGCGCCAAAGTTGCCCTGCCGCGAAGGTTAGGGCCATAAAAGTTGTACTCACCCCGTGAGGCAGAACGTCGGAGACAACAGTAGGTTCTGTCGATTTGTTGTCTCGCAGGGCTTGCTCTTCAGCCCCGGCCGGGGTTCGTAGAGAATACAGGATATGAAAGACCATAAGTACGACGCCAGCAAAATCAAGATATTGGGCGGGCTTGAGGCGGTCCGCAAACGACCCGATATGTACATCGGCGACCGCGGCACCGGCGGCCTGCACCATTTGGTCTGCGAGGTCCTCGACAACTCAATCGACGAGGCGCTTGCCGGTTTCTGCGACAAAATTTTCGTCGAAATTAACGCTGACGGAAGTTGCACCGTCGAGGATAACGGCCGCGGCATTCCGGTCGAAGAGCATAAGGAAGCAAAAAAAAGTGCCCTGGAGGTAGTCCTGTGCACGCTGCATGCAGGCGGTAAATTCGACAAGGACAGCTACAAAGTCGCTGGCGGTCTGCACGGCGTCGGTGTCAGCGTCGTCAACGCCCTTAGTGAGTGGCTCGAAGCCGATGTCTACAGGGAAGGCAGCCATTACCACTTCGAGTGCCGCAAAGGATTTGCCAAGGGCAGCGTCCGCCAGGTCGGCCCGACCACCAAACAGGGAACCCGAATCTCCTTTATGCCCGACGAAGAGATTTTCGGCGATACCGAATTTCAGTTCGATGCGCTAATTAAGCGCATCCGCGAGATGGCGTATCTTAATGCCGGCCTGCAGATTACCTTCAAGGATGAAAGGGTCAGCAAAAAAGAGGTCTTAAAGTTCGACGAGGGCATCCGTGCGTTCATCAAACACCTCAACGAAGGCAAGGAAGTCCTCCACAAAGACGTTGTTTTTCTGTCGAAGGAGGACCGGCAGGCGATGATGAGCTGCGAGGTGGCTCTGCAGTATAATACGGGATATGCTGAGAACGTCCTCGTTTTTGCCAATAACATTCGCAACATCGACGGGGGAACACACCTGTCGGGCTTCAAGACCGCTCTGACAAGAACGATGAACTACTACGCCAGGGCCAACAATTTGTTAAAAGAAGGCCAGGCCGCATCAGGCGAAGATTTCAGAGAAGGACTTACTGCCGTAGTGGCCGTCAAGCTCTCCGAGCCGCACTTCGAGGCCCAGACCAAGGTGCGCCTTACCAATCCGGAGGTGGGCAGCTTCGTCGAAACAGTTGTCAATGAGCAGCTCGGACACTACATCGAGGAACACCCTGCCGAGGCAAAGCGAATTCTCAACAAGGCCATCCAGGCGGCGGCGGCTCGGGAGGCGGCCAGAAAGGCCCGGGAGCTGACCCGACGCAAGGGGGCGCTTGGCAGCTCAAGTCTGCCCGGCAAGCTCTGGGATTGTGCCAGCAAAGAGAAGCATGGCACGGAGATATTCGTTGTGGAAGGCGACTCTGCAGGCGGCTCCGCCAAGGCCGGCCGGGACAAAAACATCCAGGCAATCCTGCCCTTGAAAGGCAAAATCCTCAACGTCGAAAAGGCCCGACTCGAAAAGGTCCTCGCACACGAGGAAATACGCACGCTAATAAGTGCGCTCGGCACGGGGATTGGAGCAGATGAGTTCGACATAGAAAAATGCAGATACGGAAAAATCATCCTGATGACCGATGCCGACATCGACGGAGCGCACATACGCACGTTGCTGTTGACGTTCCTCTTCAGACAAATGCAGGATTTGTTCACCCGGCAGATGATTTATATCGCCCAGCCCCCGCTCTACGAGGTCCGTGCGAAGGGCCAGAAGAAATCGGACTATGTTCTCACCGAGGCGGCGATGCACAAGCGTCTGATTGACCGAGGCCTGCAGGGCACAGAGCTTACTATAAAGGACGCAGCCCCGGACGGTTTGCTTCACAAAAGCGAAGCTGCAAAGGGCAAAAAAGGTGCCAAAGAACAAAAGATAGCCGGAGAGAAGCTGGTTGAAATAGTCAAGAATCTGGTGGATATGGAGAGGTGCATCGCGGTCTTGAATCGCCGCGGCATAAAATTCGAAGAATTTGTCCGGAAGCACTACAACGGGGAACAGCTGCCGATGTTCCGCATACACTGGGAAGGTCAGGACGAAATGTTCCACGACGAGGATGACTTCCAAAAACGCGCAGATGAGCTGTCTGTAAAAGACCGCGGCGAAACCCAGGCGGGCGCTGAACCCGAAGGGGCCGTGGTGGCCGAGGAACTCCACGAGGTCGGCAGGATTAACGAACTGGTGAAAAAACTCAAGAAGGACTTTGGTCTGGACCTGAAGGATTTCCTGCTTAAAGCAGAAAAGGCGGTCAGCGGCGAGGCGTTGGCCGCGAAATTCCATCTTGCCAACGCCGAAGACAGTTTCGACGTGGCCTCACTCGGTGAAATATGTGCCAGTATTAGGAAAATAGGCGGCAAAGGGGTCGAGATAAAGCGTTTCAAGGGCCTGGGCGAGATGAACGCCGAGCAGCTTTGGGAAACGACGATGAATCCGGCAAGCCGAACGCTGCTCGCCGTCCAGCTCGACGACGCGGGCGAGGCGGACCGCCTCTTCAGCATCCTTATGGGCGAAGACGTCGAGCAGCGCCGCGACTTCATCCGCGACCACGCCCTCGAAGTGCAGTTCCTGGATATTTGAATGAAACCGAAAAGACACAAATTTATTTTTTATTTTCTATTTCCTATTTTCAATTGACGTCTCGATTGCCCAGACGTAGGATGATTGAAAATAGAAAATATAAAAAAGCAAGTTGAAAACCACTTCCTTTGTGGTTTAAAAAAGGAGGCGCAGGATGAGAGTTGAAATGCGAGCGATGGTTTTGGCGGTGATGTTTTGCGCGTTGGTTGTGGTTGGCTGTCGGACCACGGGTTCAGCGGGGATCGACCAGAACGTCAGAGTCGCCTCCGACATCCGCAAAGCCGAGCTGAACCAGGAGCTTGCCAAAAAGTGGGAGAATCCGGACGCTCATTACCAACTGGGCCAGTTGTATCACGCCGAAGGGGACTGGTCGAAGGCAGAGTGGCACTATAATGTCGCCATAGGATTCAATCCGGCCCAGCGTGATGCTCAGGCGGCCCTTGTAAAGCTTCAGTTCGACAAGGGTGACAGGTCGAAAGGTGAATGGGCCGCCAATAATTATATGACGCAGGCGGCGTCGTCACCCGAGCAGATGCTGGCGCTGGGTGCGGCATTCGAAAAACAGGGGCTGGATGACTATGCTATTAAATGTTATCAGGACGCCCTCAAGCTTGCGCCAAACTCACCAGCAGTGAATCGCCAGCTCGGCTACTATTATCTGGCCAAAAATAATCAAGAGCAGGCTAAGAATTACTTCATTCGCAGTTTCCAGCTTAATCCCAATCAGCCGGATGTTGCCAATGAGCTTGGCAAGCTGGGAGTGGTGGTCAGAATCCCCCAGGCCCCATCGTCTCCGGAGAGTATGAGCAAGCCGGTGAGGCCCTCTACTCAGCCGAGATAGCATTTTAGTCGCTCGTGACTCGTTACCTGAACGACGAGAGCCGGGTCATAAGAGACAGGTCTTTATGCCCTGTGGTGAACGGATGCGCCGCGGGGCTTTTTTCATTTTCCATTTATTATTTTCTATTTTTTATTTAACAAAACGGCGCTGATTTTGGACTTGATAATGATTTTCCTAATAGAGAATAATAAATCATAAATCATAAATAGAAAGTGAGGGGCTTGCCGATAAAAGAGTAACCGTTTTGCGGCGTGAGAGCGGTTTGTTTTCATAAACGTTGTTTTTATAGGACGTTATTACTGTGAGTCGGCTTAAAGACAGGCGTGCGAAAACAAAGGCCCTGCAGTGCCTGACAGTGGCGGTGCTGCTGGTGCTTTTCTGCAGTTGTCTGAGTTTTGATATAGGTGATTGGCCAAGCAGATTTGTATATCCTCACAACAAACCGACCGCCAACTGGTGCGGGGCGGCCGGCGCGATGTTTGCGTACTACCTGCTGTATTACGTCGGCCCCGGGATTTTTGTCGTGCTTATTTCCTGTCTGTATTTTTCGATTGCCAAAGTCGCTGAGGCGGAAATTGAGCAGCCGGTTCTGCGATGTGCCGGTCTTGCTTTGGTGACGGCTGCTGCGTCGACAACGTTTTATAGTTTTTTCCCGCACGGCGTTTTCGATTTCCCGATGGGTTCCGGCGGTATCCTCGGCGTCGCAGCGGCACAATTCCTGCGCAATCATTTCGCGGCGCTTGGCACCTGGCTGTTGCTTGGCGCCACCTGGGTGGTCGGAATGATTCTTTTGGCCGACCAGATGGTTACGGTCGTGTTTGGCTGGGTTGGCTTTGTTCTTCGCAGAGCGCTGGGATTGGCTGCGCCAGGATGGCTGACCACCGGGGAACATTCGAAGATGCTCGGCCAGATTTGGCGTCGGCTAAGTGCCAGGCAGAAACTTATGCCCAAAACGCTTGTCGCTGGAACTTCGTCAGATGTTGATTTTACCGTAAAGCATGCTGGGAACGCAGAGAAAAAAGATAGTGTAATCCCTGCGGTCTCTGCGGTGAAAATAGGGGGTTTGCAGCCGGCAGCCGCACGAAAGACGGTGCAATCTTATGAGCCGCCGAGCTACGATGATTACTCGCTGCCGGCCATAGACCTTCTCGATGAGCCGACATACAGCTTTGCCTCCGTTCAGGAAAAGGTCGTCAAGGCCAAGGCCATCGCACTGGAAAGTTTGCTGAGCGAATTTGACATCTCTGCGCATGTCGTGGCGGCTGAGACGGGGCCGGTGGTAACGATGTTCGAGCTTCAGCTTGCCGCCGGCGTCAAGGTCAGTCAGGTAAGCTCATTGGCCAACGACATCGCCAGGGCGCTCGGCGTCGGGGCTGTTCGCGTAGTGGCGCCCCTGCCGGGCAGGCATACAATTGGAGTCGAAGTGCCCAACAGCGAGAAAGAGCGTGTGCGGATGAAGGATATGCTGCGCCTCGCGGGCAGCAGGCCAAATAGTATGGCCATACCGCTGTTTTTGGGCAAGGATTCATCCGGCGAGGCCCTGGTTGAAGATTTAACGGTTATGCCGCATCTGCTTATCGCGGGCACCACCGGTTCCGGAAAAAGCATCTGCATCAACAGCGTCATCGCAGGCATACTTCTTACCCGCAGGCCGGACGAGGTCAAAATGATTCTAATCGACCCAAAAATGGTCGAGATGACGGCCTTTAATACCATACCGCACCTGATGACGCCGATTGTTACTGAGACACACCGGGCCGTGCAGATTCTCGAATGGGCCACCATCAAGATGGACGAGAGATACGCCT